>NZ_JBKFAJ010000003.1:0-393964 GCF_053345565.1 Microbacterium sp. M1A1_1b
GCCGCGAAGCTGCTCAACAGCACCTTCAAGACCGACGCCGTCAAGGGCGGCCTGCTCGTCGGCACCGCCACCATCACCGCACAGATCAAGTAACACCCCGCACACCAGAACGGCCGGTCCCCACCACCCCGGGGACCGGCCGTTCTCGCGTGTCGGTGGCACTCCGGCCCGATGCGGGTCAGCCGCGTCGGCGCCACCACCGGCGTGGCTGTTCCGCCTGCCGTGCGTCGTCCGCGGCTCGCGCTGCGGCGGCGAGTCGCTCCTCGCGCCGCGTGGACCAGGCGGCGACCTCGGCGTCGACGTCGCGCATCGGGGTCACGACCGGCGGGCCACCGAGCAGCTGCCGCCGGGCCTCGCGCACGCGCGCGTTGAAGTCCACCAGCACGTCACGGACGTCGCCCTCGTGCGACAGGGCATCGAGTGCGTCGTCCAGGCCCGCGTCCTCGGTCCGCAGCGCGAAGGCGGGCGGAGCGATGCCGCGGATGTCCTCGCGTTCGATCTTCGAGCGGATCCACCAGTCCGGATCGTGGTGCCCGTCGTTCCCCGGCAGGGGCTTGCCGTGGTACGGGTTGCCCTCGAACACCCCGCGCCGCTCCGCTTCCTCGATCTGCGCCCGGGCATGTGCGGCGACGTCGGCGGCCTTGAGCAGCCGTCGTTCCTCGCGCACCTCGTCCGGGTCGAGCGAGCCCCGCTGGACCTCGCTGTCCACGAGCTGCTGGTAGCGGTACCGCGCGGCCCGTCGCAGGCGGTCCATGCGTGCGTCGACGTCGTTCATGGTCAGTCCATGATGCCTCGCAGCGACGGGATCGTCACCCAGGACGACGATCTGGACTCCGCGGTCAGTGCTCGGCCGAGATCTCCTCGATCGTCAGCGCCGCCTGGATCAGTGCCAGGTGCGACAGCCCCTGCGGGATGTTGCCCATGAACTCGCCGTCCACCGCGCTGAGCATCTCGCTGAACAGTCCGACGTCGTTCGCCTGGTCGACCATCTCGTCCATCAGGGCGGTCGCGTCGTCGACCCGACCCACGCAGGCCATCGCCGCGGCCAGCCAGAACGAGCAGGCGACGAAGGGGGACTCCTCGTCCGCCATCCCGGTGTAGCGGTACACCAGGGGTCCGTGCTGCAGCTGGTCCTCGATCGCGCGGATCGTCGACTGCATGCGGGGTCCGCGGTCGAACGCCGACATCGCGTGCAGCAGGATCGAGGTGTCGAGCGCCTCCGAGCCGGGGTACATGACGTAGTACCCGAGGTCCTCGTCCCATCCGTGCTCGGACACCCACGATTCGATGAGCGAACGGTTCTCGGTCCACTTGTCGCGCGGGCCGTCGATCATGCCGGCGTCGTGCAGCTCGATCGCGGCATCCAGGGCCTGCCAGCACCCGATCTTGCTCGACACGTAGTGCTGCGTCTCCTGCAGCTCCCACATGCCCGAGTCGGCTTCTTCCCAGCGGTGGCACGCGTCGTCCGCCAGTTCCTGCAGGACCTTCGCGGTGGCACGGTCGAGCACGTTGCCGGCGCGGACGTACTGCCGCATGATCTCGAAGACGTCACCCCAGACGCCGAGCTGCAGCTGGTCGCCCGCACGGTTGCCGACGGTCACCGGCCCGATGCCGTTCCAGCCGGGCACGTCCCGCTCCTCGACCTGGTCGGTCTTCGACCCGTCGAGCCGGTAGAAGATCGGCATGGTCTCGTCGTGCTCGCCGATCGTGCGCATCATCCAGGACACGGCGGCATGGGTCTCCTCGCGCAGACCGAAGCGGGTCAGCGCGTGCACCGTGTACGACAGGTCGCGCACCCAGGCGAAGCGGTAGTCCCAGTTCTTCCCGCCGGTGCGGTCCTCGGGCAGGCTGGTCGTCGGCGCGGCAGCGATGGCGCCGGTCGGCGAGAAGATGAGCAGCTTCAGCGCCAGAGCGCTCCGCTGCACGGCCTCGGCCCACGGCCCGTCGTACGAGAACTCCTTCGACCACGTCGCCCAGTTCTCGATCGTGCGGTCGACCGCGTCGAGGGTGCTCTCGGGGTCGGGCATGAAGATCGGCTCGTCCTTCGTGCCGACGATCGTCAGGATCGCCTTCGCCCCCGCGGTGGCGGTGAACCGCCCGGAGAACTG
This sequence comes from Microbacterium sp. M1A1_1b, assembly GCF_053345565.1. Classification (NCBI taxonomy): domain Bacteria; kingdom Bacillati; phylum Actinomycetota; class Actinomycetes; order Micrococcales; family Microbacteriaceae; genus Microbacterium; species Microbacterium sp. M1A1_1b. Next base: position 2,109 of record NZ_JBKFAJ010000003.1, read on the forward strand.
GGGACCGTCGTCGTGGACCGGCTCGAACCCGTGCTCGACGATGGCGATCGTGACGCCGTCGATGCCGATCACCGCACCGTTCGCCGTGTCGAGCCGCGTCGGTTCGGCGGTGTTCAGCAGGGTGCCCGGCACGACCGCCCACTCCATGTCGACGGACCCCTCGACGCCCTGCACACATCGGCCGATCTCGGCCCACGGCAGTCGTCCGGCGACGCCCGTGACCATGGCGTCGGTGACGGTGGCACTGCCGGACGCGGTCGTCCACGTCGTGACGAGCACGTTCGTACCGGGGAGGTACTCGCGCGTCATCGTCGCGGTGCCGTCCACGGGCCGGAGCGCGACGTGGCCGCCGTGCTCGGCGTCGACGATGCTGGCGAACACCGGGGGTGAGTCCATCGACGGGATGGGCAGCCAGTCGATCCGGCCGTCACGGGCAATCAGCGCGACGGTGCGGCCGTCACCGATGGCGCCGTAGGAGCGCAGGGGGACGTAGCCGTCGACGCGCTCCCGGGTGACGGGGCTGTCGGAGGTCTCCGTGGAGTCGCGCGAACGTGCAGGCATGCGTCCATGCTGCCCGGAGCCCCCGACGGTGACCACATGTCGCCCGTACCCCGCCTGGCGGACCCGCACCGGGCCTCCCGGCCGTGGTCCGCACCACGCCGGAAGCGGGTTGTGCATCCCGGGCGTGTCGCGCTAGTCTCGCTCTCCTGCCCGCCCCGGGCAGACCGTCCGCCACGCGGCGGAACGACCGGAAGGACCGCGCATGCGCCCCGTGCAGCACCGCGAACAGCAGGACGAGCGCTGGCTCGACCTGCTCCTCGTGCTGCCCGAACAGCGCAACGAGCAGTCCACCGGGTATCCCGCGTAGGCACGACCGTCACCAGACGCCCCGTGCCCACCCGGCCCGGGGCATCGCCCGCCGCCCTCCACGCGTCCACGACGCGCATCGTCCGACCCGGACGTCGCGTCCACAGGACACGCGTCCGCACCGGACAGGAGGCCCGGCGAACGTCCGCCTCGGACCGTCACCACTCGCAATGACGAAACGAGACGAGAAGAAGCAATGCAGAAGATCACCGGCCGGCTGCTGTCCTGGGCATCACTGCTCGAGGAGAACACGGAGCAGCAGGCCCGCACCACGGCGGCGATGCCGTTCGTGTTCCCGCACCTGGCACTCATGCCCGACGCCCACCTGGGCCTCGGCGCGACCGTGGGCTCGGTCATCCCGACGCTCGGCGCCGTGATGCCCGCGGCCGTGGGCGTCGACATCGGCTGCGGGATGATCGCCGTGCGCTCCCAGTTCACGGCGGCCGAGCTGCCCGCAGACCTGCGGCCGCTCCGCGAGCAGATCGAGCGCGCGATCCCACTGTCCGCCGGCGCGACGAACCGCAAGATCGTCGCGACCGCCGCACCGCGGATCGCCGAGCTCGAGACGATGGCCGAGGCCGCGGGCTTCGACCCCGCCGGGGCACTCGGCGGCTGGCGCAACCAGCTGGGGACCCTGGGGTCCGGCAACCACTTCATCGAGGTCAGCCTCGACGAGGAGGACCGGGTCTGGCTGTTCCTGCACTCCGGGTCGCGGGGCGTCGGCAACAAGATCGCCCAGCGGCACATCAAGGTCGCCAAGGCCGCGATGGAGCGCTGGTGGATCACGCTGCCGGACCCCGACCTGGCCTACCTGGTCGAGGGCACCCCGGAGTTCGACCGCTACATCGCCGAGCTGCGGTGGGCGCAGCACTTCGCGCTGCTCAACCGTGAGGAGATGATGGACCGGGTCGTCCGGCAGCTGTCCGAGGTGATGGGAACCGCGGTCGACGAGCAGGAGCGGATCAACTGCCACCACAACTTCACGCAGCGCGAGACGCACTGGGGCAAGTCCGTGTGGGTCTCCCGCAAGGGTGCGATCCAGGCGCGCGAGGGGCAGCTCGGGCTGATCCCCGGGTCCATGGGCACCGCGTCGTACGTCGTCGAGGGACGGGGCAACAAGCCGTCACTCGAGTCCTCGCCGCACGGTGCCGGACGGATGTACTCGCGGTCGGCAGCCCGTCGGACGTTCACACACGACGAGCTCCGGGCCGCCATGGTCGGGATCGAGTACCGCGACACCGACGCGTTCCTCGACGAGATCCCGGCGGCGTACAAGCCGATCGACCAGGTGATGGCCGACGCCGAGGACCTGGTGACCATCCGCCACACGCTGCGCCAGGTCGTCAACGTGAAGGGCGACTGAGGTGGCCCGCGTGACCCTGGCCGACGTGCGACGTGTCGTCGACCAGGAGTGGGCCGTCCGCCCGGAGTCCAGGATCGCGTGGCCCGACCCGCATCCGGATCGTGCTCCGCTGACCGAGGAGTACTCGCAGGTGACGGACCCCGAGCGTTACCGGGTCGTCGGTGCCCGGGCCGCGACGTGGGCTTCGGCCCTCGTCCGGCTCGGGCTCGCGCGGTCCGAGCCGCTCGCGGTGCCGCCCGACGTGGTCGGTGTCGGAGTCGAGCGTGTCCGGTTGGTCCCCACGGTGCCCGTGGCGCTGCCGCTGGAGATCACGACCCGGTCACTCGAGGACGTACCGGGCACGGTCGTCGACCTGGCCCTCGGTGCGCCGCCGGTCGATGTCGGCCTCGAGCCGGACTGCGGCTGCGATGCCTGTGACACCGGGTCTGCCGACCTGCTCGGTGCCATCGACGACGACATCGTACGGTTGCTGGGAGGGGACCTGATCGTCGTGGTCGGGCCGCGTGGCCGGAAGATCGTCGCGTCGCCCGACGAGTGGTCCGCCGCTGGATGGACGCGCGGTGTCGACGACGCGATCCGTCGCGCTCGCCGGGGCGAGCGGGTCGGCGACCGGACCCTGGTGAGTGCGTCCTGGTGGACCGTCTGACTCCGTGCGAGGCGGACGGGAGGCGCGGTGCGGCCCCGCACCGCGCCTCCCGTCCGCGGATGGTGCGCCGGACACCCGCAGCCGCGTCGGGCAGTGTGGTCTCCCGTGACCGACAGCGCTGAAGCCACTGCCCGCGAGACCGGACGACAGGTGCGCCGCGCTGCCGACAGCCGCTGGTTCGAGGTGACCGCGCGGGCCGGCTTCGTCGGCAGCGGTGTCGTGCACCTGCTCATCGGGTACCTGGTCGTCCTGCTCGGCATCGGGAGCACCGCGGGCAACAGCGGCGCGCAGGGCTCGCAGTCCGGCGAGACCGACCAGTCCGGTGCGCTGGCCCAGCTGGCCGCGGTGCCGGGCGGGGTCGTCCTGCTGTGGCTCGTCGCGATCGGCACCGCCGCGCTGACGATCCGGCTGGTCGTCGAGGCCGTCGTCGGTGGCCGGACGGACACCGCGCGTTCCTGGCTCAACCGGGCGAAGAACGCCGGCAAGGCCGTCGTCTACGGCCTGATCGCGTCCTCGTCGGCGTCGTTCGCGCTCGGTGCCGGCACGAGCTCGTCGGGTTCCACGCGGGGAGCCGCCGCGAAGGCGATCGCGACACCCGGCGGGGTGTTCCTGGTGCTGGCTGCCGGCGCGGTCGCGATCGCGATCGGCGTCGGGCTGGTCGTCATCGGCGTCCGTCGCTCGTACCGGAAGCAGCTCGTGACGCCGCCGAAGTCGGTCGAGCGGCCGCTGACGGTCCTGGCGGTGACGGGCTACGTGGCGAAGGGGATCGCCGTGACGATCGTGGGCGTGCTCGTCGCGGTCGCGGGGTTCCGGAGCGATCCGCAGCAGGCATCGGGGCTCGACGCGGCGTTCGACGCGGTGAATGCGGTGCCCGGTGGCGGTGTGCTGCTCGTGGTGATCGGGATCGGGTTCCTGGCCTTCGGCGCCTACAGTTTCCTCCGCGCGAAGTACGCCCGCATCTGATACCCGCGACCCGTTGCCATCTGGCACACTGGTGTCAGCTCGCCTCCTGCTGGGGGGAAGAGAAGTCGGAGCCGGTGCATCTGGGGTATACCAGATCCCGGCTCCTGCGCTGTCCCCGGCCTGTCACGGCTCGACGTCGTACGTTTCGATGGCCGCACTGAGTGACGGCGGAACTGGATGACCCTCACTCGCCGCACCGAACGCTCCAAGGACTTGGTCCGGCAGCCACAGCATCGGCTCCGCCGTCGGATCACCGTGCTCGACACGGAGTGAGGCGGGGATGATCCTTCGACCCCGCAACGCCTCGACGACCCGCAGGTCGCGCGCCGCGAGTGCAGTGGCGCGCTGCTCCAGCGTGAGCAGTGCGACGTCCTGACGCGCGGGTTCCCAACCGAGCCGCTCCAGGCAGACGGCCCGAGCGCGCTCCTCGCGGCGTGGATCCATCGGGGCGGCGATCACGATGAGGTGCACCGCGTCGATCTCGGCGACTGCGGCGATGACGCGTTTCCGTTGCCGGTCGTTCAAGTCGTGCCAGTGCAGCTTCCCGCGCGTCGGACGGAGGTCTTCGAGCAGGGCACGGGACGCCTCCACGTCGTTCGAGTCGACGACGGACGCAGCGAGGAGGTACCGCGGCTGTCCGGCTGTGTGGGTACGGACGCTCTCGTCGCCCCATGCGTGCAGCGGCGGGATCATCGGTCCACGTTCGCACGTGCCGGCACCGCGAGCAGAGTCCACGGTATCTCGCGGGATGACCACTCTCCCGGGCTGCTGCTCCTGGTGATCGGGATCGGGTTCCCGGCATTCGGCGCCGACAGTTTCCTCCGCGCGAAGTACGCCCGCATCTGACATCTTGGTCCTGTTCTTGTCCCTCGGGGCCTGAGAAGGAGAAGCCGGTGCTCCCCGTCCTTCGATGGGACCCGGCTTCCGCGCTGTCGGGGGCCACAGCCGGATCACGGGTCGATCTCGACGATCTCGATGCTCGTGCCGGCGGAGCGCATCGGGCTGTCGATGACGATCAGGTGACCGGCATCCAGCCGACGGACCTGATCGATGACCTGTCGTCGATGACGTTCGTTCATGTCGTACCAGTGCAGCTTCCGCGCCCCTGCGCGGAGTCGCCGCATCTGGTCTCGGACCCTGTCGGCCTGGTCGACGTCGATCAACGAGGCGCGGGGGAGGTACGCGGGTGCGTCGAGCCCGTGTGAACGGATGCTCTCGTCACCCCACGCGTGCAGCGGACAGGTCATCCGGCAACGCTGGCAGCGCCGTGGAGCAGCTGTTGCCCGTAACGGCGATCTGTGGAGAACTGCGAGTCAGTCGCGGTCCCCGAACAGGCCCATGCCGTGCCGGGTGAGGACGTCGTAGGCGTCACCGAACGTCTCGGGGACCGGTGCGTCGGGTTCGTACTTCGCCAGCAGCAACCCGAGCAGCCCTTTGCCGGGAGCGCTCAGTGGCCGTCGCCGGTCCCGCTCGTTCGGCGCCGACCGACGGTGCTCGGGATTCCGCGGCACGTAGGGCTTCGCGACGTCGGGCCAGAGTTGGGGCTGCCGCGGGACCGTCCGGTTGAGGACGTCCTGGATGCCGCGGGCGTCGGCGTCGCGGTGGGTCAGGGGTTCCAGACCGTGCTGTTGCGTGAGGGTGCGCACGATCGCGGCGTGGTGCATCGGTTCGTTGATGATCGTGCCCGGTTCGGTGTAGGCCGACACGACGAACGTGGGGACGCGTCCACCGAGCCGGTCGAACGTGAAGTCCATCTCGCCGGGTTGGGCCGATCCGGACGGTGGGACGGCTCCGGGTGGTGGGACATGGTCGTAGATGCCACCGTGCTCGTCGAACGTGACGACGAGGGCGGTGTTCACGGCGTTCGAACCGGTCGTCGAACGCCCGCCACGCACCGCGCCGTAGACCTCGGCGAGGAGCACCTCGGCAGCACGCACGTCCGACGTCGCCGATTCGTAGGCCGCCTGATCGGCGCCGGCACCGGGGCGGCTGACCGGCGGGTGCATGTCGTTGTGATCGAAGACCATCCGCGGCTCGACGAACGCGTAGTCGGGCAACGTACCCGCCGCGGCATCGGCGTGGAACTGCTCCATGCTGCGGAAGTTGCTCTTCCAGTACCGCTCGATCGAGGGCGCGTGCAGGAACCCGGTCAGGGACACCACCTGGTCGGCGTCGAAGTACACGCGCCAGCTCTTGCCGGCCTCTTCGAGCCGGTTGAACAGCGTCGGCACGTCCGACGCGTCGAGCCACTTGCCGGGGCCGTCCTGCAGTCCGTTCGTCACGTAGCCGTGCGAGGTGCTGGCGTGGAAGAACGACCGGTTGCAGAACGTCTGCGAGGGCACGGCGCAGTGCCAGTGGTCGTAGACCGCGAACGACTTGGCCAGGGTGGAGAACACGGGGAGCATCTCGGGCGAGAAGCCGCCCATCACGCGGGAGTACTCCTGCACGGTGGGTTCGCGGCCGCGCTCGATCCGGTAGTTGACGACGTAGTCGTGCACGAAGCCGGACATGGTCGGCGCGCTCGTGTCCGACGGGACGTTGTACGGCGCCGCGTACCCGTTCCGGGTCGGATCGGCGTTCCCTTCCGGGTCCACGGTTCCGTACCACTGCGTGTTGACGTGAGGATAGAACTCGCCGGGGTCCGGATCGGGTTGGCTCATCACCGAGTCGGTCGAGCCCTGGTAGACGTGCGCGGGCACGATGGTGCCGTCGGGCGCGGTGTTGGCGTGCGTGCCGTGCTGCAGTCCCTCGAAGGACTGCCCGTCGCCGAGCTCGTCGTCGGTGTAGAGCCGGCCGAACACGTGGTCGAAGCTGCGGTTCTCGAACATCAGCACGACGACGTGGTCGAACCCGGGCTCCCGCCGTTCGGGCAGCGGGGTGAACCCGTACCGCTCGTCCTGCACCCGCTGGTCGTAGGCGACACCCGCGCCGACGGCGCCCGCACCGACCGCGGCTCCGGCGGCACCGATCCCGGCACGGCGCAGGAACGCACGACGTGAGTGGTGGCGGTCACCTGCGTCCGCGTCTCGGCCCATGGCAGCAGTGTCGTGCACGGACAGTGCGACGGGCAAGCACGTGCTCCGCGCGCGGCTGAGTCACCGCTCACCCGCGGACGGGGGACACCGGCGGTAGTCTGGGCGACCGCCCGGCCCCACGCTGGGCGACCGCCCGGCCCCCGCCGGTCGACCGCCCGACCCCGCAAGGAGACCCCGTGAACGAGCAGACCCCACGGCACGCCGACGCTCTTGACGCGGAGACCGCCGACGTCGTGGTCAAGGTCGACCGGATCCCCGTCGACCACACCAACGTCCGGGTGTCGTCGATCGGCGAGGTCGGGGAGCGGTCGTTCCTGCTCGTGGCCGGGCTCGGCATCGCGTCGACCTACTACGAGCGGCTCGCGCCGAACCTCGAGGAGTTCGGCCCCGTCCGCGCACTCGACCTGCCCGGCTTCGCCGGTGTCCCGAAGTTCGCAGGTCCGGTGTCGATCGAGCGCTACGCCGATGCCGTCGAGACCGTCATCGCCGAGCTCGGGCTGACGAACCCGGTGCTGGTCGGCCACTCGATGGGGACCCAGGTCGTCACCGAGGTCGCTGCCCGGCACCCGGAGTACACCCACGTGGTGCTCATCAGCCCGGTCGTCGACTCGTCCGCCCGCACGATCAGCGAGTCCGCGGTCCGCTTCGCGCGGTCGGCGCTGCACGAGCCCGCGGCCGTTCGGTGGCACGCCGTCACCGCCTATGCGCTGTGCGGCTGGCACTGGTTCCGCAAGGTCTTGCCGAAGATGGTCGCCTTCCCCATCGAAGAGCGCGCCCCGCACGTGCAGGCCAAGGTCCTGATCATCCGCGGTGAGCACGACGCGATGGTGCCGCGCGACTGGGTGCGTCGCCTGGCTCGGGTGTTCCCGTACGCGGTCCTGCGTGAGGTCGTCGACGGCGCGCACTCCGTGATGCACGCGCAGGCCGACGCCGTCGCCCGGCTCGCCGTGGCGCACGTCCGCGACGAGATCCCGGACCGCGGGGTGTCCTCGATGCAGCGGGTCCGTGACGACTCGACGGCATCCGACCTCTCCCGGCTCAGCCCGGGGGACGCGTGGCTGGTCGTCCGCGCACGGTTCACCGAGCTGCTCGGGATGGCGAAGGGTGACGACGAGGTGCTCGAGGCCGGCAAGTCCGCCCACGCCCTCGCGATGGCCGACGACGCCGATGCGCCGGTGCCCGAGTCGGTGCGGCACGAGATCGTGCAGGCCGTCGCACCGGAACTGGACCACACCGACAGCAAGCCCGCGGAGCCGCGCGACCCGGCCTGAGGCGCACCGACAGGAGGCCCGTCACCGGTCCCGGGACCGGTGACGGGCCTCCCGTCGGTTGCGCCCGAGGCGCGTGGCCTGCGGATCAGGCGGTGATGCGACCCGGCAGCATGTCGCGCGTCAGCGAGTTGGCGTCGGCGAGGACCTTGCGGGCCTCGTCGGTCTTGTCCCACACGTTCCACAGCAGCACGCCGCGGACCGTGTCGTCGTCGTCCAGGTAGTAGACGACGCCCGTGACGGTCGGCTCCTGCCAGTCCTCGACGGTGTGCAGCGAGGTGGACACCTGTCCGACGGCCTCGTAGCCCATGTCGAACACGTCCGAGTAGTACATCGGCGTGTGGTCGTAGGTCTCGTCGGCGTCGGCCAGGTTGCGGCCGGCCTGGCGTCCCTGCTGCTGCGCGTTGTCGACGTGCTCGACGCGGCGGGTGCCCAGGATGCGGTCCGGGTACTCGGCGACGTCGCCCGCGGCGAACACGGAGGGGTCGTCGGTCACCAGGGTCGAGGACACGACGATGCCGTCGTCGACCGTCAGCCCGGCGGCGGCGGCGAGCTCGGTGGCGGGCTCGATGCCCAGGCCGGCGACGACGGCGTCGGCCTGGATGACGGAACCGTCGTCGAGCGTCAGCGTCACGCCGGATCCGGTGTCGGTGCCGGTCGTCACGCGTCGGCCGGTGCGCAGTTCGACGCCGTGGTCGACGAAGCGCTGCTGGAACGCCTGGGCCAGGTCCGGCGGGAACGTGCTGCCGCCGACGACCTCGTCCGGGTCGACGAGCGTGACACGGGCACCGTTCTGCACGATGCCCGACGCGATCTCGGTGCCGATGTAGCCGCCGCCGACCACGACCACGTGGGCGCCGGCGTCAGCCAGGGCCCGCAGGCGTCGGTAGTCGTCGGCGCTGCGGTAGCTCAGCACCCGGTCGGACGGCTGCAGGTCGGGCAGGCCGCGTGGGTGGCCACCCGTGGCGATGAGCAGGCGCTCGTAGCCGAAGGCGCCACCGTCCGAGGTGGTCACGGTCTTGCCGTCACGGTCGATCGCGGTGACCACGGTGCCGAGCACGAACTCGGCACCGGTCTCCTCGGTGTGCAGGTCGACCTTCTCGTCCCAGCTGAAGTCCGGGTCGGTCCACAGCTTCTTGGACAGGGCCGGACGGGCGTAGGGACGGTCGGTCTCCTCGCTGATGATCCCGATCGTGCCGGAGTCGTCGAGTTCGCGGATGCCGCGGGCGGCCGCGTCCGCGACCATCCCGCCGCCGACGATGAGGTAGCGGTAGTCGGTCATGTCGTCGCGGCCGCGCCTAGGCGTGGGCCGACGCTTCGGCGGTCGACGGCGAGACGGCGGCGGCGAGCGGTGTGCTCGGGGCGCGGTTCTCGGCGCTGACCATCCACGCGAGCTGCTCGAGGCGCTCGATGAACCCGTGGAGCAGGTCCGCGGTCGTCGGGTCCTCGTCGTCGACCTCGTCGTGCACGTCGCGCATCGTGCCGGTCGCCTGGTACAGGCGGAGCGTGATCTGGTCGATCGCGTCGTGCGTGGTGATCTCGCCCTCGGGGAACTGGTCGAGGTGGCTCTGCGCGGCGACGCTCGAGGAACGCCCGTCCGGCACCAGGTACAGGGCCCGCATGCGCTCGGCGGTGTCGTCGGCGAACTCGCGTGCGGCGTCGACGATCTCGTCGAGCTGCAGGTGCAGGTCGCGGAAGTTCGTGCCCAGGATGTTCCAGTGGGCCTGCTTGCCCTGGACGTGCAGGTCGATGAGGTCCACGAGGACCGCCTGGAGGTTCTTGGCCATCTTGTCCGATGCGTGCATGATGACTCCTTTCGCGTCGGTGACCACTCCGGTCTACGCGCCGCGGCAGGACGCCTTCACAGAGCACGGTGAGGGTTCGTCCCCCGTGGGCGCGTCTCAGTGCGTGGCGGTCTGGTCGACCTGGTCGACGGCCTCGCGCATGTGCTCGAGGAAGAAGGCGACGGTGCGTGCCTGTTCGGCGTCGAGGCCCTCGGCGATGGACATCATCCGGCGGTGCATCACGCCCAGGGTGGCGCGGACCTCGTCGTCGGTCTCGATCGTCGGCGTGATCAGCAGTGCACGGCGGTCGGTCGGGTGGGGCTCACGCCGGACGTGGTTGCTCTTGACGAGTCGGTCGATCAGGATCGTCGTCGACGCGGAGCTGATCTTGAGGTACGCGGCGAGGTCCTTGGGGCTGACCGCGCGGCCCGAGCGCTGCGCCTGCAGCAGGAAGCGGACGGCCAGCAGGTCGGTCTCGCCCATGCCCATCGAGTCGCGGGTGCGGCGTCGCATGGCGGTCTCGGCGGCACGGTAGCGACGGAGCGCGTTCAGCACGGCGACCCCGCGCTGGGTCGCGTCGTCGTCGGGGAACCAGTACCCGGACGCTTCGGTGATCTCCGTCGCGGTCATGGTCGGTAGCGTAACCCGTCTGGTTACCAGGCGCTCTAGCGACCGTCGGAGTTGCGAGCGGACGTCCAGACAGGCGGACGGGAGGCCCGTGGCGGTGTCGCCACGGGCCTCCCGTCCGTCCTGTGGTCGCGTCGCGACCGTCGTGCACCTGCGCGGGTGCGTTACGCGGCGACGCGCTCCGCAGCGGCCGCGGCGATGGCGTCGAGCGTCTGCTGGAGCTGCTCGGTGACCTCGGCGTCCTCGCGCGGGTGCGTCTCGGCGAAGCGGACGACCGACTGCGGGATGGCGACCTTGACGTCCTCGAGCACCGCGGCACCGGCGATGCCGGCGGCCTTGCGGGCGTCGTCGTGTGCCCAGACGCCGCCGTACTGGCCGAACGCCGAACCGATGACGGCGAGCGGCTTGCCGGAGATGGGCGACGAGCCGAACGGACGCGAGGCCCAGTCGAGCGCGTTCTTCAGCACGGCCGGGATCGTGCCGTTGTACTCGGGCGTGATCAGCAGGATGCCGTCGGCGTCCGCGATGGCCTGACGGAACGCGACCGCTGCCTCGGGCGGGGTGTCGCCGTCGATGTCCTCGTTGTAGAAGGGCAGGTCGACGATGCCGTCGTACACGGACAGGTCGATGCCCTCGGGGGCGTGGTCGATCGCGGCTTCGGCGAGCTGGCGGTTGATGGAGCCGGCGCGGAGGCTGCCGACGAGCACGACGACGTTCGTCATGGTGACCCTTTCGTTGCGATGATCCGTTGTCCAACGGAATGGTTACAGCAACAACCAATGCGTTCGCAGTGATCGGCATTCCCGCGCGGTCCGTGAGCGGCGTGTCGACGATCGGTACGCTCGGCGGGGTGACCCTCCGGACGCCCTCCAGCACCCCCAGCACCTCCGACCCGGACTGGTGGCGGCAAGCCGTCGTCTACCAGGTGTACCCGCGCAGCTTCGCCGACTCGAACGCCGACGGGCTCGGCGACATCGTCGGCATCACCAGCCGCGTGCCGTACCTGGCGTCGCTCGGCGTCGATGCGATCTGGCTCTCGCCGTTCTTCCCCTCGCCCCTCGCCGACGGCGGCTACGACGTGGCCGACTACCGCGACGTCGACCCGCGGCTCGGCACGCTCGACGACCTGGACGACCTGCTGCGCACCGCCCACGCGCACGACATCCGGGTGATCGTCGACGTCGTGCCGAACCACACCTCGGACCAGCACGCGTGGTTCCGGGCAGCGCTCGCCGCTGCGCCGGGTTCGCCGGAGCGGGCGCGGTACGTCTTCCGCCAGGGCTCGGGACCGGACGGCTCGCTGCCGCCGAGCGACTGGGTGTCCAACTTCGGTGGGTCGGCCTGGAGCCGCGTGCCGGACGGCGAGTGGTACCTGCACCTGTTCGCCCCCGAGCAGCCCGACCTGGACTGGTCGAACCCCGAGGTCCGCGCCGACTTCGAGCACACCCTGCGGTTCTGGTCGGACCGCGGGGTCGACGGCTTCCGGGTGGACGTCGCGCACGGGCTCGCGAAGGACCTGTCCGTGCCGTACCGCCCGTCGAACGAACACGAGCTGCCGCTCGACGGGTCCGACCCGCTGTACGACCGCGACGAGGTGCACGCGATCTTCGCCACGTGGCGCACCGTGCTCGACGAGTACGACCCGCCCCGGGCCGCGATCGCCGAGGCCTGGGCTCCGGCCCCGCGTCGCGTGCTGTACGCCCGGCCGACCGAGCTGGGGCAGGCGTTCAACTTCGACCTGCTCGAGGCACCGTTCGACCCGGTGGTGTTCCGCCGGTTGATCGAGCAGAACCTGGCGATGGCGGACGAGTCCGGCGCGTCGAGCACCTGGGTGCTGTCGAACCACGACGTCGTCCGGCACGCCTCGCGGTACGGCCTGCCGCAGGGCACCGACACGGACGCGTGGCTGATGACCGACGGCGCCACGCCGCCGCTCGACCGCGCGCTGGGGCTGCGTCGGGCACGCGCCGCGACGATGCTGCTGCTGGCGCTGCCCGGGTCGACCTACGCCTACCAGGGCGAGGAGCTCGGCCTGCACGAGGCCGTGGCGATCCCGCGCCAGGACCTGCAGGACCCGAAGTGGCTGCGCTCGGGACACACCGTCAAGGGTCGCGACGGGTGCCGCGTGCCGATCCCGTGGACGACGTCGGGGCCGTCGTTCGGCTTCGGGGACGTCGCGCCGTTCCTGCCGCAGCCGGTCGACTTCGGGGCGGACTCGGTCGAGGCGCTCGACGGCGACCCGGACTCCACGCTGTCGATGTACCGCGCGGCGCTCGCCGCACGACGACGACTGCAGCAGGGGGAGTCGCTGACGTGGCTGGAGACGCCTCCGTCGGTCGTCGGGTTCGCGCGGCACGACGGCTGGCGGTCGTACACGAACTTCGGCGATGCGCCCGTGCCGATGCCGGCGGGCTCGGTGCTGCTGGCGTCCGGGCCGCTCGGCGACGGTGCGGACGGCGGCGAGCTGCCGGGCGCCACGACGGTCTGGCTGGCGTAGCCCGCTGGCTGGCCTGGCCCGCTGGCTGGCCCGGCCTGGCCCGCTGGCTGGCCTGGCCTGGCCCGCTGGCTGGCCTGGCCTGGCCCGCTGGCTGGCCTGGCCCGCTCGTCCCTCCACATTGCGGCGTCACCGGGATGCCGTCCACAGATGCGTCAGGCCGGGTCGGCACGCGAGCCCTGCTGGCGAGCATCGATGCATGACACCTCCACGGACACCATCCACTCCACGCAGGGCCCGGCGGCGCGTCGCCGCGGCCCTGACGACCATCGCGACACTGTCGGGGCTCGCTGCCGGGGGCGCCCTGGCGGCGCCGACGGCCTCCGCCGCCGACCTGGGCTTCCCGTTCGACGACGACTTCTCGTCCGCTGCCGGCGGCACGCTCAACGGTGCCGCGCGCATCGTCGACGGACGGCTCCGCCTGACGGACGACGTCCGCAGCCAGGCGGGCTCGTGGTCGACCGACGACACGTTCCCGTCCACCGCGGGGCTCGAGATCGAGTTCGACTACGCGATGTACAGCGACGTCGCCAAGACCCGGGCCGACGGACTGTTGCTCTACCTGGCTGACGGCGCGGCAGCGCCCGGTGTCGGTGCACCAGGCGCCGGACTCGGCTACACGTGTGCGAACGCGGCGACGCAGGGGCAGGGGCCGTGCGACGACCCCGGTGTCCCCGGTGGCTTCGCCGCGGTCGCGCTCGACCGCTACGGCAACTTCTCACTCCCGATGAACGGCAGCGGACCCGGAGCGACCCCGGACGCCGTGGTGGTCCGGGGCTCGGGCAACGGCAACGACGGCTACCGCTTCGTCACCAACGCGCCCGCCCCCGGCGGCGTCGGCTCGGACGGCCGCACGCCCCGCAAGGTCCGGGTCACGCTGCTCCCCGGCGCGCAGGGCGAGCTCTTCGTGACCGTCCGACTCCAGGCCGGCGGCGCCCTGCGCACCGTGTTCGACCACGTGCCGCTGCACGGCGCCGGCCAGGTCCCGTTGCCGGACACGCTGCGCCTCGGGTTCGCGGGGGCCACGGGGTCCTTCTCCGAGGTGCACGAGATCGACGACCTGCACGTGCGGCAGCCCACCGACCTGCGCGTCGTCCACGACATGCCACCCGTGATCGCGGGCGAGCACGTCGCGTACACGGTGACGGCGTCGAACGTCGGCATCAACGACTCCGCGCCCAGTCCGTTGACCGTCGACGTGCCGGACGAGCTCCACGACGTCCACTGGACGTGCGAGCCCGCTGCCGCGTGCGCAGACGACTCCGGTACCGGTGACGTCGCGACCGCGCTCGACCTGCCGCGCGGCGCGTCGGCGACGATCCGGATCGAGGGGACGCTCGACCCGGCCGCCACCGGGCAGATCGACAGTCGGGCCGAGATCGCCACCGCCCCGCACCTGGCCGACACCGACGAGTCCGACAACGTCTCCGTCGCCAGCGCACCGGTCTCCGTCGCTGCCCAGCTCGGCACCGACAAGTCCGTCACCCCGTCCACCGGCGTGCACCCGGGCGACGAGCTCGAGTACACGGTCACCGCTGCGAACCACGGGCCCGCCCTCGCCCGCCAGGTGACGGTGGTCGACGACCTGCCGGCTCCGCTGACGTTCGTCGACAGTGACGACGACTGCACCGCCGACGGCCAGCGCGTCACGTGCCGTGCGAGCCAGGACCTCGCCCCCGGGGCCGACGCCGCCTTCCGGTTCCGGACCGTGCTCGACCCGGACTACCGCGGCGACGGTTCGGACGTGGTGAACGTCGCCACAGCCGCCTCGCCGACCGACCCGGACGGCGGCGACCCGTCGCCCGGTGTCGACATCGGTGTCGTCGACCCGCAGGGCCCGGCACCGACGGCGACGCCGACGCCGACGCCGACCCGGCACCCGACGGCGGGACCCACCGGGGGAACGGGCGCAGCGAACCACACCGGTGCTGGGTCGGGTGGCACGGGCGGAGCGCTCGCGTACACCGGGGCCGAGGGCCTGGCCGGACTCGGCGCCGTCGGCGCAGTGCTCGCCGTCGCCGGCCTGTCCACGTGGTGGTGGCTCCGTCGCCGGACGCGCGCGGCGGACGGTGGACCGTCGGACTGAGGCCGCGGGGTGCTCCGGCCCGGGCGCACGGACCGCGGTCCGCTGCGGCCCAGGTCGGAGCATCCTCAGCCCCGGGGGCCTTCGGGCGTCCGTGCACGGAGAGGGCACATGCGCGGCGGCGGTAGGATCGTTCCTACGATCCGCATGCCCGAAAGAGGTCTCGTGTCCGACTCCGTCGCCGACGCACACCAGCGCGCGCGGTACTGGCCGATCCCCGTCCTCCGGGCCGTCCCGGCCGCCGTCATCGCGCTCGTCATCACCTTCTCCTCGAACCACGCCGCCGGCTACGGCCTGCTGTTGTTCGGGGTCTTCGCCGTGGTCGAGGGCGCGGTCCTCGGCATCGGCAGCGCGACCCGACTGCGCGACGACGAGCGCTCCCGCCGCACCGCACTGGCGCAGTCCGTCACCACGGTGGTGTCGGGCATCGTCGCCATCGCGACCAACGGGTTCGGGCTCACGGCCTTCATCGCCGTGGTCGTCGTGTTCGCCGTCCTGACCGGGGCGCTCGAACTCACGCAGGGCCTCCGGTCCCGCGGGCGTTCGCCGTTCGCCCGCGACTGGATGACCATCGGCGGACTCACCCTGCTGCTGGCGATCGCCTTCCTGGTGACACCGCCCGACTACTCGCAGCAGCTCGGCGGCATCGAGAAGGTGCCCGGCACACTCGACGCCTCGGTCGTCCTGGTCGGTCTGCTGGGCGCCTACCTCGCCATCGCGGCGGTCTTCCACGTGATCGCCGGCCTCTCGCACAAGTGGGGGACGGTCGCTCCGGCGGCGTCCCCGGACGGAGCACCACACGCATGACCACCCCCAGCCGTCGTGACCGTCTGCGCCCGGTCGAGCTCCTCGGGATCTCCGCGATCGTCGCGGTGTTCGTCGGGCTCGTCGTGCTGTTCTCCACGCGCGAGGTCACGCTCGCGCTGATCTTCCTCGGCGTCGCGTTCATCGTCGTGGTCGTCGTGCTGGCCATGCTGCAGCTCGCCTCGACGAGCGACCAGGACGACAACGACATGCTCGGCGGCCACAAGACCCCGGGTGAGGGAGACACCGACGGCTTCCACTGACGTCCGCCGCCCGCTGCCGGGCGCCCCGGAACTGCCGAGCAGGTACCGCCACCGGTACCTGATCCTCGCGGTCTGCTGCATGAGCCTGTTCATCGTCTCGATGGACGCCACCGTGGTGAACGTCGCCCTGCCTTCGATCGGCCGCGAGCTGCACAGCACCATCTCCGGCCTGCAGTGGACCATCGACGCCTACACGCTCGTCCTGGCCAGCCTGCTCATGCTGTCCGGGTCCACCGCTGACCGGATCGGCCGTCGCCGGACCTTCCAGATCGGCCTGACGCTGTTCTCGATCGGGTCGCTGCTGTGCTCCGTTGCGCCGAGCGTCGGCTGGCTCGTGGTGTTCCGCATGGTGCAGGCCGTCGGCGGCTCGATGATGAACCCCGTTGCGATGTCCATCATCACGGCGACGTTCGACGACGCGAAGGAACGCGCCAAGGCGGTCGGCGTGTGGGGTGCGGTGGTCGGCGTCTCGATGGGGGTCGGCCCGCTCGTCGGCGGCGCGTTGACCGACACCGTCGGCTGGCGTGCGATCTTCTGGATCAACGTGCCGATCGGCATCGCGGCGATCGTCCTGACGTTCCTGTTCGTCCCCGAGTCCCGCGCGCCGAAGCCCCGGCGCCTCGACCCGCTCGGGCAGGGCATCGTCATCGTCCTGCTGGCCACCCTGGTCGGCGGGCTGATCGAGGGGCCCCGACTCGGGTGGGCCTCGGTCGGCACCCTCGGGCTGTTCGTCGTCGCGGCGGTAGCGCTCGTGTCGCTCGTCATCGTCGAACGGCGGCGGCCGGAACCCCTGATCGACGTCCGCTTCTTCGCCAGCATCCCGTTCTCGTCCGCTGTCGTCACCGCGGTCGTGGCGTTCGGGGCGAACGGTGCGTTCCTGTTCCTCAACGCCCTGTACCTGCAAGAGGTGCGCGGCATGACCCCGTTCCAGGCCGGGCTCTGGACGCTGCCCGCAGCACTGGCGACCATGCTCGTCTCGCCGCTGTCCGGCCGGCTCGTGGCGTCCGTCGGCACGCGGGTGCCGCTCGTGCTCGCCGGCATCGGGATCCTCGGCGCCGGGCTGGTCCTGACGACGATCGACGCGCACACGCCGATGCTCGTGCTGGTGGCCGCGTTCGTGCTGTTCGGCTTCGGGTTCGGCATGGTGAACGCCCCGATCACGAACACCGCGGTGTCGGGCATGCCCCGCGCGCAGGCCGGTTCGGCAGCCGCCGTGGCGTCGACCAGCCGGCAGACCGGGGTGTCGCTCGGGGTGGCGCTGGCCGGCACCGTCACCGGGGCCAGCGCCGTCGCGAGCGTCGGCGTGGACTTCGCGGTGGCCACGCACGCGATGTGGTGGATCGTCGTCGGCATCGGTGCTGCCATCACGGTCGTCGGGTTCGTGTCGTCCTCGGCCGCAGCACGTCGGTCGGTCGAACGGGTGGCACCGCTGCTCGACGCCTGAGCAAGCGCGGGCCCACACGGCCCGCCGCCAGCGGGCCGACGAGCACGCCAGCGGGCCGACGAGCACGCCAGCGGGCCGACGAGCACGCCAGCGGACTGGCGAGCACGCCAGCGGACCGGCGAGCGCGCGCCAGCCGGCAAGCTCCGGCCTCGCCGTCAGCGCCGCGCGGCCACGATGTCGCGCGCCAGGGCCCGGACCGCCCGCGTCGGCTCGACGTCCCCACGCATCGCCAGTCCGACCCGCAGCGGCTCCACGTGGTCCGACAGCTCGATCGCGACCCCGTCGTGCGCCACCCCCGCGTCGGGCACCACCCCCACCCCGAGCCCCGCGGCCGCGAACCGCACCACCGCGGGCATGTCGTTCATCTCCGCGACGATGCGCCGGCGGATCCCGAGCCGCTCGCACGCCTGGTCGAGGATCAGCCGGTTGCCGAAGCCGTGCGCGGTGTCGATGAACGACTCGTCCGCCAGCTCGGCCAAGGACACCGTTGCCCGTGCGGCGAGTGGGTGGTCCGCCGCCAGGAACACCCGGAACGGCATCTCGCGCAGCGGCTCGACGACGATCCCCGACGGCACGACGGGCAACCCCGAGTACGCCAGGTCGAGCCGCCCGGACACCAGGTCCTGCACCAGCCCGGTCGTGCCGGACGGCGAGGTCATCAGCTCGACCGTCACCAGGGGGTAGCGCCCGCGGAAGGCCCGCAGCACCCCGGTCAGGTCGACGACGTCCATGCTCGTGAAGATCCCGAGCCGGACCCGGCCGCGCAGGTCGGCATCGTCCGAGGTCGCCAGGTCGCGCATCCGGTCGAGCGACGCCAGCACGGCGCGTGCGTGCGGCAGCAGGTCCTCGCCCGCGGGGGTCAGGACCAGTTGCCGCCCGGTGCGGTCGAACAGCCGCACGCCGAACGAGCGCTCCAGGCTCGCGAGCCCCGCGGACACGGTCGACTGCGCGGCCCACAGCCGTTCGGCGGCGCGGGTGACGCTGCCCTCGGCGGCGACGGCGACGAACTGTTCGAGCAGACGGGTCTCCATGCCGACATCATCGACCGGATCGATGGTGCGCATCAAGCACATCCGTTGGACTCGATCCGTCGGGTGGAGCGATCATCGGGACATGTCCTCGACCACCGCGACCACAGCCTCCCGTTCCGCCACGACCGGCGACACCGTCGCCGAGGCCCCGCGCGGCCGCCGCGCGCACACGCGGCGTCGCCACGACGTCGGCTTCTGGGCGGTCGCGTTCGCGTTCCTCGCCGTGATGGCGTTCGCCACCGTCCCCGCGCCGCTGTACGTCATCTACCAGGCGCGCGACGGGTTCCCGACGTTCACGACGACGATCGTGTTCGCGGCGTACGGCGTCGGTGTCGTCGGGTCGCTCTGGCTCGCCGGGCACCTGAGCGACGTGCACGGGCGCAGGCCGCTCCTCCTGGTGTCCATCGCCCTCGAGCTCGTCGCCGCGGTGCTGTTCCTGGTGTGGAACGACGTCAGCGGGCTCATCGTCGCTCGCCTGGTCACCGGGCTGGGCATCGGGACGCTCACCGCCACGGCGACCGCGCACCTCGGCGAGCTCCGGGTGCGGGCAACGGGTGACGAGGGGTCCGCGAAGGGTGCGAGCGTCGCCGCGGGCGTCGTGAACCTGGGTGGCCTGTCGCTCGGCGCCCTGGTCGGCGGGGCGCTGGCCGAGTTCGTCGGGCAGCCCCTGCTGGTGCCCTACGCGGTGTTCGTGGTCGCGCTCGTCGTCGCTTTCGTGGTCGTCCTGGTCGCACCGGAGACGGTCGACCGCCCCGAGCAGCGTGTCGCCTACCGCCCGCAGCGCATCCAGGCGCCGGCCGGCAAGTCCGCCGCGTTCTGGGCTGCCGGCACGGGGGCGTTCGCCGCGCTGGCCGTGCAAGGGCTGTTCACCTCGGTCGCGCCGACGTTCCTCGGCACCACCTTCCACGTCACCGACCGCCTGGCCGCCGGCGCGACGACGTTCGGGGTCTTCGCCGCGAGTGCCCTGTCGCAGGTCGTCTTCGCCTGGCTCGCGCAACGCACGCAGATCCGCCTCGGCATGGTGCTGCTGGTCGGTGGCCTGGCCGGCCTGGCCGTCTCTGCGGTCGTGCTGCAGGTCGCGGGCTTCATCGGCGGCGGTGTCGTCGCCGGCGCCGGTGTCGGGCTGCTGTTCCGCGCGAGCATCGGCAGCGCGGGTGCCCTCGCCGAGCCCGACCAGCGCGGCGGCGTGCTCGCCGCGGTGTTCCTCATCGCGTACGCCGGCCTGACGGTGCCGGTGGTGGCCGTCGGGGCGGCGCTCCTGGTGCTCCCGACGCTCCCGGTCCTGATCGGGTACGTGGTGCTCGTCTCGGTGCTGGCCGTCGTCGCCGGGACCCGACTGGCCGCACGCGCCTGACGCCAGCGGAGCCTCCCGGCCGGTGGACGACCAGACGGGAGGCTCCGCTCGCCTCCGGCATACTGGCCGCATGCCGACCCGCCGCAACCGTTCCGTCCTGACCGGGCTCGCCGCGCTGGTCGCGGCCGGGCTGGTGGCCGGCGGGTTCGCGCTGACCGCACGCCAGGGCACCGACGACCCGGTGCTCGCGGGCCCGACTGCGTCGTCGGTGCCGACGGCCGAGGCCACCGCGGACGGCGTCGTCGTGCTCGACCGGCAGGGTCCGGACCTGCCGGGCGGCGCTGTCCTCGACCGCTGCGACACGGACAGCCGGGCGGACGTCGCGCGCTACGACACCGCGGCACTCGGCGACGTCGTGCTGCAGTGTGGCACCTCCAGCCAGGGCTACGAGCACATCCGCGTGCGCCACACCGGTGACTGGCGACAGGTCGTCGGCGGGCGGGGCAGCCGCGACTGGGACGACGCGATGCTGACCGCCGTGCAGACCGCGCTGACGACCCCGCGCTCGGGCTTCCCGCGCGATGCCGGCGACGGCAAGGTCTGCTACGCCGCGGCGATGCGGTTCGACGACGGTGCGGCACCCTCGCCGGACGCCTTCGTCAAGGTCATCGTGTCGAGGACCACCGACCGCGTGATCACCGCCTACCCCACGCGCACCGACGACTGCTGACGCCGGGCGCGGGTGTGCGCGGACTCGGTACGACAAGTCCGATGTCGTACGACGTCGTCGATGTCGCGCGGGTGGCACGTTGCCGGGCGTGCGACGAGTCCGATGTCGTGCGACAGCGTCGGTGTCGCGGGGGTGGCGGGGACCGGGTGAGCGGCGGCACGGTGCCGGGCGTGCGACAACGCCGATGTCGTGCGACAACGTCGATGTCGCGCAGGTGGCCGGGGCCCGTGGCCCCCCCCTACGCGTGGACGTCGTGCTCGTGCCGCTGGTGCGACGCGGGCTCGAGCTGGAACGTGGAGTGCTCGACCGGCACGTCGAAGTGCTCGGCCACGCACCGCTGCAGCTCGTCGAGGATGGCCGGGGCGTGTGACGTCGTGAAGCAGTGGTCGTCCACCACGACGTGTGCGGTCAGGTTCGGCACCCCGGTGGCGACGAGCGTGGCGTGCAGGTCGTGCACGGCGATCACGTGGTCCAGCTCGAGGATGTGGCCCCGCACGTCCTCCAGGTCGAGCCCCGGCGGCGTCGACTCGAGCAGCACGTTCGCGGTCTCGCGCAGCAGCCGGACGGCCCGCGGCAGGATCAACCCGCCGATGACGAGCGCCGCGACCGAGTCGGCGCGCTCCCACCCGGTCAAGCCGAGCACCACGGCCGCGGCGATCACGGCGAGCGAGCCGAGCGTGTCGTTGAGGACCTCGAGCCGGGCGGCCCGCGACGTGAAGTTCTCGCCCGAGGCCCGCATCAGCACGGCGTAGGCGACCAGGTTGCCGACGAGTCCGATGATGCCGAACACCAGCAGCGGCCCGGAGTGGATCTCGGCCGGGACGAACAGTCGCTGGATCGCGGAGACGATGACGAACACCCCGACGGCGAGCAGGATGGCGGCCTGCGCGGTCGCGCCGAGCACCTCGGCGCGCTGGAAGCCCCAGGTGCGCTGCGAGGTGGGGGAGCGCCGGGCGAGCCGTGTGGCCACCAGCCCGATGCCGATCCCGCCGGTGTCGACGACCATGTGGCCGGCGTCGACCAGCAGTGCGAGCGACCCGGTGACGACGGCACCGACGACCTCGGCCAGCAGGATCGTCGCCGAGATGCAGAACGCCACGAGCAGCGCGCGCTCGTTCGCGCCGGCGTGCCCGTGGTCGTGTCCCATGCCTCGATCGTAGGGACCGGCGCTGACGACATGCCAGGATCGGCAGACATGTCCCGGTCACCGTACGAGCGCAGCGCTCCTCCCCAGGTCCTCGCCCGCCTGCACCCGCGGCTGCGCACCTACTTCGGCCCGATCCCCGCCGGGCACGTCGGCCGTGGCCAGGGCGTCTTCACCGTCGTCGGCACCCCGCGCCGGTGGCTGTGGCCGGTCCTGGCGCTGTTCGCTCGCGACGCCGTGATGTTCCCGGTCTGGCAGCGCGACGTCCCGTTCACGGTCGAGAACCGCCCGGTCACCGTCCGACGTGGTCGCACCGGCCAGGAGGCCCACCTCGCCGTCCGCGCGCACCGCACCTTCCACTTCCGCTCCGGTGACCGCACCATGGTGGACGCCATCACCGCCGAGCCGGCGGGGCTGGTCGACCACCTCGGTCGCCACGGGCGCGTCAGCGCCCGGCTCGCGGTGACGGTCGACGCCGACGGGCCGGACGCGGGAGCGCTGCACCTGGTCTCCACCCGCGTGTCGTTCCGTGCGCTGGGACGCGCGTGGAGCCTCCCGGGTGTGATCGCACCACGTGTGACGCTCACAGAACGATTCGATGACGAAGCCGACCTGCAGCGCGTGTCCCTGGTGCTGTCAGCGCCGGTGGTCGGCACGCTGTACCGGTACGAGGGGGCGTTCCGGTACGCGATCGCACCGGACCCAGGACGGGGGAGCACATGAGCGACGACAGCACCGACACCACCAGGGGCCGCGCGGTGATCGCGGGGGCCAGCGGCTTCGTCGGCCGGTTCCTGCAGGACGCGTTCCGCGACGAGGGCTACGACGTCGTGACGATCGGCCGCACCGGCGACGCGGTGTGGGGCAACACGCTCCGCATCCGTGCGCTGGTGGACGGTGCCGCGATCGTCGTGAACATGGCGGGCAAGAGCGTCAACTGCCGGTACGGGCGCCGGAACCGGGCGGAGATCCTGCGCTCGCGGGTGGACACGACACTCGAACTCGCCGAGGCGATCCGCACGTCCGAACACCCGCCGCCGCTGTGGATGAACGCGTCGACGGCGACGATCTACCGCCACGCGACCGACCGTGCGCAGGACGAGGCGACGGGCGAGCTCGGCGAGGGCTTCTCGGTCGGGGTCGCCCGTGCGTGGGAGGACGCCCTGTTCGCGGCCGACCTGCCCGGCACCCGTCGTGTGGCGCTCCGGATGGCGATCGTCTTCGGCGACGGCAGCGCCCTGGTGCCCTTGGTTCGCCTGGCGCAGGCCGGACTGGGCGGCCCGCAGTACGACGGGCCGTGGTTCCCGACCCGCGCACGACTCGCCGCCGGCACGTACCACCACGACCGCCACACCCACGGGCGCCAGCGGTTCAGCTGGATCCACATCGCGGACGTCCTCGGAGCAATCCGCTTCATCCGTGACCACGAGGACATCGACGGCGCCGTGAACCTGTCGAGCCCGAACCCGTCGGACAACCGCACCGTGATGGCGACCATCCGCGACGCGGTCGGACGGCGGTTCGGGCTACCGACCTGGCGGTGGATGCTCGAACTCGGGTCGATCGCGATCCGCACCGAGACCGAGCTGGTGCTCAAGAGCCGCTGGGTGGTGCCGACCCGCCTGGTGCAGGCCGGCTACGAGTTCCGGTACCCGCTGCTGCGCGGGGCACTCGCGCACATCATCGCGGAGCGCCGCCAGCACCGGGGCTGAGGGCGCCGTCGACGGAGCAGGAATCGTCGCCTGCGGGCAGCGCACCCGACGATTCCTGCTCCCTCGACGGCGCGGGGAGCGTGGGCTTCCCGGCGCGTGACGCCCAGAGCACGCCGCCCACGACGACGGCGCCCGCGAGTACCTCGACCAGGTCGGGCACCTCGCCGAACGCCAGCCACGAGGCCAGCACCCCGACGACGGGCACGAGCATCGAGAACGGCGCGACGGTGCTCGACGGGTACCGGCCCAGCAGCCGCGACCACAGCCCGTAGCCCACCAGCGACGCCACGAGCACGATGTACAGCAGCCCCAGGTCGGCCGACAGCGCCGACACCGTGAAGACCGTGCCGAGCGACGCCCCGATGCGGTCGGGCCCCTCGACCACGAACGACAGCACGGCCATCGGGATCGGCGGCACCACCGACCACCACAGCGTCAGGTGCAGCGGGTTGACCGGCCCCGCGCGGCGTGTGGCGACGTTGCCGACCGCCCACCCGAGTGCCCCGCACAGTGCCAGCACGACGGGCAGCAGCGCCGCGGTCTGGGAACGGTGCACGGCGATCGCCGCGAGGGCCGCCACGGCCACCGCGACACCGACGACCTGACGCCCGGTCAGCCGCTCACGCAGGAACACCCCCGCCAGCACGACGGTGAACGGTGCCGAGGCCTGCAGCACCAGCGACGCCAACCCCGAGGGCATGCCGGACGCCATGCTGAGGTACAGGAACGCGAACTGCAGGACCCCGAGCCCCGAGCCGATCAGCACCAGCCGCCCGAACGGCATCGCGGGCCGCGGGACGAACAGCAGCGTCGGCACGGCGAGCAGGGTGAACCGCACGGCTGCCAGCAGGAACGGTGGGAAGTGCGTCAGTGCGAGGGCCGTGGCGGGGAAGTTCAGTCCCCAGACGACGGCGACCAGCAGGGCGAGCAAACGGTCACGGAGCAGCACCCCTCGATCGTCGCGCAGCGGACACGGAAGGACCAGCGCACGTTCGGACACCGTCGTTGTAGGGTCCCTGCATGGTCGGCTTCGACGTCACGCTGCTCCCCGTCCTGGCGGAACTGCACGAACGCGGCTCGGTGAGCGCCGTCGCCGCGGCCACGCACCGCACGCCGAGCGCGGTGTCGCAGCAGCTCCGGACCCTGCAGCGCCAGGTCGGCGTCCCGCTGGTCGAACGCGTCGGTCGCGGGGTCCGCCTGACCGACGACGGCCGGGTGCTCGCCGGCCTGGCCGGAGGCATCGCAACCGCCGTCGCCACTGCGGACGCCGCCTGGCAGGAGCACCTCGGTGGAGCGTCGGGGACCGTACAGCTGGCGATCTTCCCGTCCGCCGCCGAGCTCCTGCTGCCCGGCCTGCTGACACGGATGCGGGACCACCCGGGCATCGACCTGGCACTGTCCGACGTCGACGTCAGCGAGGACGCGTTCGCCCCGCTCGCCGCCGACCACGACGTCGTCGTCGGACACCGACCGGACGGAGCGCCCGCGCCCGACCGTTCGGCACTCGAGACCGTCGCCCTGCTCCGCGAACCGCTCGACGTCGCACTGCCCGACGGGCACCGGCTGGCCGGTCGCGAGCGGGTCCGGATCGACGAGGTGGTCGGCGAGACGTGGATCGGTGTGCCCGAGGGGTACCCCATCGACCGGGTGCTCACCGCGATGGCCGCGGCCACCGACGCACCACCCGAGGTCGCCTTCCGGACGATCCACCTGCCCGTGATCGAGAACCTGGTGGCAGCCGGACACGGCATCGCCCTGGTCCCGCGCTACACCTCCGGCACGCGGGCGCCGGGGCGCTTCCACCTGGCGGAGCTGGCCGACGTGCGCGCCGGACGGCGGATCGAGGCGCTCGTCCGACCGGATCGCATGGCCCGTCCCGTGGTCCGCACCGTCCTGGAGGCCCTGGTCGCCACCGCGGTCGACGTCACCACCTGAGGTGGTGACGTGTGCGGCGGGGCCGGGCCGGGCCTCCCGTCCGACGGTCCGACGGTCCGACGGTCCGGGCGGCGTCGCTCAGACGTCCAGGTGGTCGACCAGCTCGTCCGCCAGCCCCGTGTAGGTCGCCGGGGTCATGTTGGTCAGGCGGGCCTTGGCACCGTCCGAGACGTCGAGCCCGTTGACGAACGCGATCAGGTCCTGCTGACTGACGCGTTTGCCGCGCGTGAGTTCCTTGAGCATCGCGTAGGGGTCCTCGATGTCGGACTGCCCGGCGGTGACCTCGGCACGGATGACGGTCTGGATCGCCTCGCCGAGCACCTCCCAGTTGCCGTCGAGGTCCTCGGCCAGGCGCTGCTCGTTCACGGCGATCTCACTGAGCCCACGACGCAGGTTGTCGAGTGCGAGCAGCGAGTGTGCGACCGCGACGCCGACGTTCCGCTGCGTGGTGGAGTCGGTCAGGTCGCGCTGCAGACGGCTCGTGACGAGGGTCTCCGACAGCGTCGAGAACAGCGCCGACGAGATCTCGAGGTTGGCCTCGGCGTTCTCGAACCGGATCGGGTTGATCTTGTGTGGCATCGTCGACGACCCCGTGGCGCCGGCCTGCGGGATCTGCGTGAAGTACCCCATCGAGATGTAGGTCCACACGTCGGTCGCCAGGTTGTGCAGGATGCGGTTGGCGTGCCGGATCCGGTCGTACAGCTCGGCCTGCCAGTCGTGCGACTCGATCTGCGTCGTGAGCGGGTTCCACGTCAGGCCGAGGCCCTCGACGAACTCCCGCGACAGGGTGGGCCAGTCGGCCTCGGGGTCGGCGGCCATGTGCGCCGAGAACGTTCCCGTGGCGCCGGAGAACTTGCCGAGGTACTCGCTGCCCTCGATCTGCGCCAGCACGCGCTCGAGCCGGTACACGACCACGGCGAGCTCCTTGCCGAGCGTGGTCGGGGTGGCGGGCTGGCCGTGCGTGTGGGACAGCATCGGCACGGCGCGCAGCTCGAGGGCGACCTCGCGCAGGCGGGCGACGACGGCGCGGAAGGCCGGCAGCCAGACGTGCTCGGTCGCGTCCTTGATGGTCAGCGCGTAGGACAGGTTGTTGATGTCCTCGCTGGTGCACGCGAAGTGGGTCAGCTCGGCGATCGCGTCGAGTCCCAGGTCGGACAGGCGACGGCGGACGAAGTACTCGACTGCCTTGACGTCGTGCCGGGTCGTGGCCTCGATCTCGGCCAGCTCGGCGATCTGTGCCTGCCCGAAGTCCGTCACGACGGCGCGCAGGGCGGCCTTGTCGTCGACGCTCAGCGGCGAGGTGGTGAACATCGCGTGGTCGGTCAGGAAGACGAGCCACTCGACCTCGACGGTGATGCGCGCACGGTTGAGTCCGGCCTCGGACAGGTGCTCGCCCACCGTGTGCACGACCGGGTAGTACCGCCCGTCGAGCGGGCTGATCGGCTGCGGGGGAAGGGGGGTCATGGTGCTCCCTGGCGGACGGCCGGTTCGATCTGGTGGAAGAGTGCGCGGCAGGCACGCTCGACCGTGGTGAGGACCCGGTCGAACTCGTGCCGGTCCGCGTAGTACGGGTCCGGCACGTCGGCCTGCTCTGGCCAGGCGTCGTCGTACCGCAGCAGGAGCGTCACCTTGGCGGCGTCGTCCATCGTGGGGGCCCACGAGCGCAGGATGCGTTCGTGGGAGCGGTCGAGTGCGACCACCAGGTCGAGATCCGGGAACCGGTCCGGGTCGAACTGGCGGGCGCGATGCCTGGACCCATCGTATCCGCGCGCCGCCAACGCGGCGATCGTGCGCTCGTCGGCGGGTTCGCCGACGTGCCAGTCCCCGGTGCCGGCGGACTGCACCTGGAACCGGTCGGTCATGCCGGCCTGGTCGACGACGTGCTGGAACACGATCTCCGCCATCGGCGATCGGCAGATGTTGCCGCTGCAGACGAACGAGACGCGGAAGGTCGACGGGGCGCCGGCGTCCGTGGTCATGCCCACATCATGGCGCACCAGCCGCGCTCAGGCGCGCGGGCGGTTCAGCACCGGCCGGACGAAGAGCCCGATCAGCCACGCGAAGACCGCCAGCACGAAGGCGCCGACGATGCCCCAGCCGAACGAGTCGACGTGCAGGCCGAAGCCGATCGCGGTCGAGATGCCGGCGACGATGAGCAGCAGGATCGCGTTCACGACGAACGAGATCAGGCCGAGCGTCAGGACGTAGACCGGGAAGGCCACGACCCGGATGACCGTGCCGATCACGGCGTTGACGAGTCCGAAGACGAACGCCACCAGCAGGAAGGTCAGGACGGTCTCGACGGTGCCACCGCTGCCGAAGGCCGTGACGGAGACGCCGCTGACGATGAGCGTGGTGAGCCACAGCGCGACGGCGTTGATGACGAGGCGGACGAGGAATCGCATGCGTCCATGATGCCTGTGGTCCGTGGGAACGCCCCGTTACGCTGGGGTCGTGACCGACCAGCCCGTGCACATCCGCCCCGAGATCGCTGTTCTGCCTGCCTACAAGCAGGGCCGGCAGGCCGCGGCCGACGCCTTCAAGCTGTCCAGCAACGAGAACCCGTTCCCGCCGCTCCCCGGGGTCGTCGAGGCGGTCCAGGCGCAGACCGCCTACAACCGCTACCCCGACGCCTCCGCGCTCGCCGTGCGTGCCGCGCTGGCGAACCGGTTCGGCGTCACCGTCGACGAGGTCCACGTCGCGCCGGGCAGCGTCGCGATCCTGCACGAGCTCGCCAAGGCCACGTCGGGCCCCGGCGACGAGATCGTGTACGCGTGGCGGTCGTTCGAGGCCTACCCGGGTGTCGTCACGGTCGCCGGTGCCACCAGCGTGCAGGTGCCGAACCGGCCGGACGGCGGTCACGACCTCGACGCGATGGCCGCTGCCGTCACCGAGCGCACCCGCATGGTGATCGTCTGCACGCCGAACAACCCCACCGGCCCCGTGGTGACCGCCGCGGAGTTCGACCGGTTCATGGGCCGGGTCCCGACGAGTGTGCTCGTGGTCCTCGACGAGGCCTACGCCGAGTTCGTCACCGACCCCGACGCCGTGCGCGGCGTGCCCCTGCTCGAGCGCCACCCCAACCTCGTCGTGCTCCGGACGTTCTCCAAGGCGTACGGACTCGCGGGCCTGCGGGTCGGGTACACGCTCGGACCGGCATACGTCCTGGACGCCGTCCGCGCCTGCGCCATCCCGCTCAGCGTCACCGCGCAGGGGCAGGCCGCCGCGCTGGCCAGTCTCGAACGCGAGACCGAGCTGCTCGAGCGCGTCACCCACCTGACCCAGCGGCGCGACCTGATCGTGGGCGCGCTCCGCGGCCAGGGCTGGGACGTCCCCGATGCGCAGGGCAACTTCGTGTGGTTGCCGACGGGCGAGCAGACGGGCCACGCGGCCGAGCAGTTCGAGCACGCGGGGATCATCGTCCGCGCCTTCGGCACCGAGGGGATCCGCATCTCGATCGGCGAGCACGAGGCTGTCGAGAAGCTCCTCGATACCGCCCGTTCACTTGTCGGGGGTCTCACAACGGCCGCGGTGACCCGGCCGCTACGCTGACCGGCATGTCCTTCCACGCCGCGGCCCCCGCGACGACCACCGTCCGGCTCCTCGACACCGAGGGCCGGTTCGTGGAGACCGACGAGAACGCCGAGTACGCGGGCATCGTCAAGGAGCTCCCGGACGAGACGCTGCTCGCCATGCACCGCCAGATGGTGCTCACCCGACGCTTCGACCACGCTGCCGGCAACCTGCAGCGCACGGGGCAGCTCGGCCTGTGGGCACCGAGCCACGGGCAGGAAGCCGCCCAGGTCGGTTCGGCCTTCGCGCTCCGCCCGCAGGACCACCTGTTCCCCTCGTACCGTGAGCACGCCGTCGTCCTGCAGCGCGGGGTCGAGCCGATGGAGATCATCTCGCTCTTCCGCGGTCAGGCCCACGGCAACTGGGACCCGGACGCCCGCGGCAACACGCACGTCTACACGCTCGTCATCGGTGCGCAGACCCTGCACGCGACGGGCTACGCGATGGGCCAGGCGCTCGACGGCGTCGTCGGCACGGGCGACCCGGACGTCGACGAGTGCTCGATCGTGTACTTCGGTGACGGTGCGACCAGCCAGGGCGACGTGAACGAGGCGTACGTGTTCGCCGCGTCGCACAAGGCCCCGGTCGTCTTCTTCCTGCAGAACAACCACTGGGCGATCTCGGTCCCGGTGTCGGTGCAGTCGCCGACCCCGCTGGTCGACCGCCCGCGCGGCTTCGGCATCCCGAGCGTCCGGGTGGACGGCAACGACGTGCTGGCGTCCTACGCGGTCAGCACCGTCGCGACGCAGCACGCTCGCAATGGGCAGGGCCCGGCGTTCATCGAGGCCGAGACCTACCGCATCGGCGCGCACACCAGCTCCGACGACCCCACGCGCTACCGCGGCGACGACGAGCTCGCCGACTGGGTCGCGCGTGACCCGATCACCCGCTCCGAGGCGTACCTGCGCAGCCGCGGGGCCACCGACGCGCAGTTCGCCGAGTTCGACGCCGAGGGCGAGCAGATCGCGGCCGACATCCGCGCGAAGACCTCGGCGCTGCAGGCACCCCCGATGGACGCCATGTTCGACAACGTCTACCGCGAGCAGCACCCGCGCATCGACGAGCAGCGCGCCTGGCTGCACGACTACGAGTCCTCCCAGGACGCAGGAGCCAACGCATGAGCACCACCGAGCAGCTGGTCGACTACACGCTCCGGTCGCACCCCGGCGCCGGTCAGGCACCCGCCGACCCCACCCCGACCATCCCGATGGCCAAGGCGCTCAACGCCGGCCTGGCGGCAGCGATGGCCGCGGACGACAAGGTCCTGCTGATGGGCGAGGACATCGGGCAGCTCGGCGGTGTCTTCCGCATCACCGAGGGCCTGCAGGAGCGCTTCGGCGCCGACCGCGTGCGGGACACCCCGCTCGCCGAGTCGGGCATCGTCGGCACCGCGATCGGCCTGGCGCTGCGCGGGTACCGTCCGGTCATCGAGATCCAGTTCGACGGCTTCGTGTGGCCCGCGTTCAACCAGATCACCTCGCAGCTGGCCAAGATGGCGAACCGGCTGCCGGCGCACATGTCGCTGCCGATCGTCATCCGCATCCCCTACGGCGGGCACATCGGCGCGATCGAGCACCACCAGGAGTCGCCCGAGGCGTACTTCGCGCACACCCCCGGTCTGCGTGTGGTCAGCCCGAGCACCCCGAACGACGCCTACTGGATGATCCAAGAGGCTGTTCGCTCGAAGGACCCGGTCGTCTTCATGGAGCCGAAGTCGCGCTACTGGCCCAAGGGACAGGTCGACCTGCTCGACGGCCACGTGCCGATGCACACCTCTCGTGTCGCACGCACCGGCACCGAGGTCACCCTGGTCGGGCACGGCGCGATGGTCGCCACGCTCATGCAGGCCGCCGACATCGCCGACGCCGAGGGCACCAGCTGCGAGGTCGTCGACCTGCGCTCGATCTCGCCGATCGACTGGGAACCGCTGCTGGCCTCGGTGCGCAAGACCGGCCGCCTGGTCGTGGCGCAAGAGGCGTCCGAGTTCGTCAGCGTCGGCAGCGAGATCGCCGCGACCGTCGCCGAGCGGGCGTTCTACACGCTGCAGGCGCCGCCGCTGCGGGTGTCTGGGTTCGACATCCCGTTCCCGCAGTCCAAGCTCGAACACCTGCACCTGCCGGACGCCGACCGCGTCCTCGAGGCCGTGGACCGCGCCCTCGCCTACTGACCTGGTCCCGACCGGACCACCCACCGTACGAACGACCGACGAAGGAGCCGACGTGGCCGTCGCCGAATTCCCCCTCCCCGACGTGGGCGAAGGCCTCAACGAGGCCGAGATCGTGCAGTGGCGCGTGGCGATCGGTGACGATGTCGCGGTGGACCAGGTCCTGGTCGAGATCGAGACCGCCAAGTCCCTGGTCGAGCTGCCGTCCCCGTTCGCGGGCACGGTGACGGGTCTGCTGGTCGCCGAGGGCGACACCGTCGAGGTCGGTCGCCCGATCATCCGGGTCGAGTCCAGCTCGTCCGTGCCGGCTGCGGCTGTGCCGGCTCCGGCCGACCCGGCTCCGGCTGCCCCGACCGGAGGCGCGGCTGACGTCGACGACGCCGCTCCGACGTCGCCCGTGGTCGCTCCCAGTGCCCCGGTCACGCCCGCCCCGCCCGTCGCGGTTCCCGCCCGGGCCACGGCGCCGGCACCCGTGATCGCCCCGGCGCAGGCGGCCCCGCCCGCGCCTGCCGAGTCCCGCATGCCCGCCTCGCTGCCCGCGGCCGAGGGTGCGTCCGTCGTCGGCACCGACGAGTCCTCCGGGGCCGTCCTGGTCGGCTACGGCTCCGCGACCAGCGCACCGTCACGCCGCAAGCCGGGCGCCCGCCGGGCCGCAGCCGCCGCTGCCCAGGCGAGTCGGGCCTCCAGTCGGGAGACCGACCTGGTCCTGACGGACGAGGGCGAGGCCGCGACCGCCGACGCCGTCGCCGCACAGGGACAGCGTCCCGCGCGCCCGTCAGCGCCCGCCGTGATGGCGAAGCCGCCGATCCGCAAGCTCGCGAAGGACCTCGACGTCGACCTGGCCGTCGTGGTGCCGACCGGACTCGCCGGTGAGGTCACCCGTGACGACGTCATCCGCCACGCCACGCAGGCCACGGTCTTCCGCAACATCCAGACTCCCGAGTGGGGTGACGTCCGCCAGGAGACCATCCCGGTCAAGGGCGTCCGCAAGGCGATCGCGACTGCGATGACGACGTCCGCGTTCACCGCGCCGCACGTGTCGCTGTTCGTGGACGTCGACGCCACGCGCACCATGGACTTCGTCAAGCGGCTCAAGGCGTCGCCGACGTTCGCCGGGGTCAAGGTCTCGCCGCTGCTGATCATGGCGAAGGCCGTCATCTGGGCCGTCCGCCGCAACCGGTCGGTCAACTCGTCGTGGACCGACCGCGAGATCATCGTCCACCACTTCGTGAACCTCGGCATCGCCGCCGCGACCCCGCGCGGTCTGATCGTGCCGAACATCAAGGACGCGCAGGACATGTCGCTGTTCGAGCTGGCCAAGGCCCTCGAAGCGATGACCCTGACGGCCCGCGACGGCAAGACCAGCCCCGCCGAGATGGCCGACGGCACGATCACCGTGACGAACATCGGGGTGTTCGGGATGGACACCGGCACGCCGATCCTGAACCCCGGTCAGGTCGCCATCGTCGCGATGGGCACGATCAAGCCGAAGCCGTGGGTCGTCGACGGCGAGGTCCGCTCGCGCATGGTGACGACCATCGGCGCCTCGTTCGACCACCGCGTGGTGGACGGCGACGTGGCGTCGCGGTTCGTGCACGACGTGGCCTCGGTCATCGAGGAACCCGCGCTGCTGCTCGACTGACACACGGGCTTGCCGCTCGTTGGCGTGGTGTTCACGCGGATGTCGGTGGAGCGGGCGATGATCAGCACATGGTCCACCAGCTCCTGAGCGCCCCGCAGGAGATCCGAACGGATCGCCTCCTGCTGACTCCCGTCACCCCGGCCGACATCGACGCCGTGCACGCGGTCTTCTCCGACGCCCGCACCTGGACCCACCTGCCGAGCGGGCGACACACGGCGCGCGAGCAGACCGTCGACCTGGTCCAGCGCAAGATCGGCGGACGGGTCCGGCACGGGCTGGGGTCGTGGACGGTCCGCGACGCCCACAGTGGCGACGTGCTCGGCGTCGGCGGGGTCGACATGACCGCCGGCGGCGTCTGGAACCTGGGCTACCGACTCACACCGTCGGCGTGGGGCACGGGTCTGGGGACCGAGATCGCCCGCGCGGCGATGACCGCGGCGCACGACACGGCCCCCGGTGTGCCCGTGACCGGCCGGGTCCTGACCAGCAACCCCGCGTCCGCGCGGGTGCTCGCGAAGGCCGGGCTCGCGCTGGTCTGGCAGGGCACGACCGCTGCTCCGGCGCCGGACGGAGCCGAGCGGCAGGTCTGGACCGACCGCGCGCTCACCGACCAGCAGCACGCCTGGCTCGTCGCGAACGCCTGAGACCGCCGCAGTGGCTGCGGCAGCCGCTGTGACCGCTGGGCCGCGGGATCGCTCAGCGCCGTCCGAGCACCATCGCGCCGACCAGCCCGGCGGCGGCCGCTGCCAGGCCGAGCACGACGGCCGCGACGACGCAGACCTCGCACGGGCTGAACGACAGCACGGCG
Organism: Microbacterium sp. M1A1_1b; assembly: GCF_053345565.1. NCBI lineage: Bacteria > Bacillati > Actinomycetota > Actinomycetes > Micrococcales > Microbacteriaceae > Microbacterium > Microbacterium sp. M1A1_1b. The sequence goes on from NZ_JBKFAJ010000003.1 coordinate 35,783, forward strand.
ACCAGCACGAGCACCGCGGTCCCGAGCAGGCCCAGACGGACGAGCAGCATGCCGGACGCGTCGTTCACGAGCGCACGCTCCCCGGCGCCTCGAACAGCTCGTCGGCCAGGCGTGGCAGCTCGTTCGTGAGCGACCACTGCACGGTGTTCCAGTCGTGTCCGCTGCCGGGCGACGACGCCACCGCGGTGTGGATCCCCGCGCGGACGGCATCCCGGCCGAGCGTGCGGGCGGACTCGGTGAACTCGTGGTCGTTCGCGCCGGCGGTCAACCACAGGTGCGCGTCGGAGTAGGGACCGTTCGCGGCCATCAGGGCGCCGGGGGACGCCGCACGCCAGCGTGCCAGGGACCCACCGAACGCCTCGTCCGCGCTGTTCTGCGGCGACCGGTCGACCGGGTGCAGCTCGCTCGAGATCGCCAGCGCCGCGCTGAAGCGGTCCGGGTCACCGGTCAGGAACTGCATCGCGCAGGTCGCCCCCTGCGAGAACCCGACCAGGCCCCATCCGTGCGGATCGGTCGGCACGCGCAGGTGCGCCGTGATCCAGTCCGGCACGTCGCGGGTGATGTAGGTCGCGGAGTTGCCGATCGACGAGTCGACGCACATGGTGTTGTGGCCGGGGACGGCGAGCTGGTCGGCCGACACCACGATCGGCGCCAGTCCGTGGTGGGCGGCCGCGTACCGGTCGAGCACCGTCGCGATGCCACCCGCGGTGAACATGTCGCTCGGGGTGCCGGGCTGCCCGGACAGCGACACGACCACGGGCAGGGTCGGGGGGTCGTCGGTGAGCGCGGCCGGGGGCAGGTACACGACGGCCGGTCGGGCCGGGAAGCCGGAGCGGGTACCGGGGATGCGGACGGTGCCGACGCGGCCGGCGGTCGGCATCGAGACGGGTGCTGTCCACCGTGACGCCGGCCGGACCGCCGCGGCGTCGATGCCCGACTCGGATCCCAGGTCGAGGGTCGGGAACGGGTTCGTCTGCACGAGTGCGTTGAGCGTCGGGTAGGCCGCGTAGTCGACGTTGATGCCCAGGGCCGGCACCAGCAGCGCCGCGGGGACCAGCACGGCCGCCAGCACCCGGCGTCCGCGTCCGCCGTGCACGATCCCGGTGACGGCCAGGGCGAGCGCCGCGAAGGCGAACGCCACCCACATCCTCGTGACGTCGGTCAGCCGGACGTCGAAGGCGTTGAGCAGGTCCCCGACGACCCAGCAGGCGAGCAGCCCGAGCACCGCTCCGCCCGCGGCGATCGCGGCGCGCAGGCCCGTGCGCCGCCACGCCGGTCCGGAACGCAGTCCGGTGCGCAGCGCGGGCAGCAGGACGAGCAGGGCCAGCACCCCGAACACGACGTCGGCGGGCACGAGCTTCGTGGGGACCTCGAGCCGGGTCCCCATCGCCCAGTGGAACGGGTCGAGCATCAGTCGCGGCCCCCGGCGGGTGTCTCGGTCCGGCCCGCTCCGGCGGCTGCCGTGGCCCCGGCAGCCCGGTGGGCGCGACGCAGCTCCCACAGGTGCCGCGGTCGCAGCCCGGGCAGGTACGCGCTCGCCAGCGCCCGGGCGACCCGGGGCACGTGCAACGGGGTCGGGACCACCAGCCAGAGCGGCTCGTGCGCTGCGCCGAACTTCTCCTTGAACCGCTGCAGCGACCGGAACCCGTAGGCGGGCTCGAGCAGACGGGCGAGCAGCCGCGAACCCCGGTCCATCACGGCGTGCGACGCGGGGTCGTGCGCGGCGAGCGGGGTGCCGGACAGGCTCAGCGTGGTCAGGCCGGCCTCGCGCGAGCGCAGAGCGGTGCGGGCGATCAGGAACTCGACGACACCGGGCATCCCCCCGTCGCCGCGGCGCATCACGTCGAGCGTGTACCCGGTCAGGGCGCCGTGCGCGTACACGGGCAGCCAGCTCGTGACGGCGACGACCCGGTCGGACGCGTCGACCGCCAACGCCAGGCGGACGTCGGGGTCGTCGAGCTCGCGGAAGCCGCCCAGCGTGAAGCCCATCTCCGGCAGGCGACGATCGGCGGCCCAGCGGGTGCAGATCGCCTCGACCTCGGCGCGCTGCCCGGCGTCGAGCTGTTCGAAGCGGGTCCACTCGTCGCGGACGCCCTCGCGGTCGGCACGGTTCGACGCTGTCCGCAGGTCCTGTCGGCGCTTGCCGCGCAGGTCGAAGGTGGTGACGTCGAGGACGGCCTCGACCCCGACGGGCAGCGCCGTCCAGCCCTCGGGCGCCAGGATCGCCCGCACCGGCTCGTGCACGCTCGTGAACGCCGGGATCCAGCCGTTGTCCTGGCAGTGCACGACGAACGCGTCGATCACCGTGGCCCGGTCCGCTGCGGCGCACACCGGGTCGGAGACGGTCAGGGCGACGTCTCCCCGCACGCGGTACGCCACCGCGCCGAGTCCGTCCGGGTGCGACCAGACCGCGTTGCCGCGCCACGTGCCCATGTGCCCGAGGGAACCGGCGTCGCCACCCCGCAGCATCGCCACGAGCGCGGACGGTTCGGACGCGGCGCGGAACGGCGCGCGGACCAGTCGACCGCGCAGCACCAGGATCGCCAGCAGCACGGCCGCGGGGACCACCCACGCGCCCAGCAGGGTCACCTGCCACTCGACCTCGTCCAGCCCGAGGCCCTGCCACTGCACGGCCGAGTCGGTCATCGGCTCGATGAGGAACACGTCCGCCAGCACCGCGGTCAGGACGACGAGCACGCCGGTCGCCACGACGACGCCCGCACGCCGCCCGTGGTGCACCAGCCACGCGGCGACCAGCAGCAGGACGCCGACGAGCACGCCGGCACGGTCGCTCATCGCGTCGGCGAACGGCGACAGCACGCCGTCCGGGTCCGGCACGACGAGCGTCACCAGGGTGCCGCCGCCCAGGGCGACGAGCGTGGCCACGACGACGGTGCGGGGGGTCAGGTGGTCCCGGGTGGTCGGACGGGAGGCTCGGTGCACGACGAGCGCGCCGGCCGCTGTGCCGAGCAGGGCGCCCAGGGCGCGGGTGACGTCCGACCCGTGACCCGCGAACAGCAGCAGGGTGAGCGTCAGCGTCCACAACACGGTCCGCATCCGCCAGCGGCGTTGGGCAGGCAGGCCCGCCGATGCCGCGGCGAACAGGGTGACGGCGATGACGGACGGCGCGAGCATCGGCTGCCCGCGCGTCGCTTCGGCGTGGGCCTCGCCGAGCGCGTCGCCGATCGTCACCGCGAGCTGCGTGCCGAGGACGGCGACCGTCGGGACGACGACACCGATGACGGCCGTCCGGACGGACCCCAGGGTGCGCTCGGCGAGTGCCGTGGCGAGCACCGTCGCGACGAGCGCCAGGCAGGCGACGGGCGGGTGGTGCGGGAAGTCGGGCTCGGCGTGCGCCAGGCGTGCGCCGACCACGAGGACGACGATGGCCCCGGTCACGACGAGGGTGACGGGGTACCGGCGGAGCCGGTCGAGGACGGGACGGATGGCCACGGTGCCATCTCAGTGCATCCGGGGGTCCGAGGACATCGACCCTGGGGTTGAACCGCGATGGCCGATCGGCCATCGGACGTGCTCGGACCCGTCCGCTCAGCCGGTCGGCGGCAGGTGGTCGACCGGCAGCGTCAGGTGCAGGGCGAACCCGCCGTCCTCGGTGGGACCGCTCACGAGTGCACCGCCGAGCAGCGACGCCCGTTCGCTCAGGCCGATGAGCCCGAGGCCGGACCCCGGCAGCTCCAGACGCGCCGACGCCGGTGGCCCGTTCACGACGTGCACGGCGACGGCCCCGTCGACGACGGCTCCCGACACGTGCACGGCGGCGCCGGGGGCGTGCTTCCGGACGTTGGTCAGCGCCTCTTGCACGAAGCGGTAGACCGCACGCTGCACCGGCTGGGACAGGGTCTCGGGCAACGCGACCGCGGTCGTGGTGTCGAGCCCCGCGGCGGCGACGAGCCGGTCGAGGTCGGCCAGGACGGGCTGCGGGGCGATCTGGCGGTCGGTGCCACCCGCGGCCCGGAGCACCTGCACCATCTCGCGCAGTTCCTGCAGGGTCACGACGCACAACTGCCGGATGGTCCGGGCGAAGCCGCGTTCGGCCTCGTCCCGGCCGGCCATCTGCATCCCGCCGGCCTGCACGGCGATGAGGGTGACCTGGTGCGAGACGACGTCGTGCATCTCGCGCGCCAGCAGGGCCCGTTCGCGGGACAGCGCGACCTCGGCGGCCTGTCGGCGTTCCTCGGCGCGGGCGGTGTCACGTTCGGCGAGCCGTTCGGTCAGGCGCTGGCGGGTCTGGGCGAGCAGCCCGATCGACAGGGGGCCGAGCGCGAAGATCAGGGCGTAGATGATCGAGACGATGACGTCCTCGAAGGTCTGCGGTGGGCCGACGAACCCGCCGAACCCGACGAACTCGACGACCGCGGCGAGCAGCATCAGCCACCGCCGCTCGGTCCGCTGCCCGATCGTGAACAGCGCCACGACGGATGCCACCACCGCGGACCCGACGAACAGCCCCGGCAGGGTCAGCGCGAACGCCGTCACGGGCAGGCGACGGCGCAGCAGCAGGGCTGCGGCGGCCAGCAGGGACATCGACGTCTCGAACGTGGTGGCGCCGGAGATGTCGAGCACGGCGTCCCCGACGGCGGCGGCGACGAAGAACGCGTCGACCAGCCACCAGGGCGGCCGGTGACCACGGATCCAGCGCAGGCCGGCGTCGACCACGGTGTCGAGCCTCCTGTCCGTCGTGTCGAGCGCCCGACGGACGCGCGACTCAGACACGGAGCAGCCCGGCCGCGGCCGCGCGCAGGGCCAGCTGCACACGACTCGCGACGCCGAAGGCCGCGAGCAGCGCGCGGACGTCCTCCTTCACGGTGCCGGTGCTGACGCCGAGCCGCGCACCGATCTCGGGGTTGCTGACCCCGTCGGCGACGAGCTGCAGGACCGCGAGCTCACGGTCCGTCATCGGTGGCGCCTCGGTCGCGGTGACCGACGGGGCGAACAGCCTGGCCCGGTCGAGTTCCGACGCGAGCACCACGCCGCCGGCTGCCAGGACTCTCACGTACTGGGCCAGTCCCTCGGGGTCGGTGTCCTTGAGCAGGAACCCCGCGGCGCCGAGCTCCATCGCCCGGCCCAGGTGCTCGGCGGCGTCGAACGTCGTGAGCATGGCGACCGCCGGGGGCTCGGGCAACGCGGTGATCGCACCGAGCAGGTCGAGTCCGTCGATGCGGGGCATGCGGACGTCCAGCAGCACCACGTCGGGGCGGTGCTCGGTGACGACGGCGAGCGCGTCGACGTCCGAGGTCGTCGCCACCACCTCGATGTCGGGTGCCGCGCCGAGGATCAGCTCGAAGCCGTACCGCACCAGCGCTTCGTCGTCGACGATCACCACGGAGATCACGGGCACATCCTGGCACGGGTTCTCCGGGGTACATCGACCTTCTGCCCAGGGATCGCTACTGTGATGGAACTGGTCATGTCCGCCCAGGACCACCCGGCCGACCACCGACACCGCAACGGAGCACGAGGGACCGATGACGAGCCGCATCACCGAAGGCGCGGAGCCGAAGCACCAGCAGCTGCGCCGGATCCTGCTCGAGCTGGCCACCGTCCGACTGGCCCCGGGGGCGGCGATCCCGTCCGAGCGGGCACTCATCGCCGAGTACGGCGTATCACGGATCACGGTGCGCGAGGCCCTCGGCCAGCTCGTCAACGAGGGCTACCTGGAGCGCGTCCGCGGCAAGGGCACCTTCGTCGCCCACCGGCCCGTGCAGTCGACCCTGCACCTGGCCTCGTTCACCGAGGAGATGCGGGCGATGGGCCACGTGCCGACCACGGTCGTGCTGGTGCGTGAGGAGCGGGTCCCGCCGGCCGACACCGCCGCGGCACTGCGCCTGGGCGAGGGCGTCGCGGCGTACCACCTGAAGCGCCTGCGCATGGCCGACGGGGCGCCGGTGTCGATCGACGACGCATGGCTGGTCGCGGACGCGTTCCCGGGGCTCCTCGAACACGACCTGTCCGGGTCGGTGTACTCGATCGTCGCGAACGAGTACGGCATGCCCATCGACCGGGCCCAGCAGACCGTCGCGGCGAAGCCCGCAGCCGACGACGTCGCGACGCTGCTCGGCACGAAGACGGGTGCTCCGGTGCTGGAGTTCGACCGGGTCTCGTACTCGGGCGACCGGCCCGTCGAGCACGCGATGTCGTGGTACCGCTCCGACCGCTACCGCGTGCAGATGGAGGTCACGGCGGCCCGCGCGGTCGCCTGACCCGGCCGCCGCCGGCCGGTCCCGCCGCAGGCCGGCTCCGCCGCTGGCCGCCGGTCCCCTCTGCGAAAGCGACAGTTCGCGCCCGAAGATCGGCGGCGAACTGTCGCTTTCGCGGAGGAGTTGCGCGGCAGTGCCCCGCGAACTGTCGCTCTCGCGGGTCAGACCGTGTAGAGCGTGGCGCCCTCGGCGACCTTGGTGCCGACGGTGTCCTGCGGGATCGAGTCCGGCGCGGAACCGAGCACGACGACGGGGCACACCGGGGAGTACCCGGCAGCGGTGATCGTCGCCGGGGTGAACCGGACGACGGGGTCACCGGCAGCGATGGTGTCGCCCTCGGCAGCCAGCAGCTCGAAGCCCTGCCCGGCCATCTTCACGGTGTCGATGCCGACGTGCACCAGGACGTCCGTCCCCGCCGAACCCTGCATCGCGAACGCGTGCGGGTGCAGCTTGACGATCGTGCCGGCGACGGGAGCCACCGCGGTGACCGTGCCCTCGACGCCGGTCGGGTCGACGGCGACCCCGGCACCGACGAGCTGCCCGGCGAACACCGGGTCGGGCACGTCGGCGAGTGCGACGACCGGGCCGGCGAACGGGGTCAGGACTGCGGTCACAGCTCGTCCTGGATGTCCTGCGCGAGGTTGTCGGCGATCGGTCCGACGATGACCTGCCAGCCGGTGCCGCCACCGACGACGGCCTGCGCGCCCGCCGACTTCAGCGCGTCCTTGTCGACGAGGTCGCCGTCCTCCACCTCGACGCGGAGGCGCGTGATGCAGCCTTCGACCTCTTCGATGTTGTCGGCGCCGCCGAGCGCGGCGATGATGTCGGCTGCCTTGATGTCGGCCATCGGTTTCCTCCTCGTTCAGGGTCGTTGCCCAGGTTGACATGCATGCCGTCGTCACGGAGACTACGGACTGGTCATGACCGGACAGGACCGGACCTGGCGACACCGCCGAGGTTACCTGCGCCGCCCCCACGACTCAACCCACCCCCGACAGCTCCACCCGATGACGAGAGGACCTCCGATGAGCACTGCTGCCACCACGGATGTGCCGGAGAAGAAGACGCCGAAGAAGCAGAGCAAGCTCTTCGCCAACGCGCAACGCCTCGGGCGGAGCCTGCTGCTGCCGATCGCGGTCATGCCCGCCGCGGGCATCCTGCTGCGCCTCGGCCAGTCCGACATGCTCGGCGCGATCCCCGGGTTCGCCAAGGGGGCGACGATCGTCGCCGCCGCCGGCAACGGTGTCTTCACGTGGCTGCCACTGCTGTTCGCCGTCGGCATCGCGATCGGCTGGGCCAAGAAGTCCGACGGCACCACGGCGCTCGCCGCGGTCGTCGGCTACATGGTCATGTACCAGGTGTTCGCGGCGATGTCCCCGATCGTGCTCGCCGGGGTCAAGGACGCGAACGGCGACCAGGCGACGATCAACTTCGGCGTCCTGGGCGGCATCGTGATGGGTCTGGTCGCGGCCGGGCTGTGGAGCCGCTTCCACCGCACGAAGATGCCGGACTTCCTCGGGTTCTTCTCGGGCCGTCGCCTGGTCCCGATCCTCACGGCGGTCGCCGGTCTGGTCATCGCCGTGCTCATGTCCTTCGTGTACCGCTACTTCGACATCGCCCTGACGGCGGCAGGTCAGGCCGTCGCCGACAACGCCGTGATCGGTGGCGGCGTCTTCGGGTTCGTCAACCGCATGCTGATCCCGATCGGCCTGCACCAGCTGCTCAACTTCTTCCCGTGGTTCCAGCTCGGCAGCTTCTCGACCGGCGGTGTGACCTACCACGGCGACATCGCGCGCTTCCTGGCCGGCGACCCGACCGCGGGCATCTTCCAGACCGGCTTCTTCCCGATCATGATGTTCGCGCTCCCCGCCGGAGCCCTGGCGATCTGGCGCAACGCCAAGCCGCAGAACCGCAAGCTGGTCGGCGGCATCATGATCTCCGCCGCGCTGACGTCGTTCGTGACGGGCATCACCGAGCCGCTCGAGTACTCGTTCATGTTCGTGGCGTTCCCGCTCTACGTCATCCACGCAGTGCTGACGGGGACCTCGCTCGCGCTGGTCAACGCGCTCGGCATCCGGGACGGGTTCTCGTTCTCGGCCGGCGCGATCGACTACGTGCTCAACTTCGGCAAGGCGGACGGGGCGATCTGGCTCATCCCGATCGGCCTGGGCTACGCGGTCGTCTACTACTTCCTGTTCAGCTTCGTGATCAAGAAGTGGAACCTGCGGACCCCCGGCCGCGAAGAGGACACGATCGCCGAGAACGCGATCGACGCGGCCACCAAGGCCTAGTCGCGACCACCACCAGACGGGAGGCTCGGTGCCAGCTGGCACCGAGCCTCCCGTCTCGGCTCGCGTTGGTTTTGACAATCGTTATCAACTAGCACTAGCGTCGTCGACATGCAGAACCGTCGCCTCCTCGCCCTGCCGCTCGTCGTCGGCGCCGCCGCGCTCGCCCTGACGGGCTGCGCGACCTCGTCCGGGTCCTCCGGTGCCAGCAGTGACGGCACCGTCCGCGTCGTCGCCTCGACCAACGTGTACGGCTCGCTCGTCGAGACGATCGGTGGCAAGCACGTCAGCGTGACGAGCATCCTCGAGGACCCCTCGCAGGACCCGCACTCGTTCGAGTCCAGCGCGCAGACCCAGCTCGCCGTGTCCAAGGCCGACCTGCTCATCGAGAACGGTGGCGGGTACGACGACTTCATGACCACGCTGGCGAAGTCGTCGAACACCACGGCCGACACGATCAACGTCGTGAAGCTGTCCGGGCTCGACAAGGCCGGCGACACCGAGTTCAACGAGCACGTGTTCTACAGCTACCCGACGATGGTCACGCTCGTCGCGGACATCGCCCACCGCCTCGGCACCCTCGACAACGCGGACAAGGCGACGTTCGAGTCCAACGCCAAGGCCCTGACGGCCAAGCTGCAGGACCTCGAGTCGCAGACCGCCGCCGCCAAGCAGTCCGACCAGGGCGACAAGGTGGCCTACACCGAGCCCGTGCCGGGCTACCTCTTCCAGGCGATGGGACTCGACAACGTCACGCCCCAGGCCTTCTCCGAGGCGATCGAAGAGGGCAACGACGTCCCGCCCGCGTCGCTCAACGACACCCTGAAGCTGTTCAGCGACCGCACCGTCAAGCTGCTGGCCTACAACGAGCAGACCTCCAGCCCCGAGACCGAACAGGTCAAGAAGGCCGCCGACACGGCAGGCATCCCGGTGGTGGGTGTCACGGAGACGCTCCCGAAGGGGGAGGATTACGTCTCGTGGCAGCAGGCGAACATCGACGCGGTCAAGGCGGCGCTGACGAAGTGACGACGATCCAGGACCAGACGCGGACCGCCGCTGCCCAGCGCAGCGGCGGTCCCGCCGTGCTCGCGCTGCACGACGCGGGGCTGTCCTACGGGGCGCGCAAGCTCTGGGACGGCCTCGACCTCGACGTGGCACCGGGGGAGTTCCTGGCGGTGCTCGGGCCGAACGGCGCCGGCAAGACCTCGTTGCTGCGGACCGTGCTCGGGCAGCAGCGCCTGACCAGCGGGTCGATGACGTTCCTCGGCCAGCCGATCCGCCGTGGGCACCGCCGCATCGGGTACATCCCGCAGCAGCGCCTGATGGAGTCCGGTACCCCGTTGCGCGCCCGGGACATGATCGCCCAGGGCGTGACCGGGCACCGTTGGGGCATCCGACCCGAGCGCGGGGCCGAGCGCGAGCGCATCGACCGGATCATCGACGAGGTCGGGGCCACCGCGTTCGCCGACGCCCCCGTGGCCGAGCTCTCCGGCGGTGAACAGCAGCGCACCCGCGTCGGACAGGCCATCGCGGCCGACCCGGCCCTGCTGCTCTGCGACGAACCCCTCATCTCGCTCGACCTGCGCCACCAGCGCGGGGTCACCGAGCTCATCGACCGCCAGCGCCGACAGCAGGGCGCGGCAGTGCTGTTCGTCACGCACGACGTGAACCCGATCCTCGACGTCGTCGACCGGGTCCTGTACATCGCGGGCGGCCGCTTCCGGATCGGGTCCCCGGACGAGGTCCTGCGCGCCGACGTGCTGTCCGACCTGTACGGCACGCCCGTCGACGTCGTGCGCACGATGGGGCGGATCGTCATCGTCGGCGGTGCCGAGGCCCCCGGCGAACACCACCACTGCGAAGCGGACCCGCACACGCCGGGCCCGGACGAAGGGCGGCTGTGATGGACGTCTGGTCGACGGTCTTCTCGTTCCAGGACTGGCCCGAGCTCGTCGCGCTCGTGCAGAACTCGATCTGGGCCGGCGCGGTGCTGGGCATCGTCGGCGGGCTCATCGGGCCGTTCGTCGTCGCCCGCAACATGCCGTTCGCGGTGCACGGCATCAGCGAGTTGTCGTTCGCGGGTGCCAGCGCGTCGCTGCTGCTCGGCGTCAACGTCGTCACCGGGTCCCTGGTGGGCTCGGTGATCGCCGCGCTGCTGATCGGACTGCTCGGCTCGCGGGCCCGCGACCGCAACTCGATCATCGCCGTGCTCATGCCGTTCGGGCTTGGACTCGGGATCCTGTGCCTGGCGCTCTACAAGGGGCGTGCGGCCAACAAGTTCGGGCTGCTGACCGGGCAGATCGTCTCGGTCGACAACCCGCAGCTCACCTCGCTCATCGTGATCAGCGCCGTCGTCGTGGCGATCCTGGTCGTCATCTGGCGCCCCCTGATGTTCGCGTCCGTCGACCCCGACGTCGCGGCGGCAGCGGGGGTCCCCGTCCGGACACTCGCGCTCGTCTTCATGCTCGCGCTCGGGCTCGCGACGGCGGTCTCGGTGCAGATCGTCGGCGCCCTGCTCGTGCTCTCGCTGCTGGTCACGCCAGCGGCCGCGGCGCTCCGCCTGACCGTGCACCCCGTGCTCGTCCCGCTGCTGTCGATGCTGTTCGCCGTCGTGTCGGTCGTCGGCGGGATCCTGCTGGCGCTCGGTGGTGGACTGCCGATCAGCCCGTACGTCACCACCATCTCGTTCGCCATCTGGGTGGTCTGCCGCGTCGTCGGAGCGCGCCGCGAACGACGTGGTCGCGACCGCGTCACCGTCCGCGAACAGCAGTCCGCACCCCAGCAGGAGGTCGCCGTATGAACGCCGTCCAGAAGCCCGCCGCCGCACCGCAGTCCGCAGCGCCCAAGGCCAAGCGCAACACCTGGCAGCGCGAGGCCGTCCGCGGCGCGCTCGACTCCACCGAGGGGTTCGTCAGTGCCCAGGCGCTGCACGCACACCTGCGTGACGGCGGCTCGACGATCGGGCTTGCCACGGTGTACCGCGCGCTCGCCGACCTGGCGACCGAGGGTGACGCCGACTCCCTGCAGCAGGACGGCGAGTCGCTCTACCGGGCCTGCACGACCGACAAGCACCACCACCACCTGATCTGCCGGAACTGCGGACGGACGGTCGAGATCCAGGCGGACCCGGTCGAGCGGTGGGCCCAGCAGGTCGCCGCCGAGCACGGGTTCACGAACGCCAGCCACGTCGTGGACATCTTCGGCGAGTGTGCTGCCTGCACGGCGGCGCGCACCGGGGCCTGAGACCGCCGACCCCGTGGACCGCGCCGGCGGGACCGAGCCGGGCCGGGCCTCCAGACCGGGTTTGCGACACGCCCGACCTTCGCGTATCGTTGGCTGCTGGTCCGTGCTTGCGCGGGCCCGTTGTTCAGCCCTCCGACCGTCGCGAACGCCGCGGTTGCGCGGATCCGTCTCTCGAAGACGGACGTGTTCGTCTCTCGCAGTCGAACTGGGCGGTGCACACAACCCCCTCGCAACGTCACCCACGGTGACCACGCGCGTGTGCGCCAGGCAAGTGACCTTGGGTGCGACCGATCGGCCGCACGGTAATCATCAGGAGGAAACCATGGCAGCAGTGTGCCAGGTGACCGGAGCCACCCCCGGCTTCGGACACAACATCTCGCACTCGCACCGCCGGACGAAGCGTCGCTTCGACCCGAACGTGCAGAAGAAGACGTACTACGTGCCCTCGCTTCGTCGTAACGTCACGCTCACCCTGAGCGCGAAGGGCATCAAGGTCATCGACGCACGTGGGATCGAGTCCGTCGTCAAGGACGTCCTCGCCCGTGGGGAGAAGATCTGATGGCGAAGAAGGGTCAGGACGTCCGTCCGATCATCAAGCTCCGCTCGACGGCGGGCACCGGGTTCACGTACGTGACCAAGAAGAACCGTCGCAACAACCCGGACCGTCTCGTGCTGAAGAAGTACGACCCGGTCGTCCGCAAGCACGTCGACTTCCGTGAGGAGCGCTAAGCATGGCCAAGAAGAGCATGATCGCGAAGAACAACCAGCGTGCCGTCGTCATCGCGCGCTACGCCGAGCGTCGTCTCGAGCTGAAGAAGGCCCTCGTGGACCCGAACGGCACGGACGAGTCGCGTGAGGCCGCTCGCGTGGGGCTGCAGAAGCTCCCCCGCGACGCCTCGCCGGTGCGCTACCGCAACCGTGACGCCATCGACGGCCGCCCCCGTGGCCACCTCGGTGAGTTCGGCATCAGCCGTGTCCGCTTCCGCGACATGGCGCACCGTGGCGAACTGCCGGGCATCACCAAGAGCTCCTGGTAAGCACCCACTCCACGAACACCCCGTCACCCACACCGGTGACGGGGTGTTCGTCGTTTCGGGGGACAGGTTCGTCACATTGGCCCCATCCGTCCCTTGCATCCCGCGACACCCCCGGAAATCCGGGCGAGTCGGCGGTCATCATCGCGACCGGCTGGTAGGTTCACCTCTGGTTCCGCCGGGCCCTCGGCCCGCTGGTCCGAAGCCCCGGGGCAACCGCTCAGGGCACCGGGCGCCACGTGCGTCCGACCGATACGCAAGAAGTCCGAGGAGGACATCCAATGGCTGACAAGTCACTGAACCGCACCGAGCTCGTCGCTGCCGTCGCCGCCGAGTCCGGCCAGAGCCAGGCCACCGTCAACGGCGTCGTCGACGCGCTCTTCAGCGTCGTCTCGGGCTCCGTCGCCGACGGCACGAAGGTCACGATCCCCGGGTGGATCGCCTTCGAGAAGACGCACCGCGCCGCCCGCACCGGCCGCAACCCGCAGACGGGTGAAGCCATCGAGATCGCCGCGAGCGACTCGGTCAAGGTCAGCGCCGGCTCGAAGCTCAAGGCCTCGGTCAAGTAAGACTGTCGTACGGCACGCAGGGGACGGCTCCGGCCGTCCCCTTCGTCGTTCCTGCCGGTCCTCCACAGGTCCGGGTCCGGCGTTCGGTGCCGCGGTGGGCAGCGCCTAGGCTTGTCGGGTGAACCGGATCGCGCGCATCGCCGGGCCAGCCGTGCTGGTCCTCGTCGCGTTCGTGTCGCTGCTGGTCGCCCTGGTGATCGGCGGCGGGGCCGACGCCGCGCTGATCGCCGACCCCGGTTCCGCGGTGCGCTTCGGGCTGCCGATCGCCCGGGTCGTCGTCGACCTGTCCGCTGCGGCCACCATCGGCGGTCTCGCGCTCGTGACCATCGGGCTGTCACGGACGGCCCCCGAGTGGAACCGTGCGATCGACGTCGCGGCCGCGTCGGCCGGCGTCTGGACCGTCGCGTCGGCCGTCACGACCTTCTTCACGTTCCTCAGCGTCGCCGGGTCGCGGATCTCGCTCGACGACCAGTTCGGCCAGTCGATGGGCGTGTTCCTGACCGGGACCGACCTGGGCTTGGCGTGGCTGGTCACCGTGCTGGTCGCGGCCGCCGTCACGGTGCTCTGCTTCGCCGTCCGGTCGCGGGGCATGGTCGCCCTGACCGCCGGCGTCGCGATGATCGGCCTCGTCCCCCTCGCGCAGCAGGGGCACGCCGCCGGCACGGCCAGCCACGACGCCGCGGTCACCGCGCTCGGGCTGCACCTGGTCGGCGCCGCTCTGTGGATCGGCGGGCTCGTGATGCTGACGCTCGTCCGTGCGGTGGTGCCGGGGGACCGCCTGGCACTCGTGGTCGGTCGGTACTCCAGCATCGCGCTCGGGTGCTTCGTCCTGGTCGCGGTCTCCGGTGTCGCGTCCGCGCAGATCCGGGTCGGCGCGTTCTCGAACCTGTTCACCCCGTACGGCGCGCTGGTCCTGGTGAAGACCGCGGCGATCATCGCGCTCGGCGTCCTCGGGGCGGTGCAGCGTCGTCGCGCCGTCGTCGCCCTGACGGCCACGCCTGGGCGTGCACGGCCGTTCTGGACCCTGGTGGTGCTCGAGCTCGCCGTCATGGGCGTCGCCTCGGGCTTCGCGGCGGCGCTCGGCCGCACGGCGACGCCGGTCGACCAGATCGCCCTGAGCAAGACGAGTGATCCCTCTCCGGCCGAGATCCTGACCGACGACCCGTTGCCCCGGGCGCCCGGCACGTGGGGGTGGCTGACGCAGTGGAACATCGACCTGTTCTGGCTCATGGTCGCCGTGCTCCTCGTGGCCACCTACATCGCCGGCGTGGTCCGGCTCCGTCGTCGCGGAGTGTCCTGGCCGGTCCGTCGCAGTGTCGCGGCTGCGATCGCCGTCGTCAGCCTGGTCGTCGCGACCTCGGGCTCGCTGCACCAGTACGACCGGTTCCTGCTGTCTGCCGACGTCGGTGCGCACGTGCTGCTCGGTGTGGTCGTCCCCGCGCTGGTGTGGGCCGCGGCACCGGTGCAGCTCATCCGTGCGGCAGTGCACCCGCGGGACGACGGCAGCACGGGCGTCCGCGAGTGGACCGGTGTCCTCGTCGACAACGCCGCCGTGCGCTACCTGGTGCAGCCCTTCCCGGCGTTCGTGCTGCTGGCGGCGCTCTGGTGGGCGTTCGTCGGCACCCAGGCGGTGCGGTGGTCGGCCAGTGACTCGATCGGTCGCACCGTGATCGACGTGGTGTTCCTGCTGGTCGGGCTCCTCGCGCTGCCGACGCTCCTGACGCCCGTCGCCGCCGGTGCCCGGTCGGCATCGCGGGCGGCGTTCGCGGTGCGGGCTGCCGGTGCCGTGGTCGTCGCCGGGGGCATGGTGTCGCTCGGCATCGCGATGCAGGGCGCCCTCGGACTGCTGCAGGCGTCGTGGTTCGGCGCGACGGGGCGGACGTGGGGGCCGGACCCGCTGGTCGACCAGGCCCGCGCCGGCGTCGTCCTGGTCGTGGCCGGCGTGCTGCTGGTCGTCGCCGTGGTGGTCGTCGGTGTCGTGCGGTTGCGGCACGACCGTGCGGGCGCGCCCGGGCCCCGCGACTCCGGATCGCGCCCCTCTGCGGGCGTCGCGCCCGCGGGGGACGGGGCGCGACGTCCGCACGGGGGTGCGACGCCCGGCGCCGTGGCCCCCGGCACCGAGACGAGCGTCTCGTGAGCATCGAGCTGAGCGCTGAGCAGCGCGCCGTCTTCGACCACATCGAGTCCACCCGCGACCACGTCTTCATCACCGGGCGCGCGGGGACGGGCAAGTCCACGCTGCTCAACCACCTGTCGTGGAACACCGAGAAGCAGGTCGTCATCTGCGCCCCCACGGGCGTCGCAGCCCTCAACGTCGGCGGCCAGACCATCCACTCGCTGTTCCGGCTGCCGATCGGGCTCATCGCGGACGCCGAGCTGCGACAGGGCCCGGACACCCGCAAACTCCTCAACACGATCGACACCCTGGTCATCGACGAGGTCTCGATGGTCAACGCTGACCTGCTCGACGCCATGGACCGCTCACTCCGCAAGGCCCGCGGCCGCCAGTTCGAGGCGTTCGGTGGCGTGCAGGTCGTCATGTTCGGTGACCCGTACCAGCTGCCGCCGGTGCCGGGCGACGGGGACGAGCGCGCGTACTTCACCGACCACTACCGATCGCTCTGGTTCTTCGACGCCAAGGTGTGGCTCGAGGCCGAGCTCAACATCATCGAGCTCGCCACCGTCCACCGGCAGCGGGACGACGCCTTCGCGGCGATGCTGACGGCCGTGCGGCACGGTCGGGTCACCGCGGACGTGGCGAACCGCCTGAACGAGGCCGGTGCGCGTCCGGCTCCGGACGACGCGATCACCCTCGCGACCCGCAACGACACCGTGGCGCGGATCAACAAGGCGGCGCTCGAACGGCTGCCCGGCACCGTGAAGACCGCCCGGGCCGACGTCAACGGCGACTTCGGCGGTCGGAACTTCCCGGCGGACGAAGCCCTCGAGCTCAAGCCCGGCGCCCACGTGATGTTCCTGCGCAACGACCCCGATCAACGCTGGGTGAACGGCACGCTCGGCGTCGTGCAGACCATCCGCGACACGGTCTGGGTCGACATCGACGGTGAGTCCTTCGAGGTCCAGCCATCGGTGTGGGAGAAGTTCAAGTACTCTTACGACGCCGACAAGAAGGAACTCAAGAAGGACACCGTGGGGGAGTTCCAGCAGTTCCCGCTGCGGCTCGCCTGGGCCGTGACGATCCACAAGTCCCAGGGCAGCACCTACGACCGGGCCGTGATCGACCTGGGCAACCGGGTGTTCAGCGCGGGGCAGACCTACGTCGCGCTCTCCCGACTGACCTCGCTGGACGGGCTCTACCTGACGCGGCCGTTGCGCCCGTCGGACATCATCGTGGACCTGGACGTCCGGCGCTTCATGTCCGAGGCGCCCCGCGTCGTCGCGACGCAGCTCGAAGCGCCGAAGCCCGACGCCTGACGCGGCGAACCCGACGACGACGCCCGCCCGCCCGACGACGACGCCCGCCTGCCGGTGCGGCAGACGGGCGGCGAGGGAGCAGGTGTCAGGCGCGGGCGGCCCGCAGCGCGGCGATGTTCTGCTTGTCCGCACCCAGCGCGGTGAGCACCAGCACGACGCCCACGATCGCGTTGAAGATGTTGTCCGCCAGGTTCATCGCGAACACGTTGGCCGAGGTGTTCATGAACACGAAGCCGTACACGGCCATGACGATCAGCACGACGCCCACGACCAGGTTCACGTTGCGCGAGCCGATGGTGTTGCCGAGGCCGACGATGAACAGCGCAGCGGCGAGCACCGTCCAGATCAGGACGAGGGCGGCGTTCACCAGGAAGGCGTTCCACAGCAGGCCGCCGCTGTCGCCGAAGAAGCGGGCGCCGTTGTCACCGGCGAAGAAGAAGCCCAGGACGCCCCAGACGGCGAGCAGCATGCCGACGGTCAGCGCGAGCCCTCGGTTCGGCGAGGCGATGATGCTCGGTTCCTTGACTGCCACTTCGGTCTCCTCTTCTCGTGCCACCAGGGCCGACGGTGATGTCGTGCGGGACGCTGTTGCCGGTGCCGTCCGGGCGGACGTCCCCGGCGAGCGGGCTGCGACCGGACCCGCACCCGGCGCGACGGCGCCCTGGTTCCCAGCGTCCGACCGGCCGGTCAACGGTATCGTGTCCCGCCCCGACCGACCCAATCGAAGCGCCGTCACCAGGCGCACGAGCAGTCCCGCGACGACCACGCCGAGGAGGACGATCCCCGTGACCCGCACGCCCGACCGCCGTGCGCCGTTCTCGCGTGAGGACCCCCGCGGGCCGAGCGTGTCTCGGCGGCTGCGGTGGGGGGTGCTGGCCGGTGTGGGGTTCGTGATCGTGCCTCTCGTGTACGCGGTCGCCGTGCTGACGCCCGTCGGGCAGCGAGTCGAGGACTCCGCGCTCGGCGGCGTCCGCGAGACCGACCTGTTCGGGTCGGACACCGCCCTGAACGTCATCTCGGTCCCGGTCGTGCTGCTGCTCATCGTCGTGATCGCCGCCGTGGCGTTCGCCCGGAGGCGGCTCGCCGTGGGACTGGCGGCGGGTCTGGTGGTGCTCGCGTCGGCGGGCACCTCGACCCTGGTGAAGCGTATCGCCGTCCGCCCGGAGATCGCCCAGTCGACGACGCCGAACTCGTTCCCCTCGGGCCACGCGACGATCGCCCTCGCCGCGCTGTTCGCCGTGCTGATGGTCACGCCCAGGCGCTTCCGGCCGGTGGTGCTGCTGGTCGGGGCCGCCTACGCCGTCTTCGTCGCGAACCAGACCGTCGTGTACGGCTGGCACCGCGTCAGTGACATCGTGGGGGCCTGCGCCGTCGCCCTGTTCTGGGTCGGCATCGTCCGTGCGGTCGGTCCGCGGGTCGACCAGGGTGCGCGCGGTGACCGCGACGGCCGACGTGGACCGCGCCGTCTGGTGACCGCGATCCTCGTCGTCTCGACCGGTGTGACGTTCGCCGTGGGTGCGGCCGCGGCTGTCGTGGCGCTCGCGACCGGCTCGGGCCACGACCACGACGCGCTGCTCGTCGCGGGCCGTATGGCGTCGTCGGCGAGCGTGCTGGTGGTGGTCACCGTCGTGTGGTTGGCGGACGGGATGCACCACGCGGCGCCGACGACCGACACCAGCGGCACGCCGACGCCTGTCTGACCGGACTCGGAACCGGGCCGGAACCGCGCACGGAAGCGGCCACGAAGCGGGCCGGACCCGTGTCTGGACCCGGCCCCGGGCCTCCAGAGCGCCGCCCGGTCGGTCACACCGCGTGCATGGACCGCAGGATCCGACGTGCGATGCGCGCCTCTTCGTCGGCGCCGGCATCGTGCCGCACGGACCGGACCGGCACGCCGAGCACGACGGCGATCTCGGACGGCGCGACGCGCAGGTCCGACAGCTCCTGCACCAGACGGTCGCGCTCGAGGGCGACCGAGTCCTCGACGGCCCTGGCCTCGTCGCGGAGCTCCCGCGCCCGTGCTGCGGCCTGGCGAACGGTCGCCATGCGGGCCATCGTGTCCGCGTCCCCGAGCAGGTACTCGATGTCCGGGTCGACGCCCGAGAACTCGCGGACCATCGAGCGGTGCTGCACGACGACCTCGTCGAGCCACGACCCGTGGTGCTCGATCGCGGGATAGTCCATGCAGGTCAGGACCCACTCGTCGCGGACGAGACGCGCGGTCGAGGTGATGGTGGTCACGCTGACACCTCCGTGGAGTCCTGATCATCGTGCCTGGTGAGGGCGTTGCATCGACGCTACCGGTGATCGGCACCGTCGCGCTGCCCGCGGATGGCACCCAACCAGGGGTGATCTCGGGGGGGCAGGCAGCGGACCCGGTGACCCACCACGCGCCCACGAGGGAGTCGGGCACGGTGGCGGGAATGCCCCGGCCTGCGCTACGTTGTACTCGTCAGTTCGATGCAAACGCATAGAACGAGGACGCAGGAGGCGACCACCATGCAGTTCGGGATCTTCACGGTCAGCGACGTCACGACCGACCCCACGACGGGCACCACGCCGGACGACACCCAGCGCGTGCGCGACATCCTGACGATCGCCGAGCACGCGGACCAGGCCGGCCTCGACGTGTTCGCGACCGGCGAGCACCACAACCCGCCGTTCGTGGCCTCGAGCCCGACGACGATGCTCGGCTACCTGGCCGGTCGGACGAAGAACATCACGCTCTCGACGAGCACCACGCTCATCACGACGAACGACCCCGTGCGCATCGCCGAGGAGTACGCGATGCTGCAGGTCATCTCCGACGGCCGCATGGACCTGATGATGGGCCGCGGCAACACCGGCCCGGTCTACCCGTGGTTCGGGCAGGACATCCGGCAGGGCGTCAACCTGGCGATCGAGAACTACGCGCTCGTCCGCCAGCTCTGGGAGAACGACGTCGTGAACTGGCAGGGGAAGTTCCGCACGCCGCTGCAGGGCTTCACGTCGACCCCGCGCCCGCTCGACGGCGTCGCGCCCTTCGTCTGGCACGGCTCGATCCGCACACCGGAGATCGCCGAGCAGGCCGCCTACTACGGCGACGGGTTCTTCCACAACAACATCTTCTGGCCGATCCAGCACACCGAGCAGATGGTCGGGCTCTACCGTCAGCGCTTCGAGCACTACGGACACGGCCGTGCCGACCAGGCGATCGTGGGCCTGGGTGGGCAGTTCTTCGCCCGGAAGAACTCGCAGGACGCCCAGGCCGAGTTCCGCCCGTACTTCGACAACGCCCCGGTCTACGGCCACGGCCCGACCATGGAGGACTTCACCGAGCAGACCCCGCTGACTGTCGGTTCCCCGCAGCAGGTCATCGACCGGTACGCCGCGATGAAGGACCACGTCGGCCACTACCAGCGCCAGCTGTTCCTCATCGACCACGCGGGCCTGCCGCTCAAGACGGTGCTCGAGCAGATCGACATCCTGGCCGAGGACATCGTCCCCGCCCTGCGTGCGATCAACGACGGTGACCGCCCGGCCCACGTGCCGAGCAACCCGCCGAGCCACGCCGAGCGCGTCGCCGCCGCCCGCGCAGCGGGTGCGGTCGGCAGCGACCACGTCGCCGCCGTCGACGAGTTCACCGGAGCGTCGGTCTGATCCGACGACCATGACGGACGGGAGGCTCGGTGCCAGCTGGCACCGGGCCTCCCGTCCGTCTGTGGTCCGGTCCACCCTGCGAAAGCGACAGAACCACCCCGACCGTCCGGCCTGATCTGTCGCTTTCGCGAAAGCGACAGATCTGCGCCGACCGTCCGCGGTGATCTGTCGCTTTCGGAGGGGAACGGGGGCTCAGGCGCGCGGTGCCGGCGGGCGTGCCGACAGCAGCTTCAGGCCGACCACGCACCCGACGATCCCGGCGATGAAGACCAGGCGCAGCACGGTGACGGGCTCGGCGCCGGTCGCCATGCCCCACAGCACGGTCAGCGCGGCCCCGGTCCCCGTCCACACGGCGTAGGCGGTGCTGATCGGGATGTGCTTGAGCACGTACGCGAACGCGACCAGGCTGATCGCGATCGTCACGGCGAACAGCAGTGTCGGGCCGAGCTCGGTGAACCCGTTGCTCGCACCGAGGGCGGTCGCCCACACGGTCTCGAGGGTGGCGCTGACGAACAGCACGATCCACGGCATCTCAGCTCACCACCTTGAGCCCGACGACGCAGGCGACGAGTCCGAGCACCAGGCCGATCCGGGCGAACGACGCGGCCTCTTGTCGACGGGCGACGGCGACCAGCACGGTCAGCGACGCGCCGATGCCGACCCACACCGCATAGGCCGTGCCGACCGGGATCGCGGTCATCGCGAACGCCAGGCCGATCATGCTCAGGGCCATGCCAGCGACGAAGACGATCGACGGCACCACCTTCTTGAACCCGTTCGACGCGCCGAGCGCCGTGGCCCACACGGCTTCGAGCACGCCGGACAGGACCAGGACGATCCAGACCATGACGTTCCTCCTTCGATCAACATTCCCGCACGACTGTGCGACAACGACCAGACCAGTTCTAGCACGAAGTCGCACAGTCGTGCCAGAATGATCGGGTGGCTCGCAGCATGGACGTCGACGAACGCCGCAGGACCGTCTCCGAAGCGGCCTGCCGGGTGCTGGCGCGCGACGGTCTCGGTGCGTTGAGCGTGCGGAACGTCGCCGCCGAGGCAGGACTGGCGCCGAGCACCGTCCGCTACACCTTCCCGACCCAGGCCAGCGTGCGCGAGCACGCACTGAACCTGGTCTTCGACGGCACGGCAGCGCGCATCCAGGCGCTCCCCGACCACCTGACCGGGCGCGCACTGGCACACGCGGTGCTCGTCGAGCTGCTGCCCCTGGACGACGAACGCCGCATCGAGCTCGACGTCTACCTGGCGTTGGGCACCGCGGCACTGACCGATCCCGAGCTCCGGCCGTTCCACGACCGGGTGGTCGCCGAGATGCAGGACTGGTGCGGGCAGGTCCTCGGTGCCGTCGGGGTGTCACCGGACGACATGGCGTACGAGGCCTGCCGGCTGCACGCGCTGATCGATGGGCTCGCGATGCAGGTCGTGCGGTTGCCGCCCGACGCCGACACCAGCTGGGCGATCGACCTGCTCGACCGGCACGTCGCCGCGCTGGTCGGACACTGACGCCGCCTATCCTGTCCCGGTGACGACGCGCACCACCACGCCGCCGCAGCAGCGCAGCCGGACCCTGACCGGCCCGGGCCTGGTGCTGCTGGCCGTCGTCGTCCTGCTGGGCATCCGGCTCGTCACGCCGAACGTCGGGAACGCCGGACTGCCCGACGTGGTGCAGGACTTCCTGACGCTCGCGATCAGCGTCGTCGTCGAGTCGCTGCCGTTCGTGGTGCTCGGCATCGTGCTGTCGATCGTGGTCGAGGTGTGGGTGCCCCACGGTGCGCTCGAGCGCATCCTGCCGAGCCGCCCGATGCCCCGGCGTGCGGTGATCTCGCTGATCGGCATGCTGTTCCCCGTGTGCGAGTGCGGCAACGTCCCGCTCGCGCGCGGCCTGATGCTCCGAGGCTTCACGCCCGCCGAGGCCGTCACGTTCCTGGTCGCGGCGCCGATCCTCAACCCGCTCGTCATCGTCAGCACCGCGCAGGCGTTCGGCTGGTCGGGCTGGATCCTGCCCGTCCGGATCGTCGGCGGGTTCGTGGTGGCGAACCTGGTGGGCTGGATCGTCGCCGCGCACCGTCGCCCCACGGACCTGCTGCTCCCCGCCTTCGAGGCCCGGTGCCGCGCCGCCGTCGGAGCCCCAGTGCCGCGGAACCGCTGGCGGGAGAGCGCGGCGCAGTTCGGCGGCGAGACGGCCACGATGATGCCCGCACTGTTCGTCGGTGCGGGGCTGGCCGCCGCGATCCAGGTCGCCGTGCCGCGCAGCACGCTGGTGGCGATCGGCAGCAACCCCGTGCTCTCCGTGCTCGCGATGATGCTGCTGGCGATGACGGTGTCGCTCTGCTCGAACGTCGACGCCTTCTTCGCGCTGTCGTTCGCGTCGACGTTCCTGCCCGGGGCCCTCACCGCCTTCCTGATCATCGGGCCGATCATCGACGTCAAGATGATTGCCCTGCTCCGGACGACCTTCCGCACGCGGTTCCTGGTGCTGCTGTCGGTCGTCTGCGTCCTGTTCGCCGCTGCCGTGGGGTTGGTGATGAATGTCCTCGTCTGACACGGAACACGACCGGCGCCCTCCGGCACTGCTCGGCCTGGGGTCGGTGTTGGCGGTCGCCCTCTGCACGATCTGGCTCGCCGCCAGCGGTCACCTGGACCTGTACATCAACCCGCGGTACTCGGTGTTCACGGTCGTGCTCGCCGGGGTCGCGGTGCCGGCGAGCGTCGCGGGACTGCTCGTCGTGGCGCGGGGAGCGGGTCACACACACGACCACGCGGGTCCGGACGATGCAGCACCCGCGCGGTCCAGAGGCGCAGTGCGGCTCGTGCTCGGCGGGATCGCGGCACTGGTGACGGTCGGGGTCACCGCCGCGATGTTGGTCCTGCCCCCGACGACGCTGTCGGCCCGCACCGCCCAGCAGCGCGCCGTCGACTCGGCGTCGCTGTCGAACGCCACCGGCTCGAACGCCCCCGTGTCACTGCTCGGCAGCAGTGCCGTCGACACGTCGGGCTACGGCGTGAAGGACTGGGCAGCGATCATCCGGCAGACGACGGACACCAGCGAGCTCGTCGGCAAGCGGGTGACGCTGACCGGGTTCGTCGTGCCGGGCTCCGGGGACTCGTTCACCCTGACGAGGTTCGTGATCAGCTGCTGCGCCGTCGACGCCCAGCCCGTGGGGCTCGGCGTCACGACCGACGGTGTCGTCCCGCGCGAGAACCAGTGGGTCCGGGTCACCGGGGCGTTCGTCGACAACCCCGACCAGGCCTCGGACGTCCGGATCGTCATCCGGGCCGCCACCGTGCGCACCGTCGCACAGCCCGAGGACCCGTATGAGTACTGAGCCGGAGCGCCGCCCCGTCGCGACACGCTTCCGACGCCGCTTCGTGGCCGTCGTGCTCGTGCTGGTCGTCGCGGCAGCGCTCGCCGCGGTCGTCGGGTCGCAGCAGGGCCCGCGGCTGCGGGCGGTGTCGTACGACGCGACGGGCATCGTGTCGCGACCGGCCCAGCGCGTCATCATCACCGCGAACCAGGCACTGCAGCGGGTCCCCGCACGCGACGTCCGCGTCAGCCCCGCCGCCGCGCACACGGTGACGTCGAGCGGCAACACCGTCGCGGTCGAGTTCGCCGGGCCGCTGGACTACGACCGCGACTACACGGTGACGGTGTCGGACGCGCGGGCACCCGGACAGGCCGCGACCGCCGACCTGCGGGCCACGATCCGCACCGGCAGCACCGACGTCCTCGCGCTGGTGCCCGCGGCCGACGGCGGCAAGGACCGCATCGTCCGGCGGTCACTCGACGCTGCGGGAGCCACGACCGTGTACCAGGGGGACGGGATCACCGGCTACGCCCGGCTGAGCCGCGCCTTGGTCGTCCTCCGGGACACCGCGGTGGGGGACTCCCGGATCGACATCGTCCCGCTGCGGAACGGTGTCGAGGACCCCGACGCCCCCGTGGAGCACATCACCCTGCCGAGCAGCCGCGGATCGGCCACCGCCCTGCACGCGGCCGACGACGGCGCGTCCTTCGGGTTCCGGTACGCCGACACCTCGACCGGGCAGTCCCGCGACGTCGGGCTGTACGTCGTCGACATGACCGGCACCCACCAGCCGCAGGCGATCGCCGCGGACGGCAAGCCCACCACCGGCGCCGTGCCGATGACCGTGGCGCAGTGGGCCTACGTCCCGCGCACCGAGAGCGCTCTGGTCCGCACCGGCACCGACGAGCTGTTCCTGGTCGACATGAGCGGCCGGGTCGCCGCCGTGCGACTCGGCTCGGCGACGTACCTGCACGGCTTCGTCGGCACCGGCACCACCGCCGTCGTCGAGTCCGGCACGGGCATCCAGCGACTCGACCTGACGAACGGCAAGCGCGCGGCGATCACCGCGCCCGTCGGCAGCACCGACGCGGCGTACCTGGGGCGGATCGCGCAGCTGACGGACGACACCTACTTGCGGACGGTGGGGTCGGTCCGGTCCGACGGCACCATCGCCAGCCGCATCGTGCGTGTGGACGGCACCAGGGCCTCCCGGCTGCCCGTCGCGATCCCCGACGACGCGACGCTGACCGCAGTCTGCCCGTCGCCGAACAGCCAGTTCGTCGCGGTCGAGACCCGCTCGCGCGGTGCGTCCCTGGTCAGCGTCGTCGACGCGTCGAGCGGTGCTCTCGAGGCGTCGCTCGCCGGCCAGGCCGTCGACTGGTGCGGCGCGCTGCCGAGCGGCGACGAGGTCGGCTGACGGGTCGTCGCCCCGGCCGTCACGTTCCGCGCGTCGGCCGAGACGGGAGGCCCGGTGCCAGCTGGCACCGGGCCTCCCGTTCCGCAGGTGGTGACTACGCGAGCGTCGCCGCGTCGATCACGAAGCGGTAGCGCACGTCCGAGGACAGCACGCGCTCGTAGGCCTCGTTGACCTGGTCGGCGCTGATGAGCTCGGTCTCCGGCAGGATGCCGTGCTCGGCGCAGAAGTCGAGCATCTCCTGGGTCTCGGCGATGCCGCCGATGGCCGAACCGGCCCAGCTCAGGCGACGCGGGATGAGCGCGAACGCCGGCACCTCGAGGGGCTCGGACGGAGCGCCGACGTTGACCAGCGTGCCGTCGACCTGCAGCAGGCCGAGGTAGGCCTGCATGTCGAGCTTGGCCGACACCGTGTTGATGATGAGCTCGAACGAGCCCGCCAGCTTGTCGAAGGTCTCGGCGTCCTTGGTGGCGTAGTGGGCCTTCGCGCCGTAGCGCAGCGAGTCGGCTTCCTTCGACGTGGTCTGCGACAGGACCGTGACCTCGGCGCCGAGCGCGACCGCGATCTTGACGGCCATGTGGCCGAGGCCACCCATGCCGACGACCGCGACCTTCGTGCCGGGGCCGGCCTTCCAGTGGTGCAGCGGCGAGTAGGTCGTGATGCCGGCGCACAGCAGCGGCGCGACCTTCTCGATGTCGAGCGACTCGGGCACACGCAGGACGAAGTCCTCGTTCACGACGACGGCCTGCGAGTAGCCGCCCTGCGTGATCGAGCCGTCGGCGGGGTCGACGCTGGCGTAGGTGCCGATGTTGCCCTTGAGGCAGTACTGCTCCTGGCCGGCGAGGCACTGCTCGCACTCGCCGCAGGAGTTCACCATGCAGCCGACGCCGACACGGTCGCCGACCTTGTGCTTGGTGACGTTCGCACCGACCTCGGTCACGTGGCCGACGATCTCGTGGCCGACGACCTGGGGGTACTGGATGGGGCCCCACTCGCCACGGACGGTGTGGATGTCCGAGTGGCAGATGCCGGCGTAGGCGATGTCGATCATGACGTCGTCCGGGCCGAGGTCACGACGGGTGATGGTGGTCTTGACGAGCGGCTCGGTGGCAGACGGTGCCGCGTACGCGTTGACGGTTCGCAATGGTCTCCTCGTGGGGGTCGGGTCAGGGCCGGGTGCGGCCCGCATCCATCTTGCTGGAGCGCTCCTGACCGTGGGAGGTCCCATCAGGGCACCCCGGACTGGGGCGGCAGCGTGGCCGTCCCATTCGCGCAACGGCTTTGGCGGTCGACGCCGTCGGTCGTAGGTTTGGGACCACACCGAGTCGACACCGAATCCGTCGCCACGATGCCGTCCGCGACTGCGGATCCCTGGCACAGCGGAACGACCCGGTCAGTTCGAGCTTCATCGCTCACGAAGGGCAGTCCTCATGACCGCCACAGCACTCTTGCCCGCCCACGAATGGCACCGCCGCGGCCTGCGCTCACCGGCCGAGATCACCGCACTCGTCGAAGCCCGTCTCGTTCACTTCCTCGACGCTGATGAACCCACCTACGCCGACTTCCTCGGCGAGCCCGTCGTCTGAGTGCCCGTCCCGGTTCGTCCCAGCACGGCACCCTAGCTCCGCGGAGCCCGTGAGAAGAACAGCGTCAGCGCGCCGAGCACCACCGCCGCGACGATCAGCACCCAGGCGAGCGCGTCGAAGCCGCCGTCCAGTGGACTGAGCAACAGCACGATGCCCGCGACCACCAGCGCTCCCACCCCGATCAGGACGAGCACGTGCGGCCGGCGGATCCAGGTACGTGCCATGAACTCGAGGTTACGCGCCGCGGCTGTGCCCCCCGCGGGTCAGGGGGTGGTGTCCCGACGGGGTCAGTCGTGCTGTCCGACGCGGCTCGCGAGTCGCCGTCCCGCGATGCGCGCGAACCGCAGCGGATCGGTCATGGCGTCGTCCGGTTCGCCGGTCGTTTGCGTGGCGATGACCGTCAGCGAGGCCGCCGCGGCGAACGCGTCCACCGGCGCGTCGACGTCCCCGGCGACGAGCATCGTCGGTCGCCCCGCAGCGAGGTCCTGCACCACCGTCGGCACCTTGCCCGCTGCCGACTGCCCGTCGTAGCGCCCCTCGCCGGTGACGACCACGTCGGCGTGCGCGATCGCCGACGGCAGTCCGAGCACCTCGGCGACCCCGAGCGCCCCGCCCACCAGCTGCGTACCCCACACCAGCAGCCCGAAGCCCGCACCGCCAGCGGCCCCGGCACCGGCGGTCGTCGGGTCGACGTCCGGGAACCGTGCCGCCCACCGCGCCAGGCGGGCCTCGTGCACGGCCCCCCGGTCCGGCGTGACGCCCTTCTGCGGCCCGAACACCGCCGCGGCGCCATCGGGCCCCAGCAGCGGGGACGTGACGTCCGTCAGCACCGTGACCCCGAGCGGCGGCAGCGGCCTGAGCGTGGTCGTGTCGAGTGGTCCGTCGCCGGGTGCGTCGAGCAGCGACCTGCCTGCACCGGTGTCGCCGAGGACCAGCCCGAGCGCGCCGAGCAACCCGGCACCGCCGTCCGTCGAGGCGCTCCCACCGATCCCCAGCACCAGCCCCGTGGCCCCGGCGTCGAGCGCGGCGGCGATCGCCTGCCCGAAGCCGGTCGTCTGTGCGCGGTCCGGCTCGGGTGTCGTCAGGAGCGGCAGGCCGCTGGTCGCGGCGAGCTCGACGACCGCACGGCCGTCCGGCAGCGACAACCACCACGTGTCGACCGGTGTGCCGGCAGGACCCGTCACGGTGATCGGCATGCGTCGTGCCCGGGGGAACGCCGTGGCGAAGGCGTCGAGCGTGCCCTCGCCGCCGTCGGCCATGGGCACCAGGGTCAGGACGTCGTCCGGGCGTTCCTCGGCCCAGCCGGAGGCGATCGCGGTGGCGACGGCCGCGGCGGTGGCGGTCCCCTTGAACGAGTCCGGAGCGATCACGACGTGCACGGCGACCACGCTAGCGGGCGGTGCGCGGGCGGGTGGTGCGCGCGGCTGGTGCTCAGGCGGGCAGCCCTCACGCGGGCAGCGCGAACCGCGGGTGCGGCGCACCGCCGGTCGCCAGGTCGGCCAGCATCTCGCCGAGCAGCGGCGCGAACTTGAACCCGTGCCCGGAGAACCCCGTCGCCACCGTCACCGGTCCGCGGCGGTCCAGCACGAAGTCCTCGGCGGGGGAGTTGTCGTACAGGCAGCTGATCAGTTCCGGCGCGGCAGCGTCGACGCCCGGCACGAACCGTGCGACGTACTCCTGCAGCCGACGGACCTGATCCGGCTCGGGGGCGAAGTCGCGCGTGTCCGGGTCGACGACGGCGCCGGTGCCGTGGAAGCCGACCTTGACGCCCTCGCCCGGGGTCAGCAGCCCGTACACGTCCGGTCCGTCGGTCTGCCAGTGCACGAAGCTCGGCCAGGCCGACTCCGGCAGGTGGCTGGGGAAGTGAGCGGGTTGCTCCTGGGTGACACGGAGCGCCGGGAGGCCCGCCCCGCGTCCGGCGAACAGCTCGCCGACCACGGCGGGCGCCCAGGACCCCACGGCGGCCACGACGCTGGTCGCGGTCACCGACGTGGTGCCGTCCGGGCCGTCGAGCGTCAGCGCGACGGTGTCGCCGTGGTCCTCGACGTTCGTGACCCGGGTGTCGAACCGCAGGTCGGCGCCGTCGGACGCCGCCAGGTCCAGCAGTGCCTCGATCGTGTCGGCCGCGCGGATGCGGCCCGCGGACGGATGCGTCAGGACGGAGCCCTCGAGCGCCAGGCCCGGCCACCGTGCGCTCGCCTGCTCCGGGGTGAGCCGCTCGTGGTCGATGCCGGCACCGGTCAGCGCGGCGGCGATCGCGTCGACCTGCTCGGGGCGCCCGTGGTCCACCGCACCGGTCAGGTCGAGCAACGTCCGACCGCTCGCGGACTCCAGGGCACGCCACGCGTCGGGGGCCAGCTGGCACAGCGCGACGTACTCGGGGTCCGCGTAGCCCATCCGGAAGATGCGGCTGCCCCCGTGCGACGATCCTCGGTCGTGCCCGCGGCTGAACCGCTCCACCAGCAGCACTCGGGCACCCCGGGCCGCCAGGGAACGCGCGGCCGCCGCCCCCACGACACCGCCGCCGATGACGACGTGGTCGTGGTGCTCGCTCATGTCGCGATCGTACTGTCTGGTCGCCGATCCGCTACCGGGCCGCGGGCGCGGGCGTGGGCAGAGCGGCATCGTGACCACGACTGCCCGCGAGGAGCCCGACGAGGGGCAGCAGGACGCGGGCCTGGAGCAAGCGCATCGCCGCAGCGTTCGCGTGGATGCCCCATCGATGTTCCGGAGCGACCATGGCGACGCGTCCCGGGAGGAGTTTCTGCGCCGCAGCGGCCCGGGGTCGCATGGCTGCCTCGAACGCCCGCAGTGCTGCGGAGACCCGCTCGTCGGACGCATCCGCGTGCACGTCGTGACGGCGGAGCGCCTGTGCCAGTTCTGCCGCGCCGCGGAGACCGAGAGCGGTCCCGAGGCCGCTCAGGGGGCTGGCGCACCAGGCGGCATCGCCGATGAGCACCACGCGTCCGTCAGACCAGCTGTCGGGGACGTGGATCTGGTCGTAGGTGTCGAGTGCGAAGTCCGGCGCGGTCTGCGCCGCGTCCAGGAACTCGGCCGTACGCCAAGCGGCGCCGGCGAACACCGTGCCGAGGAGCGCGAGCTGCTCGTCACGATCGCGGGGAACGGTGGATGCGGCGAACGTCATCCCGACCTCTTGTCGGCCGGCATGTCCGGGGCGAGCCGTGACTCCCCGACGTCCCGGTTCGTTGTAGGACAGCGCCCACCCGTGCAACCGAGGCGTCTCCGGCCGCTCCTGCAGCGTGAACCAGGCGTGCGCGAGACCGAGTGGCTTCCGGAAGCGGTCCTCCGGGCCGAATCGCAGGGCGCGCGTCCGGGAGTGCGTGCCGTCCGCGCCCACGACGACGTCGAACACGGCGACCTGCCCGGACCGGAACCGCACCTCGACGCCCTCGACCGTGTCCGACAGGGCATCGATCGTCTCTGCGAACCGGTGCACGACACCGGCGTCACGCGCTCCGTCGTGCAGGAGACCTGCCAGGTCGGTCCGCAGGAGTTCCTCGCGCGAGATGAGTCCCTGTCCTCCGAACGCCTCGACCGGCATCTCGGCCATCCGGCTGCCGTCAGCACGGATCCAGGCGATGCCGCGCTGCGGGACCACGTGTTCGAGTGCGGCGTCGATGAGACCGAGGTCGACGAGGACCTGCCGCGAGTCGCCACGCAGGTCGACGGTCTGCCCGCCCGTCCGGAGTGCGGGGGCGATCTCGACCACGGTGACCTGCCATCCGTCGCGGGCGAGACAGAGCGCGAGGGTGTCACCGGCAATCCCGGCTCCGACGATGAGGACGTTCGACATGGTGCTCCGTTCTTGCAACTCACGTTGCGTTAGTAGACCCCACCATACCTAACGCAACCCGTTGTGCAATAGACTGCAGCCATGCCAGAAGTCGCCGGTTCCCTCCGCCCGGGTGGGCGCACCGCTCGGACGCGGGAAGCCGTGTTGAACGCCGTCCGCGAGACACTGGCCGATCCTGCCGCGGAGCTCACCGTGCCGGGGATCGCGCAGCGTGCCGGGGTGCACGCCACCACGGTGTACCGGCGGTGGCAGACCATCGAGTCCCTCGTGCTCGACGTCGTGGTCAGCGACGTGCGTCGGTCCTCACCGATCCCGGCAACCGGTGACCTCCGCGCCGACCTCACGACGTACGTCGATCAGCTCCTCACGAGCCTGCGCGGACCGCACGCGCTCGGGTTGCTCCGGGCGCTCCTCGCTGCGTCGCGCTCATCGCCCGATCCCCGGACGCTCGCCGAACTCGTGCAGCCGCGGGTGGCCGACTTCCAGGCGATGCTCGACGCAGCGGGTGTCACCGCGATCGACGGCATGGGGTGCATCGAGATCGTGATCGCACCCGCGTACCTGTGGGCCCAGCTCGGATCCCCCCTCGACCCGGCGAAGGACACGGAGCGCCTGGTGGACACCGTGCTCCGAGTCAGCTCGACCTGAGGCGACGCTCGCGCACATCGCGAGAGGCGACCTGGCCGGCCCCGGTCCGCTGTTCGTCGAACTGGTGGTGGTCGACTTCTCCGCGTGTCAGTCGGTCGTCGTCCAGGCTCCGGCGACGATGCGGTCGACGACGCGACGCCACCCCTCCGGAGCGGTCGGTTCGCGGCTTGCCGTCCCGGCCAGCCACAGAACGGTCATCAGGTCCTCGGTCGTGAAGTCCTCAGCGAGAACCCCGGCGGTGTGGGCGTTGTCGACGAGTTGCGCTCCGAGCGCCATCGATCGTTCACATGCGTTGATGAGGAGCACCGCCTCGGGGTACCGCCGCAGCATCGCGTCGTTCATGGCCGGGTCGCTCCGCTGGAGGTCGATCATCTCGGCGATGAACGTCTCCAGCTGCGCGCGGGGAGTGATCTGTGCCAGTGTCCGTTCGCGGAGGGTCGTGAGTTTCGCGCCTGCGATGTCGGGCACGACGGCGTCGATGAGTTCCTCCCGCGAACCGACGCGGTTGTACAGGGTTCCGATGCTCACGCCGGCTTCCCGAGCGATGTCCTCCAGCGGAGCGGACAACCCCCGCTGCGAGAACACCGCAATCGCGGCTGCGCGCAGCTTCTCGACGTTCGCCTGCGCGTCTCGACGCAGGCGGGGAGGGGTGCTCACAGCGACTCCGAAGGATGTTGAGGTCAACCTCAACATATGCTGAAGTCGATTTGAGGACGCCCTCAACATACCGCACCAGCACAGCCGGCCCGGCGGTGGGCCACGGAAGGACGCATCATGCCCCTCATCACCATCATCGGAGCGGGACCCGGGCTGGGGCTCGAGATCGCTCGGGCCTTCGGCGGCAAGGGCTTCGACGTCGCGCTCGTGGCTCGCAACCAGGCGCGGGTGGATGCGCTGGCGAGCGAGCTCGTCGCGGAGGGCATCCACGCTCGCGGGTTCGCCGCGGACGTCAGCGAGCCGGACACGATCCGGAGTGCGCTCCGATCGATCCGACAGACGCTCGGTCCGATCGATGTCCTCGAGTTCTCGCCGGCGGACCGGACCCTCGAATCGGTCGATGCACTCGACGTGACGATGGAGAACCTGCAGCCACAGATCGACTTCTACCTCGGCGGTGCCATCGCAGCCATCGGAGAGGTCCTGCCCGACATGGTCGCCGCGGGCACCGGGACGGTCCTCGTCACGACCGGTGGTGGCGCGCTCGCCCAGACGCCGGTCCGGGGAAACGTCAACATCGCCGCCGCGGGACTCCGGAACTGGACCCTCAACCTGAACACCGCCCTCGCCCCGAAGGGTGTCTACGTCGGCTTCGTCGCCATCACGGCGCTGATCGGAGGGGGTCGACCGGACGCTGAACCCGCGGTCATCGCGCAGTCGTACGTGCGGCTGCACGACGAGCGGCGGGACGCCGAGTTGCACTACGTCGCGTACGACGGCTGACGCGTCTCCTGTCCGGGCCAGCCGACCCGGCGGGCCTCCGCCGGGATCCGTGTGTGGTCGCGCTCCGGAGGTCAGCCGGTCCCGGCACCGGCGGCTGCGGCTGCGGCTGCGAACTTGCGGAGCGTGGCGACCTGCTCGGCGGTGCTCGGCGGTGCGTCGGCCATCTGCCACGTCGACACCAGCGCGATCATGCCGCCGATGGTGAAGGTCCGAGCGTCCCCGGTGAGCGCTGTCACCGGCTGCGAGCCGTCGTGATCGGATTCCGTCAGCCAGGTCGTCATCGCCGCGGCGAGGACCTCGGCGACGCGCTCGCCCCGTGGGACCGCGCGGAGCTTGTCGAAGAAGTCACGATCCGCTCGCCCAGCGGTGAGCAAGGGTTCGATCCCGCGCTCCCGAACCGCATCGGTGAGGGCCTGCGCGAGGTTCGCCGCGCCCGTATCGAGCGGGAGCCAGTCGTCGAGGAGCCGGCTGATCCAGACGTCCGTCGCCAGATCACCGACGTTGCCGTAGTGGTTGTGGAGCGCCTGCCTGCTCAGGCCGGCGCGCTGCGCCACCGCGCTCATCGTGATCGTCTCGCCCTTCGGCGCCTCGGACACCAGCGCGGCCATTGCCCGGATCAGGGCGGCGCGGGTGCGCGTGACGCGCGGGTCCACCCGGTGGCTCGCGAGTGGCGCCGAGCTCGTTCCCTCCGTCATGCCCCCATCTTGTCAGAGCGTGCGTACTGATGTACGTTCGTCATCTACTGGACAACTGTAAAGGACACCATGACGCACGTGACCGAGCCGGCATCGCGCCGGGGCGATGGCCCGCAGCACCCTGAGTACGAAGCGGCGGTCGCGGGCGGCGCGCTGAACTCCGAAGGGCCGGGGACAGCTCACCGCTACCGGAACGTGATCCTCGGTGGGATCGCGATCCTGCTCCTCGCGATGGCGATGTTGACGAGCTACTCGAGCGCGTTCGGCAATCCGACGCCGAACAACGTCCACCTCGCGGTCACCGGCGACGCGGCCGCGATCGTTGCGCTCGAGCAGCACGGATCGCTGGACATCACCGTCGTGGCATCGGAACGGCAGGCGCGAACCGCGGTGCTCGACCGAGTCGTCGACGGCGCGGTCGTCCTGCCAGCACCGGGGAAGGGTGCCGCCGTCACCACGTACATCGCCAGCGGCGGCGGACGCGGCCTCGGCCAGGCGGTCTCCGGCATCGGCGACTCGATCGCGGCGAAGCTGCAGGCCACCAACACGACCACCGACCTCGCACCCCTGCCCGCCAAGGACCCGGTCGGATCGATCGAGTTCTACGCGATCCTCTTCGCGGGCCTGGGAGCGGCCCTCGGTGCGACGGTGTTCGGGCGCATCCTCGGCACGGTCGACACGGCGGCGAAGTTCGTCGAGCGCAGCGTCGTCCTCGTGCTCTACGCCGGCCTCCTCGCCGGTCTGATCACCCTGTGGATCGACTCCGCACTCGGGGCGGTGACCGTCGGCCCCTGGGCCGTGATGGGGGTGCTCTGGCTGACCGGGGTCGCCATCGGGGGCGCAGTCACCGGCGTCGCCGCACTGGGCGGGACCATCGCGGCTCTGGCGATGACGCTCGCCCTGGTGATCCTCGGGAACACGTCGTCCGGTGGCCCGCTCGGCATCCACGTCCTCAACGACTTCTTCCAGACGCTCTACGCCGTCTTCCCGCAGGGTGGCGCCCTCGACCTGCTGCGGTCCGTGCAGTACTTCGACGGCGCCGCGGTCGCCGCCCCGATCATCCGGCTGGCCATCTGGGCGGTGGCCGGTGTCCTGCTCACCCTGACGGCGATGCTCATCCGGAACCGACGCGACGCTGCGGCCCGATCGATGCACGGTCTCCACCCCGAGCGCGGTTCCCGCCAGGCAGCTGCACCGTCGGGTGCCGACACGGAGCTCACCGCGGTCACGCACGGGTCGACATCGCTTCCGTCGGTTCCCGGGCGCTGACCAGACGTACGAGAGCGCTGCCGGTGAACCGGTGGAGCGCATCACGACATCCACTCCTGCACACAACCAGCCCTCGTTGTCGAGGGCGATCGGAGCACCGCACCATGCCCGGCAAGATCGATGTTCACCAGCACCTGCTTCCACCCCGCTACTTCGACGCGCTGGCTGCGGCAGGAGCGCGGGCGATGGGTTCCGGCGCCACAGCCGGCGCGCGAGGGGGCCCACCGGCGGCGACCGGCGGAACCGCGCAGTGGGATCCGTGGGGTGAACGCGGAGGGACGGCGCCGCGACGGGGCCCTCGGACCATCGGCGGTTGGGCGATGCCGGAATGGAGCCCCCGATCGGCGATCGCGATGATGGACGCGGCGGGGATCGAGACCGGGATGCTGTCGATCAGCGCCCCCGGTGTCCACTTCGGTGACGACGCCGCCGCCCGTGAACTCGCCCGCGAACTGAACGACGACCAGGCCGAACTCGTCAGGGAACAGCCGGACCGGTTCGGGCACTTCGCCGTGCTGCCGCTGCCCGACTTCGACGGCGCCGTCGCCGAAGCCGTGCGAGCACTCGACGAACTCCACGCCGACGGCGTCCTGATGCTGTCGAACGCGCACGGGCGGTACCTCGGAGACCCCGCGTACGAGCCGCTGTGGGCAGAACTCGCCGCGCGCTCGGCCGTGGTGTTCGTGCACCCCACTGCCCCACCGATCACGCCGTTGCCGGGCATGCCCACGGCGCTGTTGGACTTCCCGTTCGACACCACACGCACTGCCGTGGACCTCGTCGCGCACGGGGTCTTCGACCGGTACCCGGATCTCCGCGTGATCCTCGCCCACGCCGGCGGGTTCCTGCCCTACGCCGCCAGCCGGTTCAGCGCCGCCGCCATGTTCAACCCCGCAACCACGCCGGAGCGCATGCAAGCGGGCCTGCGCAGGTTCTACTTCGACACCGCGCTGTCAGCATCAGCCACCTCGCTGCCGTCACTGCTGGCGTTCGCAGAGCCCGGCCACGTCCTGTACGGCAGTGATCTCCCGTACGCGCACCCGAACTGGAGCGCCCGCTTCGACCGCGAACTGGACACCTACGACGGCCCGGGCGCAGACCGACTGGGACAGGTGCACCGCTCTGCTGCCGAGCAGCTCTTCCCCCGCTTGGCTCGCTGAGGTGTTCCGACGGACATGACGGCGAGCGGCAGCCGACGGGGGAGAACGTGGAGCGAGTGACGGGAATCGAACCCGCGCTACCAGCTTGGGAAGCTGGAGTTCTACCATTGAACTACACTCGCAGACCCGCTCAGCGGGACTCGACCACCTTAGCGGATTCTGCGCTGGAAGCCAGCCGAACGCCCGCCGTGCGCCGTTCCGTCGGACCCGCCCCGAGCCTCCCGTGTCTCTTCTGTGAGCCGGGCGCTCTGACGGACAGGTGTCGGGGTCGTGTGTAGCGTCCAGGGGGTTCCAGCGACCCCGACCGAGGAGGACACGGATGGTCAGACATCCCCTCATCGACGACGTGATCGGCTCCGCCATCGTGGTCGACTCCGACTCGCCGGTGGTGTGGCTGACCGAGGCGTTCGCGTCGCTGTTGCACCGCGCGTCGGCCGCCGGACGCACCGTCGTCCTGCGCACCGGCCCCCGGGCCGCACTGACGCCAGCACTCCGCCACGCCCTCGGCGCCCACGGAGCGGCATGGGCCGTCGTCGACCCCGACGGCATCCTGCGCGACGGGCGGACCGGGGTCCGCGCCACCCACATCGAGGACTTCGTCGAGCACGGACCCGAGTTGCTCGGTCCGCCGTCGAGCGCGCACCCCCAGGCCTCCGGCTCCGTCCGCCAGATCAGCATCGACCTGACGCTGCGGCACCACCCCGAGCGGGCGATCGACATCGGCTCGGCGATCGAGGCCCTGTGCCACACCGTCGGCGCCTGCCCCGACCGCTGGGGCACGGTCGAGCCGCTCGCCATGCCGTGGGACCGCTGGGTCGTGACGCAGTACGCCAAGCACGAAGCCCCGGGGATCAGCACCTCGTACGCCGTCGGCGAGGGCTTCTCGGCCACGATGACCGCGCACATCACCGACACCGTCGTGATCGAGACGATGTCCGCCGTGCTCACCATCCCCGAGTCCGGCGCCGACCCGCAGCTGGCGGAACGCCTGCTCGACGCCGTGCACCGTGTCGCCGAGGACGTCGTGCCCGTGTTCGGTGTCGTCATGCAGCGCCGCGGCGACACCGACCACCTGGTGCGGGCGGTCGCGCACGGCGAGCCGTCGCCGCTCGCCGTCATCGTCGGGCCCGAAGCGGCCTCGTTCCTCGACCGCGGCGACGTCTGGCCCCCGCCACGCACCTCGACGTCGACGTTCGGCGGTCGTGAGACCGGCGACGACCACGGGCTGATCGTCCGGCTCGAAGACGGCTGGGGTGCGCTCGAGGCCTTCCTCGACCGCATCGACGAAGACCGTTTCGCGCAGTTGGTCGGCGGAGCTCCGCTCGATCCGGCGCACGACGAGGGGACCCTCGACGGCCACGTCGGCGCGAGCCTGCCGGGTGGCCGCAGTGCCCCGTGACGTGACCCTGCTGTGCCGCGGCGAGGTCGAGGTGCGCGAGGTGGCCGAGGCGCTGCTGCGGCACGACGACTCGTGGGGTGTCCGTGCGCTCGACGACGGCCCGATGCTGCAGGTCTGCCGTGACGCGACGCATCCCGTCATCACGGTGCTCGGTGTCCGCCGCGTGGACACGCTCGACGAGGTCGTGCGGATCCTGCCCGATGCTCCTGCGCTCGCTGTGCCGCTGTGGTGGGTCGACACCGTGACACCGGCCGGGGCGGACGGCGAGTCGGGCATCTCCGCTGCGCTCGAGGCCGCGCTCGACCTGGACGCGGTCTGCATCGTCCACGGGGACTGAGGGCGCTGACTGCTGTCGCGGTCGCGCACCGTGCGGGGTTGACGGCTCGGTGGAGCCCGCGCACCGTGCTCGGTTCGGACCCCGTGCGCGGTTGACGGCTCGGTGCGGCGGAACAACCTCGCACGGAACCACTGACACCGCACCAGCCATCAACGTCGCACCGTGCTCCGCCCGCGACCCCCGACCCGGCCCCGACCGCGCCCACCCCGCCGCGCGCCGCCGTCAGTCGCGGTCGCGCATCGCCGCCAGACGCTCGTTGTACGCCTTGAGTTCGGCGTCGCCGTCCCGCTCCGCCTGCCGGTCCAGCCGCTTGGCGTCGCGCTTGTCCGACCGCACCCAGTTGCGCACCACGAGCAGCGCGACGAACACCATCGGCAGCTCGGACGCTCCCCAGGCGATGCCGCCGCCGGTGTGCTGGTCGGCGAGCAGCCCCACGTCGTTGGTCTGTCCCAGCGCGTGGAACCAGTCGGCCGCGTACACCGACTGCGAGGTCATCACCGCGACGCCGAAGAACGCGTGGAACGCCAGGGTCGCCAGCAGCGCGATGATCAGGATCGGGTAGGCCGGACGCTTCGGGCCCGGGTCGATGCCGATGAAGACCCAGAAGAACAGGTAGCCGCTCAACACGAAGTGCACGACCATCGCGACGTGCCACTCGTGCGACTGCATCGCGAACTGGAACGCCGGGGTGAAGTAGAACACCACGAGCGACCCGGCGAAGATGACGCCCGCGACGGCCGGCTTCGCCATGAACTGCATGTACCGCGAGTGCACGAACAGCATCAGCCACTCGCGGGCACCGCGGGACCCGTCGTTGCGCACGGGCAGGGTCCGCAGCGCCAGCAGCACCGGGCCGCCGAGCACCAGCGGGAGCGGCACGAACATCATCAGCAGCATGTGCTGGATCATGTGCGACGAGAAGTGGATCATGCCGTAGACCGAGGGCCCGGCCGACGTCGTCCAGATGAAGATCGCACACCCGATCAGCCACGAGATCGTCCGGCCGACCGGCCAGGCGTCCCCGCGCTGCCGGAGCTTGCGGACCGCCAACAGGTACCAGCCGGCACCGACCACCGCGAGCGCGAGCCACACCCAGTCGATGTGCCACTGGGTCAGGAACGTGTGCAGCGTCTGCGTCGGCGGGTACGGGTAGCCGATCAGTCCCGAGCGGGTGTCCTCACCGGTCTCCGGGGTCTGCGGGATCGGTGGTTGGCTGCGCGAGACGGCGACCGAGACACCGATCGCGACCGCCATGAACACGACCTCGGCCAGCGCGAACCGGGTGAACGAGCGACGGTCGAGCGGCGACCGCAGCAGCGCGGGGACGAGCTTGCGCCGCTGGACGACCCCGGCCAGGCCGAGCAGCACCAGGATCGTGGCCTTGACGCTGATGAGCGCGCCGTACGTCGTCGTGACCAGGTCGAGCGGGCCGGTCAGGCGGAGCGACGCGTTGACGATGCCCGAGAACGCGACGGCTGCGAACGACCACCCGGCGAGCGTCGAGTAGCGCGCGACGACCCGGCCCGTGGCGCCCTTGGTCCGCGTGCGCAGCAGCAGCACGGCGACCAGGCCGCCGGCCCAGACGCACACCCCGATCAGGTGGATCGCCAGGGAGTTCACCGCGTTGGCGTGCTCGAGTGATCCGGCGGCGTGCCCGGACAGGGCCAGCGGCAGCAGCGCGAACAGGCCGAAGACCGTGGCGACGGCGAGCGTCGTGACCCGGGTGGCGAATGCGGCCAGCACGGTCGCGATCAGGATCGCCACCGCCGACACCACGAGCGACTGCCCGATCTCGACCTGGAACGCGAAGACCATGAAGTTGCGGGCGAACAGCGGCGACGTGATCGAGGACCCGAGCGTGTTGGCGCCGGTGAAGACGATGCCGATGACCGCGGCCAGGAACCACACGGCACCGGTCGTCGCGGCCCAGCGCACGGCGCGGTGCTGCACGCTCGAGATCGCCCCGTGGTCGGCCTTCTGCGCGGGCAGCGCGAACGCCGCGACGATCAGCAGCCCGATGGTCAGCGCGGCCATGGTGTCGTGCACGGCGCGTGCGACCGGCAGGCCGTACTGCACCAGGTCGCCGGCGGACACGAGCTGCTGGTCGGCGGTGAACGCGCCGGTCACGGTCATGCCGAGGATCGAGCACGCGACGGCGAGCGGCACCGCGATCGCGAGCACGGTCGCGACGGTCGAGGTGCGAGCGGTGCGGGGCGCGGATTCCGGACCCGCGCCTGGCGTGGGGGCTTCGGAGGTGGTGACGGTCATCAACCTGTTCCAGCGGTGCGTGCGTCCGCGGTTCCGCGGACCCTCCATGGTAGGCGCTCCAGCCTGGAGGCCCGGCGGACGTCCGCCCCGCCGCCTGCGGTCCGCCTCAGCCGCTGCTGCGTCAGGCGGGGCCGGCCGAGCCCTGCAGGTTCCGGATGCGGCCCAGCTCGTCGAACTCCACCGACACGGTGCCGTCGGGCAGGGTCAGGGTCCGGCCGTCCCACGGCACACCCCGGAGCGACGCCCAACTGCCCACCGCGCGACGGTGGTCGGTGACGTCGATGGTGCCGATCGCCTCGCCGAACACCCGCACGATGCGGGGGACGCTCGGGGCGTCGAAGAGCATCCCCTCGAGCAGCACCCACGCCCGTGTGCCACCACCGACCGGAGCCCCGAACGCGAACCACGACCCGGTGGCCAGGCGTGCCGCGATCGACAGGCTCCACCCGAACTCGTAGCCGGCCTCGGCGGGATCGGCCTGGCGCTGCTCACCGAACGGCACCTCGGGCTGCGTCAGCTCCGGCACGTCGTACTGCTCGCCGAACGCCCGGGTCGCGGTCGCGGCGGCCAGCACCGACGGCGGGAAATGCGACGGGTTCGCCCAGCCCCACAGCCAGCTGCGCGGACCCGGCGCCGCCGAGCCGAGCAGCTGGATGCGGAACTCGCCGGGCTGCGGCCCGGTGAAGCGGAGCGTCCCCGCGGCCAGGTCGATGTCCCAGTGGTCGTGGTCGTCGTGTCGATCGGCGAACTGCAGCTGCGCCTCGTACGCCAGGAAGACCCCGTCGGTGACCAGTGCGTCGAAGCCCCGCGAGCGTGTCATGCGTCCGACGCTACAGGGCAGGGACGTCGACGCGGCGCTCCCAGACGCCTTCGCTGCCGACGCCGACGAACCCGACCGCCTCGTTGACGTCGAGCATCGGCCGGTTCTCCTCGGCGTTGAACGTGACGATGGACGGGTGCCCGGGGTGGTCGCGCTCGACGGTCTCGATCCCGACGACCTTGAGCAGCCACCCGAGTCGGTGTCCCCGGTGCTCGCGCAGGACCAGCGTGTCCCACTGGAACACCGGCTGCGTGTCGTCGTGCGGCACGGCGAGCTGACTGAAACCGGCCAGGGTGGTGCTCTCGACGTCCTCGACGGCGATCGTGAGCATCGTCCGCGGCGCCGTCAGCTGCTGGGCCTCGCGCTCCCGCAGGCGTTCCACGGTCCAGACGTCCTCGGGCTCGTCCATGCCACCCTGCGGAGCGTCGGTGCTCATCCGGGTCTCGAGCACCGCGATGTCGGCTTCCCACCGCGCCGGGGTCGCGCCCGTCCAGGTGTGCACGCGGTACTGCGCACCTGCGGCCGCGGAGGCCTCGGCGCGGATCCGACCGATCTGCGTCGGGTCCGCGGGCAGCGCCAGACGACTGATCCGGTTCACCTGGCCGAAGTGCCACCCACGTCCGGTCAGGAAACACACGCCGGCCTCGTCCGCGGGCACGGCGCCGAAGCCCGTGGGGGCCTGCACGAACCCGGAGCCCGATGCCGGACCGACCTGCCGTGAGACGGCGTAGGTCTTCCACTGCGTGCGTCCCTCGGCCCGGGCGATGCCCTCCAAGTGGTCGGCGAGCAGCGTCCCGACGCCACGCCGACGGTGGTCCGGGTCGACGCCGATCGAGACCCAGCAGTTGGTCGTCCCCGGCGCTGTCTTGGAGTCGTACGAGCCGGCGGCGACCGCGGTGTCGTGCTCGTCACGCACCAGGAACAGCCGGCTCGGGGCATCGGGGTCGTGCTGCTGGGGGAGTTGCTCCTCGGCCTTCCAGGCCAGCTCCGCCAGGCCGTGCACCGCGATCTCGGAGCGGTTGGACACGTCCACCCACTCGCGGAACGCCCGGACCTTCGCCGGGTCGTCGGTCATGGTGGCGGGCACGTCGAGTTCGGTGACGCGGTACACGATCGGTTCCTCCCGCTGGCCGTGCACGGTGCGCGGGCAGCCGAGCAGCATATCGGTGGACCGGCCGCCGCCGCTAGGATCCGTTGCGTGCTCCTCTCCGACCGCGACATCACCGCCCAGCTCGCCGCCGGCCGGATCGGCCTCGATCCCCATGACGCGGCGCTCATCCAGCCGTCGAGCATCGACGTCCGTCTCGACAAGTACTTCCGGCTGTTCGACAACCACAAGTACCCCCACATCGACCCGGCGATCGACCAGCCCGACCTGACCCGGCTGGTGGAGACCGACCCGGACGAGGCGTTCGTGCTGCACCCCGGCGAGTTCGTCCTCGGGTCGACGTACGAGGTCGTGACGCTGCCGGACGACATCGCCGCGCGACTCGAGGGCAAGAGCTCCCTCGGCCGCCTCGGGCTCCTCACACACTCGACGGCGGGCTTCATCGACCCGGGCTTCACCGGGCACGTCACGCTCGAGCTGAGCAACGTGGCGACGCTGCCGATCAAGCTCTGGCCGGGCATGAAGATCGGGCAGCTGTGCTTCTTCCAGCTCTCGAGCCCCGCCGACAAGCCCTACGGCTCGGCCGAGTACCAGTCGCGCTACCAGGGGCAGCGCGGCCCGACCCCGTCGCGGTCGGCGCAGAACTTCCACCGCGCGGACGTGTCCCAGCGGGACTGATCCGCGCCCGCGGTCACCGGCGGGGTAGAACGAGCGGTCGCAATCCGACAAAACATGTTGCATGTTGTGTATCGTGGCGCCATGTCCGCAGTCCTGCCACGGCCCGTCCAACGACCGTCCGCGGCCGAACTCATCCGTGACGCCCGCCTGCGCGCCGAGTTGACGCAGGTCCAGCTCGCGCACCGTGCCGGCGTCACGCAGAGCGTCATCAGCACCTACGAGAACGGTCGCCGCGAACCCTCTCTGGCAGCACTGCAGCGGCTGCTGCTGGCCGCGGGCTTCCTGACGGTGATCGACCTGGAGCCCGTCGCCGAGGGGCCGTCCCTGCTCGAGCGCGTGCACCGACACCGCGAGCAGCTGGTGGACCTGGTCCACGAACTCGGCGGGTCGAACCCGCGGCTGTTCGGCAGCGTCGCGCGGGGCGAGGACGGCCCCGACAGTGACGTCGACCTGATGGTCGACCTGCAGCCCGAGCACGGGATCTTCGCGCTCATGCGGATCCAGGACGCGGCCGAGCACGTCCTCGGGGTCCGCGTCGACGTCGTGGTCGCGGACGGGATGAGCGAGGACGTCGTCGC
Source organism: Microbacterium sp. M1A1_1b (assembly GCF_053345565.1). Classification (NCBI taxonomy): domain Bacteria; kingdom Bacillati; phylum Actinomycetota; class Actinomycetes; order Micrococcales; family Microbacteriaceae; genus Microbacterium; species Microbacterium sp. M1A1_1b. Next base: position 78,746 of record NZ_JBKFAJ010000003.1, read on the forward strand.
GTCGGCGGTCCCGCTGTGAACCGCGAGCTCGGCGACCGCCTGGACGACGTCATCCGGGCGTGCGGGGTGATCGCCCGGTACGTGTCCGACCCGGCGCTGCCCGACGACCTGGTCTACGACGCCGTGCGGATGCGCCTGGTCGAGATCGGCGAGGCCGTGCGGATGCTCCCCGTCGCGGTCACGGCTGCCGAGCCGGACATCCCCTGGTCGCGCGTCTCGCTGCTGGGGGAGCGGCTCACGCGCCGCTACTTCGACACCACGCCCGCGGTGGTGCTCGGGACTGCCCGAGTGGACGTCCCGCACCTGTGCGCGGCAGCGCGCCGCCTGCGCGCCCGCCACGCGGTGCGGAGCCGCTGACGGACGGCGCCAGCCACTGCCGAGTCTCGGCTCGGCGGACAGGTTGCGCCGTCCGGTGGCCGCGTTGTGTCCGCCGGGCCGAGACTCGGGGCAGCGGCCCCGCCGCCAGCGCGCACCGTGACGGACGGGAGGCCCGGTGCCAGCCAGCCACGCGCCTCCCGTTCGGCGTGCGCTCGCGCCGCAGCCGAGTCTCGGCTCGGCGGACAGGTTGCGCCGTCCGGTGGCCGCGTTGTGTCCGCCGGGCCGAGTCTCGCCGGCTCCGCCAGCCGCAACGAGGACAGGGCCCCGTCCGCTCACGCGGACGGGGCCCTGTCGGGTCGTGCTGAGGATCAGCCCTGCTTGGCGAGGTCCTCGAGGGTCGAGTTGCCCTTGTAGGCCTCGACGGCGTTGTCCTTGGTGACGAGGATCGGGGTCAGCTCGATGGCCGGCACCGTCTTCACACCGTTGTAGTTGTTGGTCTTGTCGATCTTGGTGTCGGGCTTGTCGCCCTTGGCCAGGGTCGAGACCAGGTCGACGGCCGCCTGGGCCTCTTCCGTGGTGTTCTTGTAGATCGTCGAGTACTGCGTGCCCTGCATGATCAGCGGGATCGAAGCGGTCTCCGAGTCCTGACCGGTCACGACGGGGTTGTCCTTGCCGGCGGCCTTGGTCGCGGTGAGGACGGCGCGGGCCAGGGTGTCGTTCGGCGACAGGACGCCGTCGAGCTTGGTGTCACCCGTGTAGTACTGCGAGATCAGGTCGGTCATGCGCGACTGGGCGTTCTGCGCGAGCCAGCCCTTGGTCTGCACCTTCTGGAAGGTGGTCTGACCCGAGACGACCTTGATGGTGCCGTCGTCGATCTTCGGCTGCAGGACGTTCATCGCACCGTTGAAGAACACGGTGGCGTTGGCGTCGTCGGCCGAACCGGCGAAGAGCTCGACGTTGTACGGTCCGTCGCCCTTCTTCTCCTTCAGGCCCTTGAGCAGTGCCTGGGCCTGCAGCTGGCCGACCTTGTAGTTGTTGAACGCGACGTAGTAGTCGACGTTCTTGGTGTTCAGGATGTTGCGGTCCCAGGCGATGACGACGGCGCCCGAGGACTTCGCCGACTTGACCTGCGAGGTGAGCTGCGAACCATCGGCGGCACCGATGATGACGGCCTTCGCACCCTTGGTGATCATGCCCGAGATCTGCGACTGCTGGTCCGGGACGGGGCTGCCGGCGTTGGCGTACTGGATGTCGGCCTTGAAGCCGGCGTCCTCGATCGACTTCTTGAACGCGGCACCAGCGAGGACCCAGTTCTGCGAGGTCTTCGCGGGCAGTGCGACACCGATCAGGTCGCCCTTCTTGATGGTCGCGGTGGAGGAACCGCTGCCGGAGTCCGAGCCACGCGACGAGCAGCCGCTGAGGGCGAGGCCCGCGATGAGCGCCAGGCTGAGGCCGGCGACGATCTTCTTGCGCATGTGATTGCTTTCTCTTCGTTGAGGAGGGGTGGGGCCGAGGCCCCGCTGTGGGGATGGGTGGGCTAGGGGAGGGTGACCTTCTCGGGCTGGTCCTCGATGGACCGCGGCTGCTGGGCGGCCACCGTGTTCTGCTCGGTGTCCTTCCGCTGGAACTGCCGGAGCATGCCGCCGATCAGGGACGGGCGTCCCTGCGACTTCGAGTAGACGTCGAAGGCGACGGCGACCAGCAGGACCAGACCGCGGATGATCTGCACCTTGTTGGACTCCAGGCCCATCAGCTGCAGGCCGTTCGACAGCAGGGCCATCACGAGACCACCGATGATCGAACCGGAGATCGTGCCGACACCACCGGCGACCGCTGCACCACCGACGAACACGGCGGCGATCGCGTCGAGTTCCCAGCCGGTGCCGTCAGCGGGACCAGAGGCACCGGAGTAGGCGACGAACACCATGCCGGCGACGGCGGCCAGGACGGACATGTTCATCATGACGAAGAAGTTGACCTTCTTGGCCGAGACACCGGACAGGACGGCGGCGCTGGAGTTGCCACCGACGGCGTAGACCTGGCGACCGAAGATCGTGTTCTTCGTGACGAAGCCGTAGATGATCGTCAGCACGCCCAGGATGATCGCGACGATCGGGACCGAGGTGCCCACGGGGCCGGCGCCGAACAGGTACGTGGCGACGAGCGTCACGGCGACCAGGATGCCGGTGCGGACGACGGAGACCCACAGCGGCGGGACCTCTGCCTGCATCTTGCGGCGACGGGCACGGCCGCGGGCCTCGATGATGATGAGCGCTGCGATCGTCACCAGGCCGAGCAGCAGGGTGCCGTTCGAGTAGCCGAAGTCCGGTCCGAAGTCGCCGAGGAAGCCGGCGCCGATCGGGGTGAAGCTGTCCGGCACGGGGACCGACGTCGAGTTGCCGATGATCTGGTTGACACCACGGAAGATCAGCTGGCCGGCCAGCGTCACGATGAACGCCGGGACGCGGACGAAGGCGACCCAGAAGCCCTGCCAGGCGCCGATGACGGCACCGACGGCCAGGCCGAGGATGATCGCCGTCCAGACCGGGAAGTGCCACACCGCGATGGACTGCGCCACGATGATGCCGACGACCGCCGCGACCGAACCGACCGACAGGTCGATGTGTCCGGCGATGATCACCATGACCATGCCGAGCGCCAGGATCAGGATGTACGAGTACTGCAGGAACAGGTTGATCACGTTGGTGGGCTGCAGGATCAGGCCCTGGGTGGTGATCGAGAAGAAGATCAGCAGCACGATGAGCGCGATGATCATGCCGTACTGGCCGATGCTGTTGCCCTTGCCGAACAGCAGTTTCAGTTTGTTCATGAGACGGTGGCGCCCTTCCGCGCGGAGGTCATGCTGCGCATGAGCGATTCGGGATCGGCCTGGTCGGCCGGCAGGTCAGCGGTGATCTGACCTTCGAAGATGGTGTAGATGCGGTCGGACAGCCCGAGCAGTTCGGGGAGCTCGGACGAGATCAGGATGATGCCCTTCCCCTCGGCCGCGAGCTGCTGGATGATGCCGTAGATCTCGAACTTGGCGCCGACGTCGATGCCGCGGGTGGGCTCGTCGAGGATGAGCAGGTCGGGGTCGGTGAACATCCACTTCGACAGGACGACCTTCTGCTGGTTCCCGCCGGAGAGCTTGCCGACGTTCTCTTCCACCGTGGGCACCTTGGTGCGGAGCATCTTGCGGTACTTCTCGGCGACCGAGTACTCCTCGAGCGAGTCGACGACGCCGCCCTTGGAGATCTTCTTCAGGTCGGCCGCGACGGTCGAGCGCTTCACGGTGTCGAGCAGGTTCAGGCCGAGCGCCTTGCGGTCCTCGGAGACGTACCCGATGCCGGCGTCGATGGCCTGCTGGACGGTGTTGACCTTGATCTCGCGCCCGTCCTTGAGGATGGTGCCGCCCAGGAACGTGCCGTACGAGTGCCCGAACAGGCTCATCGCGAGCTCGGTGCGACCCGCGCCCATCAGCCCGGCGAAGCCGACGATCTCGCCACGCTTGACGTGGAAGTTCGAGCCCTTGCAGACCAGGCGGCTCGAGTCGAGCGGGTGCTGCACGGTCCAGTCGCGGACCTCGAAGAACGTGTCGCCGATCTTCGGCGTGCGGTCCGGGAACCGGGACTCGAGCGAGCGGCCGACCATCCCGCGGATGATCCGGTCCTCGTTGACGCCGTCCGCCTTGACGTTGAGCGTCTCGATGGTCTTGCCGTCGCGGATGATCGTGATCTCGTCCGCGATCTGCTCGATCTCGTTGAGCTTGTGGCTGATGATGATGCTGGAGATGCCCTTGGCCTTCAACCCGACGATCAGGTCGAGCAGGTGCTGCGAGTCGTTCTCGTTCAGGGCCGCGGTGGGCTCGTCGAGGATGAGCAGCTTGACGTCCTTGTGCAGCGCCTTCGCGATCTCCACGAGCTGCTGCTTGCCGACGCCGATGTTCTTGATCTGCGTGTCCGGGTCGTCCCGCAGGCCGACGCGGGCGAGCAGGTCCTGCGCACGCAGCTGCGCGGCGGTCCAGTCGATCGCACCGAAGCGGCTCGGCTCGTTGCCCAGGAACAGGTTCTCGGTGATCGAGAGCTCCGGGATGAGCGCCAGCTCCTGGTGGATGATGACGATGCCGGCCTGCTCGGACTGCTTGATGTTCGAGAAGCGCATCTCTTCGCCCTCGAAGACGATCTCGCCGTCGTAGGTGCCGAACGGGTAGACGCCGGACAGGACCTTCATCAGGGTCGACTTGCCGGCACCGTTCTCGCCGCAGATCGCGTGGATCTCGCCGGCGCGGACGTTGAGCGACACCTCGGACAGTGCCTTGACACCAGGGAACTCCTTGGTGATCGACCGCATCTCGAGGATGGTCTCGGGTGCGGTGATCGACCGGGTCTGAAGTCCGGTGTCGATCGGGTTTGACGCCACAGTGCATCTCCTTCTGCCGCTGCGATGCGGCAGTCCTTCGTGTGGTCCTGCTGCGGCAACGAAGGGGCACAGGGTGCTGTGTCGGACTTCGTTGTCGGGTCCGGTGCCCCAGCCCGTGTGACGTGATGTGAACGGTCACATCGGCTGGAACGGAGGTAATACTACGCATGGCGTCGTCGCCGGTGTCAATTCGGATTGGTCGCGTTTCGGTAACGGTCCGCATGTCCGCGAGGCGGCGGACGCTCGGTGTCCCCCGAGGTGGGGCCCTGCCCCGGCGTGGCGCGGATCGGACGGGAGGCACGGTGCGGGCTGGCACCGGCCCTCCCGTCCGCCACCCGGTCGCGTTCCCCGGACAAGCGCTGACCCGCCCTGCGGTCTGCCGCGCCGATCCCCGTGCCGATCCGCGCGCAGGACGTCGAATCGCGCGTTGGCGGTCGGAACTCCCCGGTCACCACGCGCGATCCGACCACCCGTGCGGCGGAGGACGCGCGATCCGACCGACCCGGCAGCCTGGGGCTCAGCCGCGGTGTCGGGGTGCGCTCGTGGACGCGCGGACCACCAGCTGCGGGACGATCTCGACCGGGCGCAGCTCGTCGTCGCCGTCCGGCAGCAGCAGGTCGACGCACCGTCGGCCGAGGTCCGCGAAGTCGACCTGCACGGTGGTGAGCGGCGGCCAGAAGTGCTTGGCCTCGGGGATGTCGTCGTAGCCCACGACCGACAGGTCCCCGGGGACGTCGAGCCCGTACGACCGTGCCGCGTGCACCACCCCGAGCGCCATCGCGTCGTTCGAGCAGAACACGGCCGTGCAGTCCCGGTACCGCAGCAGTTCGCGTCCGGCGTGGTAGCCGAAGTCCGCCGTCCAGTCACCCAGGATCGGGGGCTGCACGGGCTTGTCGCGGTCGGACATCTCGCGCAGGAACCCCTGCATCCGTGCGTCGGCCTCGATCCAGTCCTGGGGTCCGGCGATGTGCCGGACGTACTCGTGGCCCAGGTCGAGCAGGTGCGCCGTCGCCAGGCGGGCGCCCTCCATCTGGTCGACCCACAGCGCCGTCGGGTCCTCGTTGACGCTCGAGCGCAGGGTGACGTAGGGCGTGCGGACCCCGAGCTCCTCGATCAGGTCGAACACCCGCTGCTGCGGTGCGATGACGATGAGCCCCTCGACGTCCTGGTCGAGCAGGTGCCCCAGCCCGTCGCGCACTGCGGTGTCCGTCGGCTCGGCGATGTTCGCGGTCGTGATCGAGTAGCCGCGTCCGACGGCGGCGTCCTCGATCGCCTGCATCGTGACGGCGGGTCCGTAGTGGGAGCGCTGGGCCGTCAGGACGCCGATCGTGCGCGTCCGGCTGGTGACCAGCGCCCGCGCGGCACGGTTCGGCCGGTACTGCAGCTGCTCCATCGCGGCCAGCACCTTGTCGCGGGTCTCGGCGCGGATGGCGTCGGAGTTGTTCAGCACGCGCGACACCGTCTGGTGCGACACCCCGGCCACCCGCGCGACGTCGCGGATGCTGGGCGACCGCGGTGGCTGTGTCCGCGTCGACGACATTGGTTCTCGTTTCCCGCTCGGGGCCGTGGCACGCCCATGTGCACGTTCACATTCCGAGCCAGATCATTATGCACGTCCGGCGACCGGGCGCCACCTGAGTTGTGGAAGCGCTCACCGACCGGGTAGCGTGCTGCCCAGCATCCGGTATGTCGGATGCATCGACAATCGAACATCGGCCGTCCTCACCCGACGGCAGTCGCTCCAGACACCAGAGAACAGCGACACCCACAGCGCACGACGCTGGGGTGTCGGCTGTTCTTTTTTCGTGCCCGGGGTGCACCCCACCACCCACCAGACCCCGCCCGCCCACGAAGGAGTGGCCTTGTCGAAGTCCCGCAGACTGACGAGCTTCATCGTCCTGTCCATGACCGGTGGTGTCGTCTTCCAGGTGGCGTACCTCCGCTTCGTCTTCCTGGCAGACACCGCACACGCACTCGGCCTGACCATCCAGCGCTACGGCGAGGTGACCAGCATCTTCGGCGCCGTCGCCGTGGTGATGTACTTCTGCGGCGGCTGGTTCGCCGACCGGTTCCCGCCCAAGGCGCTCATCGTCGTCGCCCTCGGCGGCACGGGCGTGGTCGACCTCTGGCTGGCGACCGTCCCGAGTGCCGGCGGCGTCGTGGTCGCCCACGTGCTGATGGCCGTGCTCGGGATGGGGCTGTACTGGTCCTCGCTGGTCAAGCTCGTCTCGATGCTCGGCTCGGCCGACGAGCAGGGCAAGCTGTTCGGCTTCCTCGAGGGGATCCGCGGCGTGACGTCGACGATCGTCGGGTTCGTCGGCGCGGGCATCGTGGCCGCGGCGATCGCCAGCACCAGCGGCGTGCTGGACGTCATGCGGATCTACGGCGTGCTCTGCCTGGTGTTCGCGGTGCTCGTGCTCGTGGTGGTGCGGACCGACCGCTCGGCGCTCGACGGTGTCGCCCGGCAGACCGTCACGCTCCGTGAGCTCGGTGCCGCGGCCCGCAACAAGTACACGTGGCTGATCGGCTGCTCGATCATGATGATGCACGCGTTCTACACGCTGCTCGGCTACCTGACGCCGCTGCTGCAGGACGGCTACGCGGTGCCCGTCGCGCTGCTCGGTGTGATCGGCGTCGTGCGCAGCTACGTGTTCCAGATCGTCGGCGGTCCGGTCGGCGGCGTGCTCGTCGACCGCTGGACGAAGTCCTCGCCCGCCTTCCTGCGCTGGGCCTTCGTCGTGGCCGGTGCCGGTGCGCTCGGCTTCGTCCTCCTGCCGCAGTCGCCCGCCCTGGTGTGGGTCGCGATCGCGCTGATGGTCGTCCTGTGCCTGGCGGTCTTCACCTCGCGCGGCGTCTACTGGGCCCAGGTCGGCGAGGTCGAGGTCCCGCTCGTCCAGCGCGGCGGCGTGATCGGCCTGGCATCGGGGATCGCCTACCTGCCTGACGCGTTCCTGCCGGCGATCGGCGCATGGTGGGCCGGTGACCCTGCCAGCGACGTGCCGCAGCAGGGCGGCGGGTACACCGCGATGTTCGCCGTGCTGGTCGGCGCGGCCGTCATCGGCCTCGTCCTGACCACCCTCACGATGCGCGTCCGCCAGCGGGACCTGGCCCGGCGCCCGACCCCGACCGCTCCCGACGCCGTCCCCGCCTGACCCCGCTCGACCTGCAGCGCCCGCTCGACCTGCAGCGCCCGCTCGACCTGCACCGCCCGCTCCACCTGCACCGCCCGCTCCACCGAAAGGACCCCACATGGACATCCGCGACTTCTCGCTCGACCTGTTCTCCCTCGCCGGCCGCACCGCGATCGTCACCGGCGGCAACTCCGGACTGGGACAGGCGTTCACGCTCGCCCTGGCCAAGGCCGGCGCCGACGTGTTCGTGCCGAGCGTGCTCGACGACGACGGCACGACCCGCGCGCTGGTCGAGGCCGAGGGGCGCCGCTACGAGTTCCTCGAGATCGACCTGACCGCCGCCGACGCTCCTGCCCGCATCGTCGACACCTGCCTGCAGCGGATGGGCGGGATCGACGTGCTCGTCAACTCCGCGGGCATCTGCAAGCTCGCGACCGTCGACGCCTTCGGCCGCGAGGAGTGGGACCCGATGGTCGCCGTCAACCTCACGGCCCCGTTCGCCCTCGGCCACGCCGTGTCCCAGCACTTCGCGGCGCAGGGCTCCGGCAAGATCATCAACATCGCGTCGCTGTTCGCCTTCCTGGGCGGCCAGTGGTCCCCGGCGTACGCGGCGACCAAGCACGGCATCGTCGGCTTCACCAAGGCGTACTGCGACGAGCTCGCCCAGCACGGGGTGCAGGTGAACGCCATCGCCCCGGGGTACTTCGCGACCGCGATCACCCAGGCCACACGGTCCGACCCGACGACGAACCAGCGCGTCCTCGACCACATCCCCGCCGGCCGCTGGGGCGAGCTCGCCGACCTGATGGGCGCGACGGTGTTCCTGGCCTCGCCGGCATCGGACTACGTCAACGGCCACACCCTGACCGTCGACGGCGGCTACCTGGTGCGCTGACCCGCCACCGCCACCGCCCTCCTCGACCTCTCCCGACCCGCCAGCCCGCAACGAAAGGCACCCCATGATCGACTCGATCGCCACCCTCGACCGCTCCGAGATCCTGGCCCAGCTCGCCACGATCGTCCGCCCCGAGCAGATCGACACCGACGAGCAGCACCTGGCAGACGCCAGCGTCGACCGCTTCAAGAAGTACCAGTCCGTGCACGGCATCCACGACGCCCCGCTGCCCGTCGCGATCGTCAACGCCGAGTCCACCGAGGACGTCGCCGCCGTGCTGGCGTTCGCGAACGACGCCCTGGTCAACATCGTCCCGCGCACCGGCCGCACCGGCACCGAGGGCGGACTCGAGACCAGCGTCGTCGACACGATCGTGCTCGACTGCTCGCGGATGGACGCCGTCCTGCGCATCGACGAGGAGAACATGCAGGTCACGGTGCAGGCCGGCGTGCCGTTGCAGCGGTTGGAGGACGCGCTGCGCGAGCGCGGCCTGACCACCGGGCACTCGCCGCAGTCCAAGCCGCTCGCCCAGTACGGCGGCCTGGTGGCCACTCGCTCGATCGGGCAGTTCTCGACCCTGTACGGCGCGATCGAGGACATGGTCGTCGGACTCGAGGCCGTGTTCCCCGGCGGCGCCGTCCGGCGCATCAAGGCCGTTCCCCGTCGGTCGGCCGGCCCGGACATCCGCCACGTGGTCATCGGCAACGAGGGCGCGCTCTGCGTCATCACCGAGGTCACCGTCAAGGTCTTCAAGTACCAGCCCGAGAACAACACCTTCCACGGCGCGCTCGTCGACGACCTGCGCACGGGCATCGCGATCCTGCGCGAGGTCATCACGAACGGCTTCCACCCGTCGGTCGTCCGGCTGTACTCGCCCGAGGACGCCAACCAGCACTTCGCGCACTTCTCGCAGGGCAAGTGCGTGGTCGTCTTCGTCGCCGAGGGGCCGAAGGGCATCGTCGACGCCACCAGCGCCGAGATCGACCGCGTCATCGCCCAGCACCCGCACGAGCCGGTCGACCCGGCGCTCATCCAGGCCTGGTTCGACGACCTGAACTGGGGCCAGGACAAGATCGACGCCGAGAAGCAGGTCATGCTCACCGAGGGACGCCTCGGGTACACGACCGAGATCTCGGCGGACTGGTCGGCCGTCGCGGACGTCTACGACGCGGTCATGCACCGCATCCGCACCGAGTACCCGCACGCCGACGACCTGACCATGCTCGGCGGGCACTCGTCGCACAGCTACCAGACCGGCACGAACATGTACTTCGTCTACGACTACGTGATCAACTGCGAGCCGGAGCAGGAGATCGAGAAGTACCACATCCCGCTCAACGCGATCATCGTCGAAGAGGCGCTGCGCCACGGCGGCTCGATGGTCCACCATCACGGTGTCGGCAAGTACCGCACGCCGTGGGTGGAAGAGGAGCACGGCTCCGCGTTCGCGATCATGCAGGGGCTCAAGGCGCAGTTCGACCCGAAGGGCATCATGAACAAGGGCACGATCTTCCCCGCGGCCGGTGCCATCCAGCCGGCCGCCGCCGACCCGGACACCACCTTCGTGGCGTCGCGCCCGTGACCCGGTACCTGGTCGGCATCGACAACGGCTCGCAGTCGTCCAAGGTCTCGGTCGTCGACGAACACGGTGTCGTCGTCGCCGAGGGGCGTGTGCCGCTCCGGCCGAACCACACCCCGGTGCCGGGCGTCGTCGAACACCCGGACGACGACCTGTGGGAATCCATCGCCGCCGCGTGCCGGATCGCGATGGACGCCTTCACCGGGGACCCGGCCGACATCGCCGGTGTCGGCCTGTGCACCATCCGGTTCTGCCGGGCGATGCTCCGTGCCGACGGGTCCCTGGCGCAGCCCGTGCTCAGCTGGATGGACGCCCGCGTCGAGCAGCCCTTCGTCGCCGAGCACGACGACGTCGCCTGGGTGACGACGTCGTCCGGGTACATCGGCCACCGCCTGACCGGGACGTTCCGGGACACCGCCGCGAACCACCAGGGCATGTGGCCGATCGACACCGGCACGTGGCGCTGGTCCACCGATCCGGATGCGTATGCCCGCACCGGCATGCGTCCGGACCAGCTGTTCGAACTGGTCGATCCGGGCACGGTCCTGGGCACCGTGACCGCTGCTGCGGCAGCGGCCACGGGCCTCCCCGTCGGCCTGCCGGTCGTCGCCACCGCGAACGACAAGGCCGTCGAGGCACTCGGCTGCGGCCTCCGCGACCCCGCGACGCTGCTCGTGTCGCTCGGCACGTACATCGCCGGCATGTCCGTCGGCGACCACGACACCGCGGACTCGTCCTCGTTCTGGGCGAACTTCGGGTCGGAGCCCGGCCGGTACCTGTACGAGAGCGGCGGCATCCGGCGGGGCATGTGGACGGTCAGCTGGTTCCGGGACCTGCTCGGCGCCGGCACCGAGGCCGAGGCCGCTGCCGCGGGCGAACGGGTCGAGGACCTGCTCAACCGCGAGGCCGCTGCCGTCCCGGCCGGGTCCGACGGCCTGCTGACGGTGCTCGACTGGCTGGCGCCGTCGGACGCGACCTTCCGCAAGGGGAGCATCCTCGGCTTCGACGCCCGGCACGGCCGTGCGCACGTGTACCGCTCGATCCTCGAGGGCATCGCGATGACCATGCGCGAGCGCGCCGACGCGATGGCCGACGAGCTCGGCATCCGGTTCCGACGGGTCGTCGTGTCGGGCGGCGGGTCGAGTTCGGACCTGATGATGCAGGTGATGGCGGACGTCTTCCAGCTGCCGTCGATCCGGGTCGTCGGCGACAGCGCCGCCGGACGTGGCGCGGCGATCTGCGCTGCCGTCGCGACCGGGGTGCACCCGTCGTTCGACGCGGCCACCCGGGCGATGGTCGTCGAGCGTGACCGGACCACGCCGCGAGCCGAGCACGCCGCGGTGTACGACGCCCTGCGCGGCGTCCACGCGGACGTGACGGCGCAGACCGACGCGCTCTACCGGCGCACCGCCGCGATCGTGGGCTGAACCGCCTGGAGGCCCGGTGCCGGTCCGCCGGACCGGCACCGGGCCTCCGGACGGTCACGCCCAGTGCGTCAGTTCACATGTCCCAGACGTCGCGGTTCGACGTCGCCACGGCCACCGCGCCGGCGCCGAGCGCGGCCAGCACATCGGCCTTGTCGCACACCAGGCCGCCGGCGATCACGGGCACGTCGGTGTCCGACCGCAGCCAGGTGATCACCCGCGGCATGCACCCGGGCAGGATCTCGATCGCGTCCGGCTTCGCCTGCTCGACCACGCGGGGGAGCTGGTGGTACGAGAACGAGTCCACCAGGAAGAAGCGCTGCACCGCGACCAGGCCGGCACGCTTGGCGGCGCGGACCAGGTTCGCCTTCGTCGACAGGATGCCGTCGGCGGCCGTGTGCTCGGCGATCCACGTCACGACGACGTCACGCGCGGCGAACCCGTCCAGCAGGTCGACGTCGACCAGGACGGTCTTGCCGGCGTCCTTCGCTCGCTGCACGATCCGGGCGACGTCGAGCACGCTGCCGAACAGCAGGAACACGACGGCCCGGTCGGAGCGCAGGACCTCGGTCAGCGCGGTTTCGTCCTTGACGCTGGCGATCACCGGGTCGTCGTGCAGGGCCTCGAGCACCACCTGCGCGGGATCGCGCTGCGTCAGGGTCATACGCACCATTGTCGATGTCCCGACCTGGGCGCGCACTGGTCCCGCGCGGGCGATCGGATCAGTCGAGCGCGCGGACCGGCAGCTGCTCGAGCTGCCACCCGAGCCACGGGCTGAACGCGAACGGCGCGGCCGACACGGCGCTGCGCAGGGCGTCCTCGGACAGCCACTCGTACTCGGAGACCTCGTCGTCGGCCGGGGCGGGCACGTCGTCGGTCACGGCGCGGAACACCGGGCAGACCTCGTTCTCGACGATCCCCGACGCATCGACCGCGCGGTAGCGGAAGTCGGGCAGCACGGGCTGGACGTCGCGGACGGTGATGCCGAGTTCGCGGGCGGCACGCCGGGCGATCGCATCCTCGAACGACTCGTCCGGACCGGGGTGTCCGCAGAACGAGTTGGTCCAGACACCGGGCCACGCCTTCTTCGACAGGGCACGCCGTGTGACGAGCAGATCCCCGTCGCTGTTGGTCACGTGGCAGCTGAACGCCAGGTGCAGCGGCGTGTGGTCGGTGTGGACCGCGAACTTGTCCGCGGTGCCGATCGGGGTACGGTCCTCGCCGAGCAGCACGACGGTTTCAGGGAAGTGGTTCATCTAGTTCGATAGATTAGGCCAATGACGGACGAAGCGGCCACCGTGGCGCACATCGACCTCGCGCTGGTCGACGAGTGTCTGGAACGGTTCTTCACCGTGTCGTCGGCCCGAGCCCAGGCGTTCGGACGCCCCTCCGAGGAACTCTGGCGGGTGCTCCGCAAGGCGAGCATGGGCGGCAAGCGCTTCCGCCCGCGCATGGTGCTCACCGCCTATGCCGGGCTCGGCGGCACGGACGTGCACGCAGCGGCGAACGTCGGTGCGGCGTACGAACTCCTGCACACGGCACTCGTGGTGCACGACGACGTGATCGACCGAGACTGGTCCCGCCGCGGGCAGCCGAACGTCGCCGGCGCGTTCCGCGACACCGGCACGACGGGCGGTCTGCCGCTGCCGACGGCCGAGCACCGGGGGACCAGCGCAGCGGTGATCGCCGGTGACCTGGCGCTCGCCGGTGCACCGCGGTTCATCGAGTCGAGCGGTGCCGACGGCGAACGACGCGCCCGGCTGCTCGACCTGTTCGACGACGCCGTGTTCGCCAGCGCCGCGGGCGAGATGGCCGACGTCGACCTGACCCACGGCGTGATGCCCACCGTGGACGAGGTCCTGGCGATGGAGCGTGCGAAGACGAGCGTGTACTCGTTCGAGGCGCCCCTGCAGTCCGGGGCCGTGCTGGCCGGGGCCGACGAAGCGGTCGTCACCGCGCTCGGGGCGTTCGGCCGCGAGATCGGCATCGCCTACCAGGTGGTCGACGACCTGCTCGGGGTCTTCGGTGACGAAGCCGCGACGGGCAAGACCGCGATCGGCGACCTGCGCGAGGGCAAGCGCACCATGCTCATCGCCTACGCCGCCACCACCGAGTGCTGGTCCGAGCTGGCGCCGTACCTGGGCGACCCGGACCTGACCGAGGAACGCGCGGCCGAGATGCGCCGCCTGCTCGTGCACTGCGGCGCCCACGACGCTGCCCTGGCACGGGTGCAGGAGCACACCGCGCTCGCCCGGGCCGAACTGGCCGCGCTGCCCTACGACCTGGCCGTCCGGCTCGAAGCCCTGGTGTCCGAACTGGTGGAGCGCGTCCGGTGACCACGAACCGCACCGGGAGCACGCACGCAGCGCGACTCCCGCTCTACGACGCCACGGCCGAAGCGGCGTCCGCCGTCGTCATCGATCGCTACTCGACCTCGTTCGGGCTGGCCAGCCGGCTGCTGACGAAGGACACGCGCGAGCACATCACGAACGTCTACGCCCTGGTGCGGGTGGCGGACGAAGTGGTGGATGGTCCGGCGACCGAAGCCGGGCTGGATCCCGTGCTCGCCCGTCAGGTCCTCGACGAGCTCGAGCAGGACACCGAGCGCGCGATGACGCACGGCTTCTCGGTGAACCCGGTGGTGCACGCCTTCGCACGCACCGCGCGGACGACCGGGTTCGGTGCCGAGCTGACGCGGCCGTTCTTCGCGTCGATGCGGATGGACCTCGACCAGACCGAGCACGACGACGCCTCGTTCGCCACCTACGTGTACGGCTCGGCCGAGGTCGTCGGGCTGATGTGTCTGCGCGCGTTCGTCTACCGGGCCGGCCGGCCGACGTTCGACAACACCGTGCTGGTTGACGGGGCCCGGGCACTCGGTGCCGCGTTCCAGAAGGTCAACTTCCTGCGCGACCTGCACGCCGACTTCGAGGTGCTGGGCCGCTCGTACTTCCCGGGGGTCGACGTCCGCACCTTCGACGAGGCCACCAAGCGCCGACTCGTCGCGGACGTGCAGGCCGACCTCGACACCGCGGCCCGCACCGTCCCGCTGCTGCCGAAGGACGCCCGCGCCGCGGTCGGTCTCGCGCACGCGCTGTTCCAAGAGCTCAACGACCGGATCGCCGCCACCCCGGCGGACCGGCTGATCACGACGCGCGTGCGCGTCCCCAACCCCGTCAAGGCGCGGCTCGCCGCGCAGGTGCTCGCGCGCCGCGCGCCGCTCCGTTCCCGTTCCGTCACCACCACCCAGCCTGGAGGCCCCCGATGACCCCGCCACGAGCCTCTGGTCCGAAGGCCACCCGCAAGGTCCCCGTGCGCCGTGCCGTCGTGATCGGCGGCGGGATCAGCGGACTCGCGTCCGCCGCGCTGCTGGCGCGCGACGGCTACGCCGTCACCGTGCTCGAGCAGCGCACCCAGCTGGGCGGGCGCGCCGGCTCGTGGGAGCGCGACGGCTTCCGGTTCGACACCGGCCCGAGCTGGTACCTGATGCCCGAGGTGTTCGACCACTTCTTCCAGCTGCTCGGCACCAGCGCCGACGAACAGCTCGACCTGGTGAAGCTCGATCCGGGCTACCGCGTCTACAGCGAGGGCTACGAGGACCCGATCGACCTGCGGGCGTCGCGCGAGGACAACCTGGCGCTGTTCGAGTCGGTCGAGCCCGGCGCGGGCAAGCGGATGGCGAAGTACCTCGACTCGGCCGCCGACACGTACGACATGGCCGTGCGCCGGTTCCTGTACGGCACGTTCCAGGACTTCCGGAAGCTCGCCGCCCCCGACGTGCTGCTGCGGATGGGCAAGCTCGCGCGCCTGCTGCTCGAGCCGCTGTCGACCTTCGCCGAGAGTGCGGTCCGCGACCGCCGGCTGTGGCAGGTCCTGGGTTACCCGGCCGTCTTCCTCGGCACGAGCCCGTACACGGCGCCGAGCATGTACCACCTGATGAGCCACCTCGACCTGGCCGACGGGGTGCTGTACCCGAAGGGCGGCATCACCGAGGTGATCTCGGCCGTCGAACGCGTCGCCCGGGCCGAGGGCGCGCAGATCGTCGCCGGCGCCAAGGTCGAGCGCATCCAGGTCGAGGAGGGCCACGTCACCGGCGTGGTGCACCGCGACCGTCGTGGCGAGCAGCACGTGGCACCCGCCGACGTCGTCGTCAGCGCCGCCGACCTGCGGCACACCGAGATGCAGCTGCTCGACCGCGAGCACCGCACCCACGACGAGTCGCACTGGAAGCGGCGCGACCCCGGCCCCTCGGCCGTGCTGGTCTACCTCGGGGTCGACGGGCCGGTGCCGGGGCTGCTGCACCACACGCTGATGTTCACCGCGGACTGGAAGGCCAACTTCGGCGCGGTGTTCGGCGACGACCGGCACGTGCCGGACCCCGCCTCGATCTACGTCTGCGCCCCGTCGGAGACCGACCCGACCGTCGCCCCGCCCGGCACGAGCAACCTGTTCATCCTGGTCCCGCTGCCCGCCGACGTGGGCATCGGCAAGGGCGGCATCGACGGTGCCGGCGACTACGAGGTCGAACAGATCGCCGACCGTGCCATCGACGTCGTCGCCGAGCGCTCGGGCGTGCCGGACCTGCGCGACCGCATCCGCGTGCGCCGGACCATCGGGCCGCGTGACTTCGCGGACGACTACAACGCCTGGAGCGGCTCGATGCTCGGGCCGGCGCACACCCTCAAGCAGAGTGCGTTCTTCCGCGAGGGCAACAAGTCGAAGCAGGTCGAGGGCCTGTACTACACCGGTTCGTCGACGATCCCGGGCATCGGTCTGCCGATGTGCCTGATCTCGGCCGAGGTCCTGCTGAAGCGCATCCACGGCGACACCTCGACCGAACCCCTGCCGACCCCGCTCGTGCGCGCCGAGGGCGTGCCCCCGCGTCCGGCCCCGCGGGCGACGAAGCAGCGCGCGTCCGCGACGGCAGCTGGGTGATGCCCGGCCTGTACCTGCTCGGACTGCTCGTCTCGCTGACGGGCATGGTCGTGCTCGACGCCCGCTTCCGCCTGTTCTTCTGGCGGGCGCCGTGGCGGGCCACCGCGGTGATGGTCGTCGGCGTCGCGTTCTTCATGGTCTGGGACGTCGCCGGGGTGGCCCTCGGCATCTTCTTCATCGGCCCGACACAGCTGCTGTCGGGCGTGCTGCTCGCGCCCGACGTCCCGCTCGAGGAGCTCTTCTTCCTGCTGCTGCTCTGCTACACGACGATGAACCTGACCGGCGCCGTCCGGCCGGTCGTGGCGCGCGCACTCGCTCGTCGGAGGACACGGTGAACGGGCTCTACGCGCTGCTCGCGGTGCCGTTCCTGGCCGTGGCCGTCCTGGTCGCTGTCGCCGCCGGCATCGTCGCCGCACGTCGCGCTGGCTCACGGGCCCGGGCGGTCAGCGGCCGACGGATCGCCCTGGTGAGCGGGCTCGTCGCCGGCGTCGCACTGCTCGTCATGACGGTCGTGTTCAACAACGTGATCGTGACCCTCAGCATCGTCGCCTACGACCCGGCCCGGATCAGCGGGGTGCGCATCGGTGCGTTCCCGATCGAGGACTTGGCGTACGCGATCGGTGCCGCGTTCCTGCTGCCCGCCCTGTGGGTGCTGTTCGACCGCAGCGGCGGACGCGACCGTGTTCACGGGACCGGTTCCACGACCCGCACCCAGCCACGCCCCGAACCGGAGGACCCGCGATGACGGCGACCCCTGCCTCCCGGCAGTCCACCATGCGCGCGCTGTTCGTGTCGTCGCGGCCCATCAGCTGGGTGAACACGGCGTACCCGTTCGGTGCCGCCTACCTGCTCGGCAGCGGGGTCGGCGTCGACGGCGGTGGCGGGTTCTCGATCGCCGCGTTCCTGATCGGCGTCGTGTACTTCCTGGTGCCCTACAACCTGGCGATGTACGGCATCAACGACGTCTTCGACTACGAGTCCGACCTGGTGAACCCGCGCAAGGGCGGCGTCGAGGGCGCGCTGCTCGACAAGAGCGTGCACCGCACCACCCTGTGGGCCGTGGTCGTGACGAACGTGCCGTTCCTGGTCGCGCTCGTGCTGCTGGGTGGACCGTGGTCGTGGTTGGTCCTGGCGATCAGCGTGTTCGCGGTCATCGCCTACTCCGCGCCGGGGCTGCGCTTCAAGGAGAAGCCGTTCCTGGACTCGCTGACCTCGTCGACGCACTTCGTGTCCCCGGCGATCTACGGCCTGGCGCTCGCCGGGCCGCACTGGACCGGGCAGCTCGTCGCGGTGTGCATCGCGTTCTTCCTGTGGGGCGTCGCCTCGCACGCGTTCGGTGCCGTGCAGGACGTCCTGGCCGACCGGGCCGGCGGCATCGGCTCGGTCGCCACGGTGATCGGCGCGCGGGCGACCGTCCGGCTGGCGTTCGTGGCGTACGTCGTCGCGGGCGTCGCGCTGCTGTTCGCGGCGTTCCCGGGGCCCATCGCGGCCGTCGTGGTGATCCCGTACGCGCTCAACGTGCTGCCGTGGTGGAACGTCACCGACGACGCCGCGGAGTCGGCGAACGCGGGGTGGAAGCGCTTCCTGTGGATCAACTACCTGGCGGGCTTCATCGTCACGATGGCGCTCATCGCCTACGCCTTCACGCACTGACGCCGCCGTGCGCGCCCCGGCCCGTCGAGGGAGCAGCAATCGTCGGGGAGCGCGCCCGCACCCGACGTTTCCTGCTCCCTCGACGGGGCCCTGCTGACAGGATGGACGTGACGCCGAGGTCGGTGTCACGTCGATCACGAAGGAGTGTCCGCATGCCGGTCCGCATCATCCACGTCGGTCTCGGAGGGTGGGGCGGCAGCTGGGCCCGCGAGGCCATCCCCGCCGTGTCAGAGGTCGAGGTGGTCGGCATCGTCGACCCGAGCGCCGACACCCTCGACGCCGTGCGGACGGACCTGGGGCTTCCCGAGACTGCGGCGTTCCCCTCGCTGACCGCTGCGCTCGCCGCGGTCGACGCCGACGCCGTCGTGATCACGGCGCCGGCCGTCACCCACGTGCCGCTCGCCCTCGAAGCGCTGGACGCCGGCAAGCACGTCCTGGTCGAGAAGCCCTTCGCCAACACCGCCGACGAAGCCGCCGAGGCCGTCCACCGTGCCGAGGAACGTGGGCTGGTGCTGCAGGTCAGCCAGAACTACCGCTTCTACCCCGCCCCGCAGGTGACCCGGGACCTGCTGCGCGCCGACGCCGTGGGTGAGCTGTCGGCGATCAACGTCGACTTCCGCCAGTGGGACAACGACCGGCCCTTCGCTGACCACCCGCACTACCGCTTCCCACACGCGATGTTCAACGACATGGCGATCCACCACGTCGACCTGCTTCGCATGGTCACCGGGCAAGAGGCCGTGCGGGTCTTCGCCAAGGCCACCTACCCGTCGTTCAGCAGGTACCAGGACGAGGCCGTCGCGTCGATGCTCATCGAGATGCAGGACGGCCTGGTCGTGAGCTACCGCGGCAGCTGGCTGAGCCGTGCCGAGCACACCGCGTGGGCGGGGGAGTGGAGCATCCAGGGCGAGGACGGCGAGCTGCGGTTCACCAGCCGCGCGGGCGAACCCGGGGACGTCTCCGGCGACGTCGTCACGATCCGGAAGCCCGGTGACGAGGCGCCGACGTCGGTCGAGCTGCCGACGGCCGAGCACCACGACCGCCAGGGTGGCCTGCAGGCCTTCGCGCGGGCGATCCAGGGCGGTCCCGCGCCGGAGACCAGCGGCCGCGACAACCTGCGCAGCCTGGCGCTGATGGAGGCGGCCACCCGCTCCGCCGCGTCCGGTCTGCCCGAGGACGTCGTCGTCCCGTCCTGACGACGCGCGGAGCGCGCGGCCCCGCTCGGAGCCCCGCGCTCGGCGCGGCCCGGTTCGGACCACCGCGACCACGTTCGGACAGGAGGCTCGGTGCCGGCTGGCACCGGGCCTCCCGTCCGCCACATGCCGCGTCACGCGGCCTGTCGGGAGACTCCGCGACCACGACCGTGTACGAACGAGGTATGGCGCACGACAGTCTCCCCGAGCTCGAGCTCGCGAACGTCCGCACCCGGGAACGCATCACCGACACGGTCGAGCGCATCCGGCACAAGGTCGACCTGCCCGCGCGCACCCGTCTGGCGCTGGCGAAGACCCGGCAGCGGTGGCACCGCGACCCCACGCCGCTCGTCGCCCTCGGCACGATCGCCGCCGCGGGCGTGGCAGCCGTCGTGCTCGGCGCCCGCATCGCCCGGACGCCCGCCGGCCACCTGGCCGCACCGCCGTCCTCGACCGCGTTCACCGCGCTGCTGCCGTTCGGTGCCCGGGGTGGCGACGAGTCCGCTCCGGGGCGGAAGGGCCGCAAGGCGCGCAGGGCAGGTCGGAAGGCGCGCACGGCAGCGCTCGCGCAGGACCCGGGCCACCAGATGCGCGCGAGCCAGCAGAAGCGCACCGCCCGCGTGCGCAAGCAGGCGGACAAGTACCGCAAGCAGGCTGCCAAGCGCGCGAAGGCGAACTGACCATGGCCGACGACCACGGCAAGCCCGCTGCGGACGACGCCCGCAAGCCGGACAGCCCGACCGACCTGACCAAGCCGACCCTGAAGTACACGCTCGGCAAGACGCTGCGCGAGTTCTCCGGCGACCAGTGCACCGACCTGGCGGCGAGCCTGACGTACTACACCGTGCTGGCGTTGTTCCCCGGCCTGCTGGCGATCGTGTCGATCCTCGGCCTGGTGTCGGATCCGCAGAAGACGATCGACACCCTGTTGCGGATCGTCAGCAGCATCGGGTCGGAGCAGGTCGTCGACCTGATCCGCAAGCCCGTCGAGGGACTGGTCCGCTCGCCCGCGGCGCCGGTCACGTTCATCGTCGGCATCGTCGGCGCGATCTGGTCCGCCTCGGGCTACGTCGGTGCCTTCGGCCGCGCGATGAACCGCATCTACAACGTCCGCGAGGGCCGCCCGATCTGGAAGCTGCGCCCGACGATGCTCGGCGTCACGGTGTTCACGGTCGTCATGCTCGTGCTGGGGCTGCTGGCGCTGGTCAGCGGCCCGCTCGCCCGTAGCGTCGGTGACCTGATCGGCCTGGGCCAGGCCGCTGCCACCGTCCTGTCGATCGTGCAGTGGCCGATCCTGCTGGTCATCGGCATCGTCATCATCGCGGTGCTCTACTACTGGGCCCCCAACGTCAAGCAGCCCAAGTTCACGTGGGTCAGCGGCGGATCGATCCTGGCGCTGCTGATCTGGATCATCGCCAGCGTCGGCTTCGGGTTCTACGTCGGAAACTTCTCGAACTACAACGCCACGTACGGCTCGCTCGGTGGCGTGATCGTGTTCCTGCTGTGGATCTGGATCACGAACAACGCGCTGCTGTTCGGTGCCGAGTTCGACGCCGAACTCGAGCGCGGTCGGCAGCTGCAGGCCGGCATCCGCGCCGAAGAGGACATCCAGCTGCCCGAGCGTGACACCCGCCAGATCGACAAGCTGGACGAGAAGCACGCCAAGGACGTGCTCGAAGCCATCAAGATCCGCCAGACCGCCGGGCGCGAGAAGGACTGAGCTGCAGGCCCGGCAGGCGGCCCTGGCAGCGGTTCCGGCCAGGAGGCCCGGCTCGGCTTCCGTAGGGTGGGTCACGTGACGTACTCCACGACTCCAGACCGGCTGGTCGCCCTGGTGACCGGGGCCACCCGCGGCATCGGCCGCGCGATCGCGGCCGACCTCGGCCGCACCCACCACGTGCTGGTCGGCGGCCGTTCCGCTGATGCCGTCGATGCCGTGGTGGCCGCGCTGCCGGACGCCGCGCCGTTCGTGGGTGACCTGGGCGCAGGCGCGATGCCCGCGCTGCCGGACCGGCTCGACGTGCTCGTGCACTCGGCGGGCGTCGAGCAGGGCACCCGCGTCGCCGACACCCCGCGCTCGACGTGGGAGGCCGTGTTCGCGACGAACGTCTTCGCCGTCGCCGAACTCACCCGCCTGGCGCTGCCGTCGCTCCGCAGCAGCCGGGGCATCGTCGTGACGATCAACTCCGGATCGGGGTTCGTCTCGGGTCCGGGCGGGGGCGTGTACGGCGCGTCGAAGTTCGCGCTGCGGGCGTTCACCGACGCACTGCGTGAAGAAGAGCGGGCGAACGGCGTGCGGGTGTCGAGCGTGCACCCCGGCCGGACGGACTCGGACATGCAGCGCCAGCTCACCGAGAAGCTCGGCGAGGACTACGACACCACGTACTACCTGGCGCCCGAGGACGTCGCCGACGCGGTCCGAACGGTCGTGGACCTGCCCGAGCGGGGCACGATCGAGACGCTCTCGATCCGCCCCACCCGGAAGCGCTGACGCGGGCCCGACGCGTGCGCGCAACGGGCCCGCGTCACCCGGCCCGCGTGCCCAGCTCCAGCCGGACGTCGAGCCCCAGACGCTCCAGGAACGCGTCGTCGTGGCTGACGACGACCAGCGCACCGCGGTAGCCGCCGAGGGCGTCCACGAGCTGGTCGACGCTCGTCAGGTCGAGGTCGTTCGTCGGCTCGTCGAGCACCAGCAGCTGCGGCGGTGGGTCCGCCAGCACGAGCCCCGCCAGCGCCACCCGGAAGCGCTCCCCTCCGGACAGAGCACCGGCCGGGCGGTCGACGGTGTCCCCACGGACCAGGAACCGGGCGAGCCGGTTCCGCAGCTCGCCGGTGGACACGTCGGGCGCTCGGCGTCGGACGTTCTCGAGCACGGTGGCGGTGTCGTCGAGGGAGTCCTTCCGCTGCGGCAGGTAGGCGATGTGCTCGACGTGCGCGACGGCCCCGGTGTCCGGCAGCGGATGCTCCCGCGCGCCGGGGTCCCCGACCAGCTGTTCGAGCAGGGTCGTCTTGCCGACGCCGTTGTCCCCGCCGACGGCGATGCGCTCCGGCCCCTGCACGATGCTCGGCCGGCCGCGCACGGTGATCGTCGCGATCCGCCGTGACGCCGGCACGTGCGGGTCGGGCAGTTCGACGTGGATGGACTCGTCGTCGCGCAGCCGGAGTTCGGCCTCGCGCTTGGTCGCCAGCGCGGTGGCCTCGTCGTCGGCGTGCCCAGTGCGGAGTCGCCCCGCCGTCTCCTCGGCACGCTTGCGCATCTCGTTCCGGAACATCGCCGGCATCGAGCGCCCGGCCTTCTCGCCCGCCTTGGCCCGGCGTGCGATGGTCGTCTCGGCCTCGATGCGCTGACGTTTCTCGGCGCGGTGACGCTGAGCCGCGACGCGGACCTCGCGTTCGACCGCGGCCTGTTGCACGGCCAGGTGCTCCTCGAACCCGGCGTACGTCCCGCCGAAGACGGCCATCGCGCCGGCACGCAGCTCGGCGATCTCGTCGACGTGTTCCAGCAGCTCGCGGTCGTGGCTGACGAGCACCAGGGTCCCGCGCCAGTCGTCCACCAGGTCGAGCAGCATCGCGCGTGCCCGACGGTCCAGGTTGTTCGTCGGTTCGTCGAGGAACGCGATGGGCAGCGCACGCAGCTGGATGCCGGCGACGGCGACCAGCACGGCCTGCCCGCCCGACAGGGTGGCGACGGGGCGGGCAAGGTCGTCGCCGATGCCCAGGTCGGCGATCGCCAGGGCGGCGCGCTCCTCGACGTCCCACGCTTCCCCCAGGACGTCGAAGTGCGCCGGGTCGGCGTCACCGCCCAGGATCGCGTGCAGGGCGCGCAGCTGCGGGCCGACGCCGAGCAGGTCGGCGACCGTGTCGTCCGGGCCGGTGTCCAGCCGCTGGGGCAGCAGGTCGACGGGACCCGACGTCGTGACGGTGCCCGACGTGGGCTGGAGCCGGCCGGTGACCAGCCGGACGAGCGTGGACTTGCCGGCCCCGTTCCTCCCGACCAGACCGGTCCGGCCGGAGCCGAAGGCGGTGGTCAGGTGGTCGAGTGCCGGGGTGCCGTCCGGCCAGGTGAAGGTGAGGTCGTGCAGGACGACGGATGGGTTCGCGGGCATGGAGGTGCCTCCGGGATGTCGATGCGGGCGCACGACACCGTCAGCCGCAGCGGGGCGGCATCACCCGACGAACGGGCGGGCCCGACGAGTCGGGCGTGATCACGGTGTCAGCGCAGGGGCAGCTGCTGCGAGGACGCAGTCCCGGTGATCACGCGCAAGGCGACTTCTTCCGTCGGTTCACCCCCGTTTCCGTGACCCGAGCCGGCGGTCGGTCTCCCGCACCGCTGCTCCGCGGTCACGACGGAGTGCTCTGACGCTACGCCTCGGAGCGATGCGTGCGCAAGCACCCGGCCATGCGTGACAGGGTGGAGCCATGCCCGAGAACCTGCTGCCGACCCCGTCGTCGAACCCCGAGACCCTGCTGCCCGCCGACCCCGAGGTCGATGCCGCCCTGGCCGCCGCCGCCCCGGTCGCGAGCGTCGTCGTGTCGCACCCGTCGTCGAGCCTGGCGTGGGCGCTGCTGGCCGACGAGGCCTGGGAGCGTGGCGCCACGCTCGAGTCCTACGCCTACGCCCGCGTCGGGTACCACCGCGGACTCGACTCGCTGCGGAAGGCCGGGTGGCGTGGCGCCGGGCCGGTGCCGTGGTCGCACGAGCCGAACCGCGGGGTGCTGCGCTCCCTGTTCGCGCTGCGCCGGGCCGCGATCGCGATCGAGGAGCCGGGCGAACCCGAGCGCCTGACCGACTTCCTGAACGGGGCCGACCCGGCGGTCATCCCCGCACTGCAGGGCTGAGCCCGCACCACGCACGCGAGCGCCGCTCGCTCAGCCGACGCGCGACGCCGTCACGGTGAACTTCGCCGTGCGGGTGACCTGGCGCGTCGGTCCGACGATGCGCTCGAGCACCGGCCGGTAGCGCAGGTGCGAGTTCCACACGCACCACAGTTCACCGCCGGACTGCAGGATCGTGGCCGCGTTCCGGAACATCGACTCGGCCGCGTCAGTGGAGACCGCGCTGTCGGCGTGGAACGGCGGGTTGCAGACCACCAGCTGCGCCGACCCCGCATCGAGTTCGTCGCCCGCGTCGGTCCGCAGCACCCGGACCCGGTCGTCGACACCGTTCACGGTCGCCGTGGCGCGGGTCGAGGCGACGGCGATCGCGGACACGTCGGTCGCGATCACCTTCAGGCCCGGGCGGCGGCGAGCCAGCACGGTCGCGATCACCCCGTTCCCGCAGCCCATGTCGACGGCGACGCGGGCGGTCGGCACAGCGTCGTCGAGCACGTCGAGCAGCGTCCGGGTGCCCAGGTCGAGCGATGCCCCGGCGAACACGCCGCCGTGCGCGACGAGCGTCAGGCCGAGGTCGTCGACGTGCACGTGCTTCGGCCACGGCGCGGTCAGCGCGGCCCGGTTCGCGGCCGCCTGCAGTGGGTCCTGCGCGACGAGCAACCGGGACTTCCCGCGGCCGCGGCTCGCGACGACGTCGCCGAACGACCGCCGCAGCACGTCGTTCTGCGACAGGGTCATGTGCTTGGTCTGCCCGCCGCACAGCAGCACCACGTCCGGGGCGGCGTACCGGGCGACGGCGCGCGCGACCTCGTCCAGACGGTCGAGCGACTTCGACAACCGCAGCAACACGAGCCGGGCGCCGCGGAAGGCGTCCTGCAGCGAGTCCGGGTGGTGGAACCCGCGCCGGCCGAACGTGCCCGCGTTCGCTTCGAGGGCACGTTCGGCGCTCAGGGAGTCCTGCACGACCCGGACGTCGGCTGCGCCGTGCACGGTGAGCAGCCCGAGGGTCAGCACCCCGTTCCGGTCGTCGACGACCGCGACCTGCCCCGGCTGCCGGAGCGCGTCGCCGTGCACGTGCGGTGCTTCGTCCAGCAGGAACCGGTCGGTGCCGTCGATGGTGACCAGGTCGGGCTCGTCGGCATCGGGGTCGCGCCGGAACACCGCGGCGAAGTCGAACGGGGGCATCCGCCCGACCTACCCAGTCAGCCCAGCAGGACCGACCACGACGTCGTCGCGGGCCAGAGCTGGTGCTCGGGCAGCACGTCCAGCCCGCAGGCGCGCGAGCCCAGGCCGTGCTGGGCGGCGTCGAGGTACAGGTAGGTCGCCCCCGGTGTCGGCAGCTCGTGCGGGTGGCCGGCGCGGGCGACCTGCTGTGCCGTCCACGGTGTGAGCGTGAAGCCGGTCCGCTTCGTGCCGACCGACGACACCGTGAACGGGCCCACCCGCAGCGTGCGCAGGTCCGGACGGTGGCCGGACTCCTGCGGCCGCGAGTAGTTCGCGGTCAGGAGCGCCACCGGCGAGCCGAACACCCCGACGTGCGCCGCGTGCGACGAGTCCGCGTACGACTCCAGCGGCCCGGTCCCGAACCACTCCGCGGACTCGTCCACGAGCGATGCCGGCAGGTCGATGCGCACACCGATCCGCGGCCAGGTGATGCCCCACGGGCCGAACGGCACCGCGGTCGTGTCGAGCAGCAATCCGTCGTCGGTCAGCGTCCACCGGTGGGTGACGTCGACGCCGGCGCCGCTGTTCGCCGCCGCGACACGGACGCGCTGCACCAGGCCGTGCTCGGTCCGTTCGACGTTCACCAGGCGGTGCGTCAACCGATCGAGCCCGCGCGCCGTCCACTTCGTCGCGGAGGCCGGCGCATCCGGATCACCGACACCGTGCGTCAGCACCGGGTCAGCCGTCTCGTACCCGCCCTGCGAGGCCAGCCGGTCGTTGTCCGTGGGCGCGCGCCAGAGCTCGAGCCGCGGGCCCGCGACCTGGTGCCCCTTCCAGCTGGACAGGTCGCCCCGCTCGGTGAAGGTCGCGTCACCCAGTCGGTCACCGTCCCAGCCCTGCGCGGAGGCGCGTGGGGCCTCCGCCGGGCGCGATGCGACGAGCGTCTGGGCACGGGCGACGACGTGGCCGGTGTCCGCCCAGGCGGTCGGTCCGGCGAGCTCCGCGACGACGTCGAGCCAGAGCTCCTCGCCGGGGGCGATCGGCCCAGCCGCAGCCTCGAGCACTTCGGTCGGGACCGGCACGGTGGCGGACTGCCGTGCGGCGACGATGCCGGGTGCCAGGCGTCCCTCGTGCTCGACGACACCGTTCCGCGACAGGGTCCACCGGAAGCGCAGCCCCGCGGTCGAGGCCGAGTGGTACCGGTTCTCGACCAGGACCGTCGTCGTGCCGAGCGACATCCGGATCGGCGCCACGACGGCCGCGAACTCCGCCAGCCCCGGCGTCGGGGTGTCGTCGGGCAGCACCAGGCCGTCCATCACGAAGTTGCCGTCGTGGACGACCTCGTGGAAGTCGCCGCCGTACCCGTAGAACGGTGTGCCGTCCGGGGTGTGCGTGAGCAGCCCGTGGTCCCGCCATTCCCACACGAAACCGCCGTGCAGCCGTGGGTACTTGTCGACGAGCGCCTCGTACTCGGCGATCTGCCCCGGGCCGTTGCCCATCGCGTGCACGTACTCGCAGTGGACGAACGGCTTCGACCGCTGCCGTGCGGCCTCGGCGGGACCGCACTCCAGCAGCGGGGTCGGGGTGCCACCACCGATCGACTCGGTCTCCTGCAGCGTCGGGTACATCCGCGAGTACACGTCGGTGTACTCGCCCGTGTAGTCGCCCTCGTAGTGCACGGGCCGCTCCGAGTCGCGGGCGTGCACCCAGTTCGACATGGCGGCCAGGTTGCGGCCGGTGCCGGACTCGTTGCCGAGCGACCACATCACGATCGACGCGTGGTTCTTGTCGCGCTCGACGGTGCGGGCGATGCGGTCCAGGTAGGCGTCCTCCCACGCGGGGTCGTCGGACGGGTTGCCCTGCCATCCCGTGAAGATGAACCCGTGCGTCTCGAGGTCGCACTCCAGGATCACCCAGAAGCCGAGCTCGTCGGCCAGGTCCAGCACGCGGGGGTGCGGCGGGTAGTGCGAGGTGCGGATCGCGTTGACGTTGTGCCGCTTCATCAGCGCCATGTCCGCGCGGGCGTGGGCCTCGTCGAACACGCGGCCCCGCTCGGGGTGGGTCTCGTGGCGGTTCACCCCGTGGAACACGACGCGCTCGCCGTTGACCAGGAACCGGTCGCCCTCGATCTGCACGGTCCGGAACCCCAGCCGGAGTGCGACCGTTTCGCCGCCCTCGGTGCCCCCGGCGGCGCTGCCCGAGGACAGTGTCGCGTCGTACAGCTTCGGCAGTTCGGCGCTCCACGGCTCGACGCCCTCGAGCACGATCGGCTCGACCTGGTCGGCGGAGGCCCACACGACGTCGACGCCCAGGTCGGGCACGGCGAACCGCACCGGGAACACCGCGTCGAGCGTCGGGACCGTGATGGTCCCCGTGCCGGTCGACGGCCGACCCGAGGCCGCTGTCCCAGCGGTCGCGGCGTCGCCGAGCGTCGCGGACCAGCCCGCGCGCACGAACACGTCGTCGATGGGTGCCGTGGGCCGCGCCAGCAGGGTGACGTCGCGGAAGATGCCCGGCAGCCACCACTGGTCCTGGTCCTCCAGGTACGACGCCGCCGACCACTGGTGCACGCGCACGCGCAAGTCGTTCGAGCCCGGCCGCAGCAGGTCCGTCACGTCGAACTCCGTCGCCAGCCGCGACCCGGTCGCCCAGCCGACCTCGGTGTCGTTCAGCCACACCCGGAAGTGCGACTCCACCCCGTCGAAGCGCAGCAGCACGCGGGCCGCGGCGTCGAACGTCGTCGGTACCTCGAAGGTCCGTCGGTAGTCGCCCGTCGGGTTCTCTTCCGGCGGGTGCGGCGGGTCGATCGGGAACGGGTACTGCAGGTTCGTGTAGCTCGGCGAGCCGTGTCCGTGCAGCACCCAGTGCGCCGGCACCGGGATCGTGCCCCACGAGTCGTCCGCTCCGGGCAGCGGCACCTCCGCCACCGGCGACCACCGGAAGTCCCACGCCCCGTTCAGTGACAGGGCCGGAGCGTCCGTGTGCAACCAGGCACGTGGTGCCAGTCGGGACGCCGAGCCGGGCGTGGTGGTGTGCAGGTCGTCGATGGCGGCGTTGGTCAACCCTTGACCGATCCTTCCGTGAGGCCCCCGCGCCAGAAGCGCTGCAGGACGATGATGGCGATGACGAGCGGGATGACCGAGACGAGCACCCCGCCGGTGGTGAGCTGGTAGAACTCGGGCAGCCGGTCCACCTGGGCCCGCCAGTTGTTCAACCCCAGTGTGATCGGATACAGCTTCTGGTCTGCCAGCATGATCAGCGGCAGGAAGAAGTTGTTCCAGATGCCGACGACCTGGAACAGGAACACGGTCACCAGGGCCGGGGTCAGCTGTCGCAACACGATGGTGTGGAAGATGCGCAGCTCACTGGCACCGTCGAGTCGTGCGGACTCCATCAGCGCGGTGTCGACCGAGGCCGCCGCGTACACCCGGCACAGGAACAGCCCGAACGGCGAGACCAGGCTCGGGATGAGCACGCTCCAGTACGTGTCGGTCAGGCCCATGGTCGAGAACAGCAGGAACAGCGGCAGCGCGGTGGCGGTCCCGGGGACCAGCACGCCGCCCAGGATCGTGCCGAACACCAGCTGGCGGCCGCGGAACTCGTACTTGGCCAGGGCGTACCCACCGGCGGCGGCGAAGTACGTCGCCAGGACCGCACCGACCCCGGAGTACAGGATGCTGTTCGCGATCCAGCGGACGAAGATCCCGCCGTCGTACGTGAACACCTGCTGGATGTTGCTGAACAGGGCGAAGTCGCCGCCGAACCAGAACCCGTTCGTCGCGAACAGCGCGCCGGTGGTCTTGGTGGCCGCGATGACGACCCAGTACAGCGGCACCAGGAAGTAGATCGCGACGATGACCAGGATGCCGGTCACCACGATCTGGGACTTGCCGGACCGGTCGAGCCTGCGCCGTTGGTGCGCCGAGATGGACGTCGTGTCGACGGGCGGCGCGCTCTGCGCGGTCGACCGCGCGCTGGAGCTCTGGGCGACGCGCCAGCGGCGCCGCGACGCCAGCGCCGCAGGAGCCTGCGAGTGCGGTGGGTCGAGTCGTTCACTGGTCATGCGCGTGCCCCCGTCGTTCCGTGCTGCGTTCCGGACCCGGACTGGAGGCCCTGGTCGGCTTGGTTGGTGGCCGTGCGGACGGCGGACGGTCGCGTCTGGAGCGCGCGCCGGGCCTCCTGGCCGTCTCGCCTGGCCCGTTTGCGCTGGTCGCGCTCGTTCTTGGGCGGCCGGTTCGTCAACGCCAGGAACGCGAACGACAGGATGAACGCGGCCAGCGCGATGATGACCGCCTGCGCACTCGCGACGCCGTACTCGTTGAACGCGAACGCGTTCGTGTAGGCGGCGTAGTTCGGCGTGTACTCGGTGTCGATCGCCGGGGCGACCGTGGACAGGATCTGCGGCTCGGCGAAGAGCTGCAGCGTGCCGATGATCGAGAACACCGTCGTCAGCACCAGGGCCGGGGCGATGAGCGGGATCTGGATGCGCCACGCGACCTGGAACGGGCCGGCGCCGTCCATCTTGGCGGCCTCGTAGACCTCGCCGGGGATGGACTTCAGCTGCGCCACGATGATGAGCATGTTGTAGCCGGTGTAGGTCCACGTGACGATGTTCGCGATCGACCACAGCACGCTGTTGGCGCCGAGGAAGTCCGGCTGCAGCCCCATCGACTGCAGCAGCGACACGATCGGCGACAGCCCGGGCACGTACAGGAACGACCACAGGATCGTCGCGATGACGCCCGGCACGCCGTACGGCATGAAGTACACGGCGCGGAAGAAACCGGGCCAGCGGGCGCTCGCCGACTCCAGCAGCAGCGCCAGGATCGTGCACGCGATGATCATCACCGGGACCTGCACGACGCCGAACAGCAGCATCCGGCCGATCGAGGCGACGAAGCCCGAGTCGTTCAGCGCGGTGACGTAGTTGTCGAACCCGGCGAACCGCCCGGTGACGCCGTCCTCGCCGAACAGGCCCTTGCGGTCGACGGTCGTGAAGCTCTGGAACAGGGCGCTGATGATCGGGATGATGAACGTCAGCAGGAAGAGCGCCAGGAACGGGGCGAGCAGGACCCACGGTGCGCGCTTCTGGGCGCGGGTGGCCTTGGTGCTGGTGCGGAAGGCGGGTCGTGTCTGCTGCGTGGTCATCGTGCCGTCCTGACGCTGAGGCCCTTTTCCTTGAACGACTGCACGATCTCGGCCTGGGCGAGCTCGACGGCGTCGGAGAGCTTGAGGTTGCCGGTGATCTTGCGGCGGAACTGGTTCTGCAGCGACGTGAACGCGGACTGCGTCACGGGCGACCACGACCAGTCGACGTTCTGCTCCTTGGCGGCGGGGACGAAGACGTCCTCGTTGTAGTTCTGGCCGGAGAACCACGCCGAGGGCTTCTGGCGCTGGGCGCCGATGTAGTCCTTGGCGGGGGACCAGCCGATGCCGCAGTACTGGATCATCGCGTTGATGCCCTCTTCCGAGGTGGTCATCCAGGTGATGAACTCGAGCGCTTCCTTCGGGTGCTTGGCGTTGGCGAGCACCGCGGCGCTCGAACCGCCGATCGCACTCGAGCCGAAGCCGGACGCGTCCCACTTCTGCATGGGGGCGACCTTCCACTTGCCCTTGCCGCCCTGGATCGACTCGATCAGGGCGTCACCCCAGCTGGCGCTGGTCACCGCGGCGATCCGACCGTTGGCGCACGCGGCGTACCAGCCGGGGGAGTACGCACCGGCGCTGGTGTCGACCAGCCCGTCGTCGATGCAGCCGTCGAAGAAGTCGGCGACCTTCATGGTGGCGTCGTCGGTCATGTCGACGACCCACTCGTCCCCGTCGACCTTGAACCACCGGGCCCCGGCCTGCTGGGCGTAGGCCGCGAACGGTGAGGCGTCGGCGACCGGGAACACCTCGAGGTAGTTCTGCTTGCCGGTCTTCCGGACCTTGTCGGCCAGCACCTTCCACTCGTCCCACGTCGACGGGGGTTCGCCGCCGGCGGCTTCGAGGATCGCGGTCTGGTAGTAGAAGCCCATCGGGCCGGTGTCCTGGGGGATGCCGTAGACCCCGTCGACGAACTCGACCTGCGCCCAGGCGGCCTCGTCGTACTTCGACTGGAAGTCCTTCGCGCCGTACCGGGCCAGGTCGACCAGGCCGTTGGCCAGCATGAACTCGGGGATCTGCCGGAGCTCGACCTGCCCGATGTCCGGGCCGCCGCCCGCGGCCAGCGCGGAGTACATCTTCTGGTACCCGCCGGAGTTGCCGCCGGGGATCCAGTTGGCCTGCACCTGGATCTTCGGGTTCTTGGCGTTCCAGACGTCGCAGACCTTCTGCAGGTCCTTGAGCCAGGCCCAGTAGGTGAGCGTCACGGTCTCGCCGCTCGCTGCGGCCGGCACGAGTGCGGCCTTGTTGACGTTGGTCGACCCCGGTACCGCGCAGCCGGCCAGCAGGCCGGTCGCTGCGGCGCCGATCCCGAATCCGAACAGCTGTCGTCTCGTGATGGGTCGTCGTGGGTTCGTTGGCGTCATTGCCTGCACCTCGGTTCGTCGGCGAGCGGGTTGCTTCCCCAGCCTGGCACAAAACCGAGCGATGTTGCGATTTGACGTCTGGGGGTTCGCTCCGACTGGGTGTTCGCTCCGACTGCGGACACGCCGCCCGTTCCAGGAGCAGGCTGTACGGCACGTGAGAGCACCGGGGCTCGACCGACTCCCGGGGAACCGTCAACGAGGGAGCTGCCATGACGTCGACGAACGCCACGAACGAACTGCACCGCATCCTGGGGCAGCGGTTGGAGCGTGGGGGCACCTGGGCGTGGGCCTACGTGGACGCGTCCGGCAACGTCGAGGACCCGCGTCGTCAGGCCGCGCTGAAGCTCCGCGGGGTCGAGGAGTCGCTCCGCGCATCGGGGTCGGACACCACCGCGGTCGACGTGATCGCCGGGGAGCTCGAGGACACCCCGGGCGTGCCGTCGCCCGTTGCCCGGTACGTGCTCGTCCACGACGGCGAGCTCGTGGTGAGCGAGGTGCTGCCAGGACCGATGCAGGCGTCGGAGTCGATCGGCGTGGGTGCCGTCCCCGACCTGGTGCCGCTCGTCGCCCACCGGCCGATCGAGCTGCCCTTCCTGGTCGTGCAGGTCGGCAAGGACGGCGGCGGCTACCGCGCGTTCAAGCTCGGGCACCCCGCCACGTCCGACGACCAGGAGCGCATCAGCGGCGAGACCTTCGACCAGCACAAGGTCAAGGGTGGCTTCGGCGACTGGAAGCAGCCGCGCTGGCAGAGCCGGACGGAAGAGGTCTGGCGGCAGAACACCGCCGAGGTCGCCAGCGCGATCGACAAGGCCGTCACCCGGTTGAACCCCGCGCTCATCGTCGTCGCCGGCGACTCACAGGCCCGGCCGATGCTCATCGAGAAGCTGTCCTCGGACGCGCGCAAGCTCGTCAGCGAGGTGCCCGGCGGCGGCTTCGACGAGACCGTCCTCGGTGACCACACCCGCGTCGCCCTGGCCCGGGTGATCGCCACGCACCGCCACGACCTCGAGGACCTGCTGCGCACCCACGTCGGGCGCGGGGACAACCAGGCGGTCACCGGACTCGGACCCGTCGTCGAGGCACTGCAGCAGGCCCAGGGCGCGACGATCGCCCTGGACGCCGCGGCGATCGGCGACCGGACGCTGCTCGCACTCGGGGCTGCGCCGTGGATCGCGACCGCACCCGAACAGGCTGCTGGCGTGCCGGTGATCGGCCCCGTGCCCGCCGTGTGTGCGCTCGTGCGGGCCGCGGTGCTGACGGACGCCGAGCTCGTGCTGGTCAATGCGGCGTCGTTGCCCGGTGGTGCGGCCGCCGCCGCCCTGCTGCGCTGGCCCGTCGGCCCGACCGTCCCCGCCTGACCCGCGCGCTGCGCCCTGCCCCCTCCCACCCACTCCGCTTCGTCGAGGGAGCAGCGATCGTCGAGTGCGCCGCCGCTACCCGACGATTCCTGCTCCCTCGAGGACAGGTTCAGTCGTGGGAGCGGTCGGTGCGCGGGACCAGGGGCAGCGCCAGCAGGGGCAGCACCGCCACGATGCCGAACGACGCCGCGAACCCGAGCGCCCCGACCAGGGCTCCGACGCCCGGACCGACCGCGCTCGCGGCGATGAACTGCCCGGTGTTCTGCGCGCCCAGTGCCCGCCCCGACCAGAACGGTCCCGCCGCCTCGGCCACCGAGGTGTACGCCAGCCCGTTGTCGGCGACCGTGACACTCGTCGCGAGGACCAGGAACACCGCGGCCCCGGCCAGGTGCGTGCCGTCGACCACCGCCAGCACGGCCATCACCACGGCAGCGCTGACAGCCACGACCCGCAGCGGTCCGACCCGTGAACCCGCACGGTCGCTCCACACGCCGACCAGGATCCGCCCGATCGCGCCGACGAACTGTGACGCGCCGACCAGCAGCCCGGCCGCGGGCGTCGACCACCCCAGGCCGACCAGCCACACCAGGCCGTAGGTCGACAGCGTGAACTGCGGCACGACGAGCAGCACCGACACGGCGTGGATCCGCCACAGGAAGCCGTTCGCCCGGTAGGGGTTCGCGGTGACCGTGGTGGCGGCCTCGGACCGGGCCGGTCGGGGCGGGTTCGCGATGCCGATCGCGCACAGCACCGCGAGCACCCCGCACAGCACGATCGGCAGGACCAGGGCGGCGCGGATGCCCGACGCTTCGGCGAGCTGCGGGACGGTCACCGCGGCCAGGGTCACGCCGAGCGGCTGCGACATCTGCCGGATCCCCATCGCGAGGCCCCGGCGCTGCTTCGGGAACCACCCGACGACGACGCGTCCGCTGGCGGCGTTCGTCGAGGCACTCGTCATCCCCGCCGCCAGGAACGCCAGGCCGAGCAGGACCGGGTTGCCCGCGGCTGCCCAGGCGCCGACGACCGCCAGCGTGGTGAGCACGAGCCCGCCGGCGATGACGACCCGCTCGCCGACCCGGTCCGTCAGTGCTCCCCAGGCGATGAGCGTCAGCACCATGCCGAACGTCGGTGCCGCGGCGAGCACCCCCGCCACCGCCAACGGCGTCCCCTGCGCGTGCAGGTGAGGGATGAGCAGCGCCGGAGCGGACACCACGAGCGTGCCGGCCGCCTGTGCCGCGACACCGAGCGCGAGCATCGTCCAGGCGCGGGCTGGGATCCGGGTCGCGGGCGTGGTGGGGGCGGTCGTGGTCACTGGGGCAGTCGTTTCGTCGCGGAACTGATTGGTATACCAAAACGGTATACCATCAGCGGCGACCCGCCACTAGGCTGATCTGCCGTGACCGATCCGACCGACGAGACGCCGGTGTCGCAGACGGCGCAGCTCTACGACAACCTGCGTGCTGCGATCCTGACGCTCGACATCGCGCCCGGCGAGCGCATCTCCGAGCGCGGTCTCGAAGCGCGGTTCCACGCGTCGCGGACCCCCGTGCGGGCAGCGCTGTCGCGGCTCGAACGCGAGGGACTCATCCTGCACGAGGGACGCTCGTGGACGGTCACCCCGATCGACCTCGACGAGATCGCCTCGCTCGCCGAGCTCCGCGGCGTCCTCGAACCCGCAGCCGCGCGCCTGGCTGTCGCACGTGCCGGAAGCGACGCGCTCGCCGAGGTCCGCGCGCACCTGGATGCCCTGCGCCCGACACCCGATCGGCAGTCCGGCATCCGGATGGGCTCGACCTTCCACCTCGACCTGGCAGCACTCGGCGGCAACCGGTTCGTCACCGACGCGATCGCCGACGCGCTCACCCGGCTCGAGCGCACCCGCTGGATCGAGGTCCGGACGCCAGGAGCGCGCGATGCCGCCTGGGACGAGCACAGCGCCATCCTCGACGCGGTGCAGGCCGGCGACGCCGACCGCGCGGCCGAGCTGCTCGCCGCGCACGTGGCCGGCACCAACGACCGCCTGCTCGCGTTCATCGCGCAGGAGCGTCGGCGCCTGCGCGGAGCGGGCATGGCGATCGTCGGGTCGCCCGACCGCTGAAGCGGGTCGCCCGACCGCTGAGGCGGGGTGACCGACCGCTGGAGCGCCGGACCGGAGGCGGCCCGACCCAGCCGGGCCGGGCCTCCTGTCCGGTCAGCGGCTACTCGAGCCGTGACCCGTCGTCGGTGTCGTCCAGCGTGATCGCGCCGGTGTGCTCGAGGAGCGCGTCGCGGACCTCGGCTTCGTCGCGGCTCACGCGGATCGCGTCGCGGCGTCCTGAATGGGTCGACTGTGACATCTCTGGTCGTCCTTCCCGAAGGCGGGCTCGGCCCGCGCGTTGAGGCGGGCACCGCCCGCTGGTTCTGCTTCCTCACGGGACGTACTGAGGTCGCCCCAGTGTGGTCCGGTCTGTCCGGATCCCGCAAGGGTCCGCGCCCACCTGTGGAGAAGTCCCCGGCGGGGGCGTGCCTAGGATGGTCCGCTGTCGGGGTGGCTCGCCGCCGGCGCGCATCGCTCGACGGACGGGAGGCCCTGGTTGGCCGAGCAACGCACGGCACCTCCCACGGTCTACGACGTCGCCTCGGCGTCCGGTGTCTCCATCGCCACCGTCTCCCGTGTGCTGCGCACGCCCGACGCCGTCCGCGAGGGCACCCGTGACCGCGTGCAGGCGGCGATCCGCAGCCTCGGGTACGTGCCCTCGGGCAACGCCCGCGCCCTGGCGGGCAAGCGCACGGGCGTGATCGGGCTGCTGCTGCCGGGGTTCGACGTCGTCACCGACGAACGGCCCGGGCTCGTGACCGACGGCGGGGTCCGCGTGGTGGACGACCGCCAGCACGTGACGCAGCCGTTCGCGTCGAACCTGTACTTCGACGAGGTCCTGCGCGGAGCCGAGACCGAGGCCTGGCAGCGCGGTCTGGCGCTGATGGTCGCTGCCGGGCGGGGTCCCTCGCGGGACGTCATCGTGAACGACGTCGCGGGCCGGGTCGACGGCCTGGCGGTCCTGGCGCAGACCGTGCCGGACGAGCTGCTCGAACACGTCGCTCGTCGCATCCCCGTGGTCGTGCTGGCGGACGACCGTCGCTCGCACGGGTTCGACTCGGTCAGTGTCGACAACGCCGCGGGCATGCGGACACTGGCGTCGCACGTGATCGGACGGCTCGGGATCCGGTCGGTCGCCTACGTGGCCGGTCCGGTCGACTCGCCCGACGACAACGAGCGGTCCACCGGGTTCGCGGCGGCGCTGGCCGACCACGGCGTCGATCCGGCCTCGGTGCGGACCGTGCACGGTGACTTCGGACGGGCCCGGGCGCGGGAGCTCGCCGTCCAGCTGGTGGCCGAGGGGGTGCCGCGGGCGATCGTCTGCTCGAACGACCAGTCGGCGCTCGGGGTGCTGGACGCCGTGCTCGCGGCAGGGCTGCGGGTGCCCGAGGACGTCGTCGTGACGGGCTTCGACGGGATCGACGCGGGGCGGTTCTCGGTGCCGCCGCTGACCACCGTGCACCAGCCGATGGGGGCGCTCGGACGGGCTGCGGTCGAGGCGATCGTCGATCGCCTGGAGCGCCTCGAGGGGCCGCCCCGCGCGACGCGGCTCCCCGTCGAGGTCCTGCTGCGCGAGAGCTGCCCGCCGGAGCTGTGACGCGCCGGCCCGACGCGTGCACCGCGCACCGTGCACCTCGCACCGTGCGAGCCCGCGCACGGACCTCGCACCGTGCGAGCCTGCGCACGCACCTCGCACCGTGCGAGCTTCCGTCCCCGTGCGGGCCTGCGCGCTCCGTGCGAGCAAACAACCTCGCACCACGCCGCCAACCTCGCACGGCCGGCGCGCGCCGCGCGCCGCCCGCCCGCCGCGCCGCCCGCCCGCCCCCACAGCGCCGCGCCGCGCTTGCGCCGCGCGATGTAAGCGCATACATTGTCCCGGTACCCACTCGACACGGAGGTCGACCGAGCAATGACGCTTCCCCCACAGCGCGCAAGCGGCCGCACGCCGTCGCGACCGCCGCGCACCGGCCGTCGCGGCCGTCTGCTGGCCGCACTCGCCGGCCTGGCCGTCGTGGCACTCACCGCCACCGGCTGCAGCATCCAGGTCCGATCCGAACCGGACCCGAGCATCGGCAAGGACACGATGCTCATCAACGCCGACCACGGCAACCCGCTGTTCGACCGCAACTTCAACCCGTACATCGCCAACGCCCGCACCGCGAGCAAGTGGATGTACGAGCCGCTCATCGAGGTCAACCCCCTCGACGGCAAGCGCACCCCGTGGCTCGCGAGCGCGTGGACGCAGCCGGACCCGAAGACGATCGACATGACGATCCGCAGCGGCGTCGAGTGGTCCGACGGCACCCCGTTCAGCGCGAAGGACGTGCTCTTTACGTTCGACCTGCTGAAGAAGTTCCCCGCGATGGACCTCAAGGGCGCCTGGCAGCACATCGACACCATCGAGCAGCGCGGGCAGCACCTGGTCTTCCACCTGAAGTCCGCGGACGTCCCCAGCCTGACAATCATCGGGCAGACGTACGTCCTCGGCGAGCAGCACTGGAAGGACGTCACGGACCCGACGACCTTCCGTGACCCGAACCCCGTCGGAACCGGCCCGTTCGTGCTCGGGAACTACACCGACCAGCAGTACTCGATGGACAAGAACCCGCGGTACTGGCAGGCGCAGAAGATCGTCATCAAGCACCTGATCCTCCCCGCGACCAACACGCAGCTCGACACCGTCACGCGCGGCTACGACTGGTCGTACTCGTTCATCTCCGACGTCAAGGGCACGTGGGGTGCCGCATCACGGACCAACACGTGGTGGTTCCCGCCGGGGGGCGTGATCGGCCTGATCCCCAACCTGACGAAGGCGCCGTACGACGACGTCAACGTCCGCCGGGGCATCTCCCTCGCGCTGAACCGAGACGACATCGCCGAGACCGCGACCGAGGGCAACCTGAAGGCCGCCGCGCAGACCGGGCTGATCCTGCCGAACCAGGAGCAGTACGTGAACGACCGGATCCCGGACAAGGGCGTCATCACGCAGGACGTCGACGCCGCCAAGGCCGCGTTCGCGAAGTCCGGATGGGTCGAGCAGGACGGCAAGATCATGAAGGACGGCAAGCAGCTGTCCATCACGATCATGACCGCCAACGGCTACTCCGACTGGCTCCGCGCCGCGCAGGAGGTCCGCCGCAACCTGACGGCCATCGGCGTGCAGGTCCAGATCACCGCGCCGCAGCCCGCGGGCTACCAGTCGAACATCAACAACGGCACGTTCGACATGGCGATGGGCGGCATGGGCAACGGCGACGTCTACCAGGCCTTCAACTCGTTGCTGTCGAGCGACTTCTACCAGCCGGTCGGCAAGTCGACGGTGAACAACTACGAGCGCTACAAGAACGCCGACACCCAGGAACTGCTCGACGCGTACAAGGCGACGACGGACACCGCCAAGCAGCAGGAGATCCTGGACCAGCTGCAGGAGGTCGTCTACAACGACCTGCCCGTCATCGGGATGTACTACGGCGGGCTCTGGGGCCTGTTCAACACCGGCAAGTTCGTCGGGTGGCCGAGTGCCCAGGACCCCTACATGGCGCCGCAGAACTACGACTCCGCGCCGCTGCTGATCTTCACGAAGCTCCGGCTCCGTGACAGCGCGGCGGGCCAGGCGATCCTCAAGGCCGAAAGCGAGCAGAGCAAGTGAAGTACGTCCTGCAGAAACTCGTCCTGTTCGTCCTGACCCTGTGGGCCGCGGTCACGCTGAACTTCGTGTTGCCGCGCCTGATGCCGGGCAGCCCGAGCGACGCCGCCCTGGCGAAGCTCAGCCAGAACGGCCCCGTCACCGACGCCACCAAGAAGGCCATCGAGGCCCAGCTCGGCGTGCCGACCGGCAACCTGTGGGACCAGTACGTCAGCTACCTGCACCAGGTCGTGACGCTCGACTTCGGCGTGAGCTACACGTTCTACCCGCAGAACGTCGGCGACCTGGTGGCGAAGGCGCTGCCGTACACGCTGATCCTGGTCGGCGTGGTCACGATCCTGGCCTTCGTGCTCGGCACCCTGATCGGGATCGCCGCAGCGTGGAAGCGCGGCACCTGGCTCGACTCGCTCCCGACCCTGTCGGGCAGCTTCATGTCGACGTTCCCGTACTTCTGGACCGCCCTGCTGCTGCTGTTCTTCCTGGGCTACGTCCTGCACTGGTTCCCGACCACGGGTGCCTACTCGGCGACGACGACGCCCGGCCTGAGCGGCGCCTTCGTCGGCGACGCCCTGCAGCACGCGGTCCTGCCGGCCGTGACCATCCTGGTGACGAGCCTGGGCGGCTGGATCATCGGCATGCGCAACGCCATGATCAACACCCTCGGCGACGACTACGTCACCTTCGCCGAGGCGAACGGGCTGCGCGGCCGCACCGTGGCCATCCGCTACGCGGCCCGCAACGCGATCCTGCCGAACCTGACCGGCTTCGGCCTGGCACTGGGTGGCGTGGTCGGCGGCTCGGTCCTGGTCGAGCAGGTGTTCGGCTACCCGGGCATCGGCTACCTGCTGTTCAACGCCGTCATCGGGCAGGACTACCCGCTGATGCAGGCACTGTTCCTGATGATCACCGTGTCGGTGCTCATCGCCAACTTCATCGTGGACGTGCTGTACGGCGTCCTGGACCCGAGGACGCGCCGATGACCAACACGAGCACACCCGACGCAACCGTCGCAGTCCGCACGCAAGACGCCCCCGAGCAGCAGGCCCCCAGCAAGCTGCGCTCCGCCGCCCGCCAGTTCGGCATCGTGTGGAGCAACACGAAGGCCCGGATCGGGATCATCATCCTGGCCGTCTTCGTCCTGGTCGCGATCCTGGCGCCGCTGCTGGCCCCCTACGGTGCCAGCCAGAACGGCTTCGCCCGCAACCAGGACGCCACCGTCGCGCACTGGATGGGCACGACCGCCGCTGGCGAGGACGTCCTGTCCCAGCTGATCTACGGCGCCCGGATCTCGGTCATGGTCGGTGCGGTCGCGGGCATCCTGTCCACGCTCGTCGCCGTCGCGATCGGCCTGAGCTGGGGCTACGTCCGCGGCTGGATCGCCGAGGTCATCGGGTTCGTCGTGAACCTGTTCCTGGTGATCCCGGGCCTGCCGCTGATGATCGTCATCGCGGCGTACCTGCAGAACGGCGGCATCGCGGTCATCATCGCCGTGATCGTGGTGACGGGTTGGGCGTGGGGTGCTCGCGTGCTCCGCTCCCAGACGCAGTCGCTGCGTGGCCGTGACTTCGTGACCGCGGCGCAGTTCTCCGGCGAGGGTGCGTTCCGCATCGTCTTCCGCGAGATCCTGCCGAACATGACGAGCCTGATCGTCGGCAGCTTCTTCGGTGCCGCGACCAGCGCGATCCTCGCCGAGGCGGGGCTCGAGTTCCTGGGCCTCGGCGACTCGTCGATCGTCAGCTGGGGCACGATCCTGTACTGGGCGCAGAACTCCAACGCGCTGCTGACCGGCCAGTGGATCCTGCTGTTCGCCCCCGGCCTGTGCATCGCCCTCCTGGCGATGAGCCTGACCCTGATCAACTTCGGCGTCGACGCCGTCTCCAACCCGCGGCTGCGCGACGGCGCGCGCCCCAAGAAGGGAGCAGCAGCATGAGCGGCTCACCCCATGACGGACTGGAGGCCCGTGGCGGCGCCGCCACGACCCTCCCGTCCGACGCGTCCACCGGAACCGACGTCCTGCTCGACGTCCGCGACCTGTCGGTCGTCTACGAGTCGGCCGGCCAGTCCGCCGTGCAGGCGGTCGACCACGTGTCCTTCCAGCTGCGGAAGGGCGAGTTCGTCGGCCTGGTCGGCGAGTCCGGGTCGGGCAAGTCGACGCTCGGCTACGCGCTGACGCGGTTGCAGAAGCCCCCGGCGCGCACGAACGGCGGCAGCATCGTCTTCGCCGGGCAGGACATCCGCGACCTCGACGACGAAGCGCTCCGCCAGCAGCGGCAGGGCGGCTTCGCGATGGTGCTGCAGTCCGGCATGAACGCGCTCAACCCGGTGCGGACCATCCGGAACCACTTCATCGACGTCTTCAAGGCCCACGGGCACGTGCCGCGCGAGCGGTGGGACGCACGGATGCGGGAGCTCGTCGGCAAGGTGAAGCTGCCGGACTCGATGCTGGCGCGCTTCCCCGGTGAGCTGTCGGGCGGCATGCGGCAGCGCGTGTCGATCGCGCTGGCGCTGTCCCTCGAACCGCAGCTGATGGTGTTCGACGAACCGACCACGGCGCTCGACGTCCTGGTGCAGCACGCCGTGATGGACACGATCATCGAGCTGCAGCGGTCCGAGGGCTTCACCGCGGTGCTCATCAGCCACGACCTCGGCATCGTGCTCGAGGCGACCGAGCGCGTGCTCGTCATGCACGAGGGGCGCATCGTCGAGGACGGCGGTTCGCGGGCGATCCTGCGTGACCCGCAGGACGCGTACACGCAGATGCTGCTGTCGCACTACGCCGACCCGCGTGCCGAGGTGGTGTCGCTGCCCGGGTTCCCAGACCGCTCCCTGCGCTCGTCGGACGGTGCCACCCGCCAGGAGACCACCTCGTCGTTCAGCACGGTCGGGTCGCGCGAACGCTCGGCGGCACGCAACCCGATCACGGTCGAGCACCTGGTGAAGACCTACCCCGCCCCCCGTCGTGGCGAGGACCCGGTCCGTGCGGTCCGCGACGTGTCCTTCACCCTCGAGCCGGGGCAGTCCCTGGCGCTCGTCGGGCAGTCGGGCTCGGGCAAGTCCACGATCGCCAAGATGCTCACCGGCGTCGAGAAGCCGACCAGCGGCACGGTCCGCTTCGGTGACCTCGACGTCGCGAAGCTCGGGCGGCGGGGCATGCGCGACCTGCGCTCCGAGGTGCAGATGGTGTTCCAGGACCCGTACTCGGCGCTCAACCCGCTGCACACGGTCGAGTACACGCTGACCCGACCGGTCGTGAACTACACCGGGCTGCGCGGCCGCGAGGCCCGGCACCGCGTCCTCGAACTGCTCGAGACCGTGGGACTGACGCCGGTGGAGCAGTTCGCGCAGAAGCTCCCGCACCAGCTGTCGGGTGGGCAGCGGCAGCGCGTGGTCATCGCCCGCGCGCTGGCCAGCGACCCGCAGGTGATCATCGCCGACGAGCCGGTCTCGATGCTCGACGTGACGCTGCGCGCCGGGGTGCTCGCACTGCTCGAGGACCTCCGCGAGCAGTGGGGCGTCTCGATGCTGTACATCACGCACGACCTGCTGAGCGCCCGGCTCATCACCGACGACATCATGGTGCTGCACGACGGCGCCGTGGTCGAACGCGGACGCACGGCGGACGTGCTGCAGCACCCGCAGGACGACTACACCGTGGCGCTCCTCGATGCGGTCCCCAACCCCCGTCGCAGACTGCGCGGAGAAGACTGACCGCATGACGAACCTGCACGCGTTCCCCACCGTCCCGCCGTTCGGCCACCTGCCCACCCCCGAGGGCGTCGACGTCGTCGGCATCGACCTGCCCGTCGGTCGGCTCACCGCCTACCGCGTCGTCCCGTCGGGGGAGTCCAAGGGCACGGTCCTGATCGTCCCCGGGTACACCGGTTCGAAGGAGGACTGGCGCACGTTCATGCCGCTGATCCGCGACGCCGGCTGGACCGCGGTCGCGATCAGCCGCCGTGGCCAGGCCGACTCGGCCGCACCGACCTCGCCGTCGGACTTCACGGTGGACGAAGAAGCCGCGGACGTCGTCCGGGTCGCGCGCCTGCTCGACGACGGCGCGCCCGTGCACCTGATCGGCCACTCGCTGGGCGGGGTCATCGTCCGCGCGGCCGCGATCCAGGACCCGGGTGCCTTCCGTGACGTCGTGCAGTTCTGCTCGGGCCCGTACGGGTGGCCGTACCGCAAGGTCGCCGAGCTGACGATCATGCACGACACCGGCGGCAACAACCGCTCGCTGTTCGACGCCACGAACCCGCTCTGGGCGTACCGCCCCGACGAAGAGCTGCCCGACGACGTCCGGATGGTGCGCGACCGCTTCGACGCCACGAGCTCCCTGAGCGTCGTCGCCGGCGGACACGTCCTCGAGGACCACACCGACAGCTCCGACGAGCTCCGCGCGACCGGGCTCCCCGTGCTCGTCACCCACGGCGAGTGGGACACGGCGTGGCCGATCCCGTGGCAGCGGCAGATGGCCGAGGACACCGGCGCCGAGTACGTCGTGATCCCGGAGAGCTGGCACGGCCCCCAGACCGAGAACCCGCAGGGGACCGTCGAGGTCTTCGACACGTTCTTGCGCAAGCACTGACCTGGGTCAGCACTGACCTCGGCCTGCACTGACCCCCGCACACGAAAGGCACCATCATCACTTCGCTGCAGTTCCCCGACGGCTTCCTCTGGGGTGCCGCCACGGCCGCCCACCAGATCGAGGGCAACAACGTCAACAGCAACTGGTGGGTGCACGAGCACGAACCGGACACCACGATCGTCGAGCCCTCGGGCGACGCGGCCGACAGCTACCACCGGTACCGCGACGACATCCGGATCGCAGCCGAGCTCGGGCTGAACTCCTACCGCTTCAGCATCGAGTGGGCGCGCATCGAGCCCGAGCGCGGGTTCGTCAGCCGTGCCGAGGTCGACCACTACCGCCGGATGGTCGACACCTGCCACGAGTTCGGCCTCGAGCCGATCGTCACCCTGATGCACTTCACGGTGCCGCGTTGGTTCGAGCGCGACGGTTTCTGGCGTGCCCCCGACGCCGCCGACCGGTTCGCCCGGTACACCGAGGCCGCGCTGCCCGTCGTGCAGGACGGCGTCCGGTACGTGTGCACGATCAACGAGCCCAACATCGCCGCGATGCTCGCCGGTGGCGAGGACGCAGCCAACCTGGTGGCGTACGGCCTGCCGAACCCGGATCTCGGCGTGGCCGACGCCCTGCTGGCCAGCCACCAGCGGTCGCGCGATGTGCTGGGACAGGTGTCGGGCCTCCAGTCCGGGTGGACCGTCGCGACGCAGGCCTTCCGCTCCAACGGTGAGCCGGGCGCCGACCAGGCGCTGCGCGAGTACGGGTACCCGCGCGACGACTGGTACCTGGAAGCCGCGGCCGGCGACGACTTCCTGGGCGTGCAGGCGTACACGCGCACGTTCATCGGACCGGACGGGCCGCTGCCCGTCGCCGACGACGTCGAGACGACCCTGACCGGGTGGGAGTTCTACCCCGA
Source organism: Microbacterium sp. M1A1_1b (assembly GCF_053345565.1). Lineage (NCBI taxonomy): Bacteria > Bacillati > Actinomycetota > Actinomycetes > Micrococcales > Microbacteriaceae > Microbacterium > Microbacterium sp. M1A1_1b. The sequence goes on from NZ_JBKFAJ010000003.1 coordinate 123,378, forward strand.
AGCGTCGGCCGACGGACTGCGCAGTGCGTGGGAGCTGTCCGGGCACGTGCCGCTCATGATCACCGAGAACGGCATCGCGACCGCGGACGACACCCGCCGCCAGGCCTACACGCAGGGCGCCCTCGAAGGCATCCACCGCTGCATCGAGGACGGCATCACCGTGCTCGGTTACCAGCACTGGTCGCTGCTCGACAACTACGAGTGGGCCTCGGGGTTCCGGCCGACCTTCGGGCTGGTGGCATGGGACCCGGTCACGTTCGAGCGCACGCCGAAGCCGTCCGCGCACTGGTACGGCGGCGTCGCGCGCGCCAACGCGCTGACCGTCTGAGGCGTCACCCCTCGGACTGGAGGCTCGTCACGCGTCGTCCTGTCCGCGCGCGTCCCCGACAGGTCGGCCCGCGTCCTCCGTCGAGGGAGCAGAAGACGTCGGCCGCGCCGCCGCCACCCGACGTTTGCTGCTCCCTCGACGGCGTCGCGCGACGCGACGGCGGCCTGAGCGTCGTCAGCGGTGGATGCCGAGCAGCTCGCCCGGGCCGGGGTCGCGGAGCAGTTCGGCGCGGTCCGCCGCGCTCGACCCCTCGTCGTCCGTGGCGTAGCGGTCGACGTCGCGGGTCAGGACCTCGCGCACGGTGGCGACGTCGCCGGAGTCCACCGCGGCGATGAGCAGCGTGGCGCCCCGTGAGCCGCTCGCCCGCGTGTCCGCCCCGGCGTCGGCCAGGATCCGGACGACCTCGGCGTGACCACCCCACGCGGCGCGGATGACCGGCGGGTTGCCGTCGCCGTCTCGTGCGCCGAGGTCCGCACCCGCGGCGACCAGGGCGGCGACGGCGCCGCGTGCGTCACGGTCGATCGCCAGGGTGAGCGGCGTCCGTCCCTCGGTGTCGGTGAGCTGGACGCCCGCACCGCGCCGCACGAGTTCGGCGATCATCTCGGGCCGGTCGAACCAGGCGGCGGCGTGCAGTGGTGCGAAGCCCCACCGCGGGTCGACGTCGTCGACGTCGCTGGCGTCGTCGGCCAGGTGCAGCCCGCCCAGGTCGCCCCACGCCGCGGCCCGGACCCCCTCGGTCGCCCACTCGACCCAGCCGTCCGGCACCGGTCCGTGCCAGCCACGCGCCGGCCGGCCGTCGAGCGCGGTGAAGTCGGCCTCGGCGACGCTCTGGACCTGGACCGTGACGTCGGTGAAGCGGATGGCGACCTCACCGATGGGGGAGACCAGGAGCCGGAGCTCCCAGGTGTCCAGGCCCGCGTGGTCGATCTCGCCGCGGGCCACGTGCGCGTCCCCGGCGAGCAGGGTCTCCGGGTCGAGCAGCGGCGGGTCGATGACGGCGTCTGCGAACCGCAGGGCCACCCGAGCGTGGTTCCACCGTCGCCACAGGCCGTCCGGGGTGTCGAGCACCTCGTCGTTCCGGACCAGCACCGTGGCGTGCAGGACGACCGGGGCGGGTTCGCCGTGGTCGGGGAGCGCGGTGTGCTCGTGGTCGTCGGCGGGGGCGTGCCGGTGGCTGGCCTCGACGGTCCACGCCGCGATGCGGGCGTCGGTCCACCGGACGGTCGCCAGAGCCGCAACCGGGGGTGCGGCGTCCTCGAGCAGCAGCCGGAGGTGGTCAGCGGCGCCGTCGAAGTCCTCGAGGGACACGTAGCCCACTGCGGGCCAGTTCACTCGACTCCATCGCACGGTCCGAGCGTAGCCCTGTGGATCACCGATCGTCTCCAGAGAAATACCGATCATGCATGTCCGACGTGACATGCTGGTCAGAATGGCGACGTGAGTCGTTCTCCCGCTGCCCCCGACCCGGCACCCGCGCCGATCCGCACCGACATCCAGGTCCTCCGTGCGCTCGCAGCGGCCCTGGTGGTCGGGTACCACGCACATGCGGGGTTCCTGCGTGGGGGGTTCGTCGGCGTCGACGTGTTCTTCGTCATCTCCGGCTACGTCGTCGCGGTGACGCTCGTGCGCGAGCGCGCCGCGACGGGCGGCATCGACGTCCTGGCCTTCGCCCGCCGTCGCGTCGAGCGGCTGATGCCCGCAGCGGTCGTCGTCGTTGCCGCCACGCTCCTGGTCGCCCGGGCGCGGTTGCCGCTCCTCGACTTCCCCGCGACCCTGCGGGACGGTGTCGCCTCGCTCCTGGGGGTCGAGAACCTCGTGCTCACCGGACGTGGAACCGACTACCTGGCGGGCGAGCAGATCGGGCTGTTCGAGCAGTTCTGGTCGCTCGGCGTCGAGACCCAGTTCTTCGTCGCGCTGCCGGTCGTGCTGCTCGCGGTGCGGACCCGGGCCGGGTCGATCGTCGTGCTGTCGCTGCTCGTGGTCGCCTCGTTCGTCGTCGGGACGGTCACGGCCCCGGACGTCGCGTACCTGTCACCGACCACGCGTGCGTGGGAGTTCGGTGTCGGCGTGCTGATCGCTGTGATCGCTGCGGGCAGGACGGTGCGCGTGCCCCGTCCGGTCGGTGCCGGGCTGCGCGTGGTCGGTCTCGCCGCGGTCCTCGGCGCGGCGGTGCTCGTGGACGAGTCCGCGCCCTTCCCCGTCCCCTGGGCGGTCGTCCCCGTCCTCGGCGCTGCGCTCCTCGTGGTCCCGCTGCGACCGCTCCGCACGACCCGGCGTGCCGGCTCGGTCCCGCGCAGCGGCGTGGTGCGGCTGCTCGGCGACATGTCCTACTCGGTGTACCTCTGGCACTGGCCCGTGCTCGCCTTCCCCGAGGTCGCACGGTCGGTGCCCCTCGCCGGACTCGAGCTCGCCGCCGCCCTGACCGCCGTGCTCGTGGTGTCGTGGGCCACGTTCGTGGTGGTCGAGACCCGGTTCCGTCGGTGGCTGACCCGACGATCCCCGGGCCTGGTGGCCGGCGTGTGCGTCGGCCTGGTCGGCGTCGTGGTGGCGTCGGCGACGGTGGCGCTCCCCGGGCGACTCTCGGACCCACGCCGGATCCCTGCGCCGACCGCGCGGGACGTCCTCGTGGGGCCACACGGTTCCGCGGTCGTCCCGGCGAACGCCCGGCCCGGTCTGGCGCAGGCGTCGGCAGACCTGCCGTCCGTCTACGCAGACGGGTGCGTGACGCCGCTGACGGCCGGTGCCGACGACGTGCGCGCGTGCTCGTTCGGCAGCCGGCGGGGATCCGCGGGCACGGTGGTGCTCTTCGGGGACTCGCATGCCGCGCAGTGGGCGTCACCGCTCCGACGGATCGCGCACGACCGTGGCCTGCGGCTGGTGGTCCTGGTCCGTGCGGCCTGTCCGCCCATGGACTTCGCCGTGGTGAACGCCCAGCTGCGCCGGCGGTACGCCGCGTGCGAAGGATGGCGCCGACGGGCCCTCGACCGCATCGGGCAGATCCGCCCACGGCAGGTCGTGATCGGCGAGGCGACCTCCCGGTACGTCGGACAGCAGGTCGCGCACACCTCGTTCGCTGCTGCATGGTCTGCGGGCGCGCGCCGGACGCTCGACCGGATGGGGACCACCCGGGTGACCGTGCTGCAGGACACCCCGTCGTGGTCGGCTCCGCCGAACGCCTGCCTGTCCGAGAACGTCGCCACGGCCCAGCGGTGTGCTGCGCCGCGGGACGCCGTGCTCGACGCGGCGTCCCGGCGGGGTGTTGCTCGGCTCCGTGACGGCCATCCGCGCGTCGATGTCGTCGATCCCGTCCCGTGGGTCTGCGGGACGTCGTGCAGCCCCGTCCTGTGGAACGTCGTGGTCTACCGCGATGCCTCGCACCTGACGGACACCGTCGCCAGGCTCCTGCGACCACAACTCGACGATGCACTGGACCGCCAGATGTAGTATATTCCATGTCATGTGGAATATGAATGAGTCGGGAGTCCGCGTCCTGATCACGGGCGGTGCCGGGTACATCGGCTCCCACGTGGTCCGGCTCCTCCGGCAGCGGGGTGACCACGTCGTCATCGTCGACGACCTCTCCACCGGACGGATCGACCGCGTTGCCGGGGTCCCGTTCGTCCTGCTCGACGTGTCCGGACCCGGCGCGCGCGAACGTCTGGTCGAGGTCATGCTCGAGCACGGCATCACCCACGTCATGCACTTCGCCGCGATGAAGCAGGTGGGGGAGTCGATGCAGCAGCCGACCGCGTACTTCGACCGGAACGTCGGCGGTCTCACGAACCTCCTCGCTGCGATGCGCCTGGTCGACTGCACCCAGCTGGTGTTCTCGTCCTCGGCGGCCGTCTACGGCGGCGTCGCCGGCACCGCGGTCTGCGAAGACGCGCCGCTCCACCCGACCAACCCCTACGGGCAGTCCAAACTCGTCGGCGAGTGGATGACGCAGAACGCCGCCATGGCGGACGGCTTCCGCGTCGCGAACCTGCGGTACTTCAACGTCGCGGGGACCGGCTGGGACGACCTGGCTGACGACGGTCGGTCGAACCTCGTGCCGATCGTGGTGGACGCCGTCGACGCGGGTGCCGCGGTGCCGGTGTTCGGCACGGACTGGGCAACGCCCGACGGCACCTGCGTCCGCGACTACATCCACGTGCTCGACCTCGCGACCGCGCACATCGCGGCGCTCGACTGGTTGGCGTGTCGTCGGCCGGGGGCCACGGCGTTCAACCTCGGAACGGGCGTCGGGGCATCGGTGCTCGACGTCGTCGCCGCGGTGGGGCAGGCGAGCGGTCGCTCGGTCACGGCGAAGGACGCCGGACGACGCGCCGGGGATCCCGCGGCCGTCGTCGCCGACCCGACACGCGCGTCACTGCTGCTCGGCTGGCACGCCGAGCACGACCTCGCCGACATCGCGCGTTCCGCGTGGTCCGCCCGCGTCCGTCGACTCGATGCGGTGCTCGCGGCATGACCGGCCTCCACCTGCCACTGTCGCACCGCCGGGCGTCGACGACGGCCAGTCCGTCGCTCCCCGGCTCCCGGCTCCGATCACTGCGGGGAAAGCGTGCGGCCGACCTGGTCGGCGCTGCGCTCCTGCTGGCGATCGTCGCGCCGCTGTTCGCGCTCATCGCCGGGGTCGTGCTGGTCACACAGGGCCGGCCGGTGTTCTTCCGGCAGCGACGGATCGGCCTGGGTGGTGCGCACTTCACGATGCTGAAGTTCCGGTCCATGCGGCACGACGTCGACGGCACCGGGATCGCCAGCGACCACATGCGGGTCACGAAGGTCGGCCAGTTCCTCCGGGCAACGAGTCTCGACGAACTGCCGAACCTGGTGAACGTGCTCCGCGGGGACATGAGCATCATCGGGCCACGCCCGCAGCTCGAGGGCCTCATCCGGAACCACTCCGACGACCGGCACCTGCGTCGACACGAGGTCCGCCCCGGTATCTCCGGGCTCGCGCAGGTCAACGGCCGCAACGACCTCGACTTCCGGTCGCGCTTCGAGTTCGACGTCGAGTACGTCGACGCCTGTTCGATGCGCCTCGATGCCGCGATCCTCGTGCGGACCCTGCCCGCGGTGCTGTCACGTCGGGGCAGCTCGGCCTGCACGGCTGCTCCTGCGGCGGCGAGCCGGCGTGCTGCGTCGACCGCGTCCGTCGCGGTTCCCGAAGCAGAGCACCGTCGGCGCCCGGTCGTCATCTGAACCGGACCGGGCGTGGATGCCAGCCCCACGTCGGGGGTGACGACGAGAACGGCCCGTGGTGCGCGCACCACGGGCCGTTCTCGTCGCGCTCAGCGCGGGGGTCTGCGACCGAGGCGCCGCCGACCGTTGTCCCGTGCAGTCCGGTAGAACGCTGCGCACCGGGCCCACACGACCTCTCGCGAGAAGTCGTCCTCGACGCGGCGGAGCGCGCGCTCGCGCAGTGCAGCTCGCAGCGCGGCGTCACCGAGCACTTCCTCGAGTGCCGCCGCTGTCCGCACGACGTCCCGGACGGGCACGACCATGCCGGTGGATCGGTCGTCGACGACGTCGCCCAGTCCGGTGCAGTCGCTGACGATCGTCGGCACACCGGCAGCCCAGGCCTCGAGCAGCACGGTGGACAGCCCCTCACGGAAGGACGGGATGCAGAACGCGTCGAACGCGGTGTAGTACTCAGCGGGGTCCGGCACGTTGCCCGTGCACGTGACCCACGGTTCGGCCAGCAGCCGGCGGACGTCGTCGTCGAGCGCGTCGATGCCCTCGTCGGGACCGATCATCGCCAGCCGGATCGGGAGGCCGTGGTCGCGAGCGCGCGCCACGGCACGGACGAGGACCTCGACGCCCTTGTCGCGGGTGATCCTGCCGACGTACCCGACGACGAGTTCCTCCGGCCCGGCGTCGAGTGCGGTCCGCATCCGCCGCCGCACGGCGGGGTCGGCACTGAGTCGGCGCGCGCGGGCGGTGTCGATGCCGACGACGGAGCCCGATCCGAGGACCGTCATGTCGGCGACGGGGAGCCCGAGTTCCGCGCATCGGCGGCGGACGCCGTGGCTGACCGCGATCGTGCTGGTCGACAGCAGGAGCGCCAGTCGCTCGGTGGCCAACAGCAGCTGCCGCGCGACTCCGGTCGTCGTCTCGAGTCGCAGGCCGTGGAGCACCTGGACGCGCGCGGGTACCCGTGTGCAGACGGCGGCGATGCCCGCGAGCAAGGTCGCCTTGGGTGTTCCGTAGACGACGAGTTCAGGACGCAGGCGCCGCATGAGCCGGATGAGCTCGAGCAGCGCTCGGACGTCCGCGGCGGGCGACGGGTCGCGTGAGAGCGGGAGGGCGTGGGCCTGCACTCCCTCGCGGCGACTGACCTCAGCCAGGCGGCCGTGATCGCCGGACGCGATGTGGACGGGAGCGAGATCGGTCGTCGACAGGGCACGGAGCTGGTCACGGAGGACGACGTCCAGGCTGAAGTCGGACGTCTTGACGATCAGCGTCCCCGAGCGGCGGCTCATCGGTCCGACCCGGCCGTGATCGAGGATGCGTAGCCCGGACGGCGCAGGCCCAGGTGGCGGGCGGTCTGGCCGGCGGTCCAGACCAGGTCACGGGCCGCCTGCGTCGACCTGGATCGGCCGAGGGACTGCGCGAGTGCACGGCGCGATCGTGCGACGACCTGGGCCGACCTGCCGAACGGGTTCGTCTGCCTGCTGTGCATCCCGTCGTGGACGCGGTACCGCACCAGCCGTTCCGACGTGTTCTCCAGCGCGCCGACCCGACTGAGGCGGAGCCAGAGGTCGTAGTCCTGCATGCGGAGGCATCGTTCGTCGTACCCGCCCACTGCACGGAGCGCTGCCGCGTCGAGCAGCATCGCGGAGTGGACGAAGACGTTCCGCCGTAGCAGGTGTGCAGCCATGCCGGGGCCCGTGGGTACCTCGAGTTCGCCGATCACGGCGTCGTCGCCGTCGATGAGCAGCGCCGCGCTCCCGACACCGACCAGGTCCGGGCGTGCGGTGAGGGCGCCGAGTTGCCGTTCCAGGCGCTCGGGCTCTGCCACGTCGTCGGCGTCGAGACGCGCGATGTACGGCGCCGCGCTGGCTACGAGCCCGGCGTTGAGCGCGGCGGGGGTCCCCTGGCGCGTCGGCAGGCGGAGGACCCGGACGCGATCGTCCGGGTGGTCCCAACCGTCGTCGCCGACGCCGTCGAGGACCAGGACGACCTCGATGTCCTGCAGCGTCTGCGTCAGGAGCGACTGCAGCGCGGTGCGGAGATGGAGGTCGAGTCGGACGGCGGGTACGACCACGGACACTGCCGGGCCCGTGCCGTGCCGCGGAGGCGGAGCGCTGAGGTCGTCGGATTTCGTCATGTACAGTATTGTATATCAACTGCTAGGATGTTGGAACACGAGAACGGAGACGATCATGGCCGGAGCCAGACGAATCACGATCCGCGTCGTCCGCCTCCTCCTGGTCGTGGCACCGGCGCTGAGCGGGCGAGCGGGGCAGTTCGTCGCACTCGCAACCCTCGCGCTGGTCCTGTCGCCGGCGGGCTACGGCAGGTTCGTGGCGATGCAGACCCTGCTGCTCGGAGTCGCCAGCGTCCTCGGGTCGACGACGAGCGCGATGACCAACGCGGCGGCTGCCAGGACGACCCAGCGACGCTCGACCGACCTGCTCCCACTCGTCCGCGTCCTCGTGCTCGCTCGGTGGCGGACCTTCCTCGTCAATGCCTGCTGCGCTGCGGTGGTCCTCCCGATCGGCGTCGCAGCCCTCGGCCTGGGGCTGCGCAGCGATGAGATCGTCGCCCTGATCGTGCTCGGTGCCCTCAGCGGCGTGCTGCCGGTGGCCGAGGGGATCACCGCGGTCGTCGTCGGGCGCGGCAAGCCCCTCGTCGGATCGGTGGTGGACGCGGGCCGCGCTGTCGGATCGAGCGCGGGTGCCTTCGTCGGCGCCGTCGTCCTCGGGCCGATCGGCGGCGTCGCCGGGATGCTCGTGCTGGACGTCGTCGGTGTGCTCGGCGTGCTCGTCGCCCTGCGGGTGATGCCCCGGCCGACCGGATCCGATGTGCTCGTCGTCGACCGCGAGCACGACCACGACCTCCGCTCCGGTGGCGTCGTGGCCGGGATCAGCGCGAACGTCCTCGGGCAGATCGCGAACTGGGCGGTCCTGTGGGGGATCAGCGCCGTCGGTGGCGCGGTCGGACTCGGTGTCTACGGTGTTGCGAGCCGCTTCGCGTCGGTCACGACCGTCGCACCGGTCGTCCTGGGGCGGGCTGTCGTCGGCGAGCTGGCCGCCCCCCGGCCCGGCCAGAACCACTGGACCGCGCGGTCCTACGTCACCGTCGTGACGGTCCTGTCGGTCGTCTCGTCCGCGGCTGCACTGGCGCTGCTCGTGTTCGTGTTCCCCGGACTCGTCCGCTCCTACGACGGCCTCGTCGCCGTCACCGTGGCGGTCCTGGTCGCCGCATGTCTGCGGGCCGTGCTCATCAGCGTCGGCAACGTGTGTGTCGCACGGCGCCGTTGGGGAACCTGGGTGAGCGCGGACGTCGCCGCGATGCTCACGGTGCTCGGCGGCCTCGTGGTGTGCGCTGCCACCGGGGGAGACGTCGTCCAGATCGTCGTGGTCGCCGCTGCGGGATCCGCGGTCGGCGTGGCCGTCAGGCTGGTGGGCCTCGCACGCCCCGCTCGGCGAGCCGCTGGGACCCTCGCATGACGCGCGCGCCGATCCCCGCTCCCGTCGTGGCGAGTCGGCGGGTGATCCACTGGGCCATCCGTGCCGTTGCGCTGAGCGCCGTGCTGGCGTCGCTGGTCATCGCCGCGACGACCGGGGGAGACGCGGGCGTCCTGACCCTGCCGGTCCTGGTCGAAGCCGTCCTGGTCGTCGTGGCGCTCGAGGTCGCTCGTGCGTCTCGCGAGGAACTGCGTGTCGACGCACTGACCCTCTTCACCGCCTGGGAGACGATGCGCGGCTGCGTCACACCCGTGATCATCCAGTACCTCGGCAACGGGCACGCGTTCTACTACCGCTTGGGGACCTACGCCGACACGGAGCTCGTGCTCTGGCTGGCGGTCCTGTTCTTCGTCGTCGTGATCGCCACGCGCCTGTCGGCGTCGATCGTCGGTTCGGCCGCGCGGGGCTCCGATCAGGTCGCGCTCCGCGTCTCCGGACTCGGCGCCTCCCGCATCTCGAGCTGGGTGCTCATCGGCCTGGGGGCAGTCGGGCTCGTCATCCGGTTCCCGTCGCCCGGGGCCGTTGCCGGGTTCCTGTCCGGCGCGATCGAACAGCTCCAGGGCACCGGCGAGGGCGCGAGCTCCGGGATCCCGTTGATCGGCATGGTGCTCCGGCCGATGCTGTTCGTCGGCCTGGTCCTGCTCGCGCGCGACCGTCGGCGAGCCGGGCGTTCGGTCCTCCCCGTCGTCCCGTTCCTCGTCGTTGCGGTCGTCTTCGGGCTGGCGTCGTACGGGCTCAACCGTGCAACGGTCGCCTACGCGATCATCGGGATGGTCTTCGTCTTCGCCGAGCGCGCGGCCGGAGCGCTCCGGGGACGACACCTCGCCGGCCTGCTGGGCCTGCTGACCGCGTTCTTCGTGCTCGTCGGCACGCTGCGCTCCAGCCTGTGGGTGACCCGCACCGGGCTCGACGCGCCCACCCTGCAGCTCGTCCCGGTCCTGCAGTCCGTGATCCCGTACTTCGGCACCCCGATGCAACTCGCCGCCGCGATCCCCCCGGTCCGGGTCTCGGACCCCTTCGGGATGACGAGCTTCGTCCTGTCGGTGCTCTCGCCGATCCCGGGCGCCCCCGATGCGGCCCGGACCGCCTCGAGCACTGCCCTGTACAACAACATCGTCTACCACAGCTTCGTCGGCAAGGACCAGCTCCTCCCGACGTGGTTCGAGGGCTTCCTGTGCTTCGGCGTGATCGGCGTGATCGGGTCCGGGGTGGTGGTCGGACTGCTCTTGGCCGTCAGCGACCTGTGGCGTCGGCGGACCTCGACCGTGCTCGGTTCCTACGCTGCAGCGCTGTTCGTCCTGTGGATCGCGCAGGCCAGCGTGACCTCCTTCAACGTCATCGAGCAGAACCTCATCTACTTCATCGTCCCCCCATTCGTGCTGTCCGCCGGAGCCGCGCTCTGGCCAGGACGCCGATCTGAAAGGCAGTTCGCATGAAGATCCTCATGCTCTCCGGCATCTTTGCCCAGTCCGATGCGTACCGTGCCTCCCACATGGCGGAGACCCCCGACAGCCTCCTCGCTGACGCGCTCGCCGACGCCGGGGTCGACATCACCACGGCGGCTCCGACCTTCCGCGGTGACTGGGCGTCCTTCGACGTCGTGCACCTGAACCACCTCACCAACGCTTGTCTGCGGTCGATCGTCGAGCCGCGGACGCGCGTCGTGTTCACCCACCACACGAGCGGGTGGAAGCCGTGGCACCACCGGATGGTCCGGAACGCGACCGAACGGCGGGCTGACCGTGTCGTCGTCTTCACGGACGACGAGCGGCGTCGCCTGGGCCGGCGTGTCCCGGACCGGAAGATCGAGGTCATCCGCAGTGCCCTCGCGGTCGAGCGGTTCACCACGACGACACGGGCCCGACCGCGGCCAGGGCAGGTCTGGGACCTGCTCTACGTCGGTCAGCTGGTCGAGTTCAAGCGCGTGCACCTGGCGCTCGAACTCCTTCGTCGGCTCCGCGACTCCGGACAACCGGCTCGGCTGCGGATCATCTCGCACCGCGAGACGCTCCGTCCCGAGCTCGAGACCGCAGCTCGGCGTCTCGGGGTCCACGAGGACGTCCACTACCTCGGCACACGCACCCGGGACGAGATCGGCACCGAGATGGCGTCGTCGCACTTCCTCGTGTTGCCCTCGCATCGCGAAGCGCTCTCCACCGTGACCAGTGAGGCCGCCGTGTCGGGGCTGCCGGTCCTGCTGTTCGACGTGAGCGGTGCGGACGAACAGGTCCCACCCGGGTGGGAACTCCCACCGATCCACGACACGACGCAGTGGTCGGACCTGGCGCTCCGCCGCATGGCCGACTACGAGCGCGTCGCTGCGGCGTGGGCGGCCAACGCCCCGACCGTTCGCGGGCGCCTGTCCATCGACAGGGCGGTCGCCCAACACGTCGACATGTACCGACGCATCCTCACGCGCTGATCGCACTGATCGCGCTGCAACTCCTCACCTCCCCTCATCCCCACTGACCTCGAGAAGGACCCGATGGACTTCCACCTGCTCATGACCCTGCTGCGCCGCGGCTGGCTGATCATCCTCGTCGCAACGCTCGCCGGGATCGGCGCTGGTGCCGCGCTGGTCGCCACCACCACGCCGCAGTACCGAGCGTCCACGTCGCTGTACGTGTCGGTGAAGGGCGGCAACACCTCGACCGACCTGGTGCAGGGCGGCAGCGCTGCCGAACAGAAGGTGCAGACGTTCGCCAGCGTGGCCCGGAGCGCGCTCGTCCTGCAGCCGGTGATCGACGAGCTCGGTCTGCACACCGGCGTGGTGGACCTCGCGCGGCAGGTGGAGGCACAGTCGCCGATCGACAGCGTGCTCGTCACGATCGCCGTGACGGACACCTCCGCCGAACGATCTGCGGCCATCGCGAACGCCGTGGCCGCCCAGCTCCGCCACGTGGTCACGGACCGCTTGGAGAAGCCCGACCCTCAGGGCCAGAGCCCGTTCGCCATCGAGACGATCCAGCCGGCGATCGCACCGAGCACGCCGGCATCACCGCGGCTGCTCGTGAACCTCGTCGGCGGCGGCGCCGTCGGGCTCCTCGCCGGACTCGCGATCGCAGCCCTCCGACTGACGCTCGACGTCCGCCTCCGTGACCGTGACGAAGTCGAACGCATCGCCAGTGCACCGGTCATCGGGTCGATCGCGTTCGATCGTGGTGTCCGCGAGCAACCCCTCGTCGTGCACGCCCACGGCGCGGACCCGCGCGCCGAGGAGTTCCGCCGCCTCCGGACCAACCTGCAGTTCCTCGAGGCCGGTCGTGCGACCAAGAGCTTCCTCGTCACGTCGTCGGTGGCCAGCGAGGGCAAGAGCACGACGGCCGCCAACCTGGCGATCTCGCTCGCCCAGAACGGTGCCCGAGTCGCCCTGGTGGACGCGGACCTCCGCCGTCCGCGCATCGCGTCGCTCATGGGCCTCGAGGGACAGGCCGGACTGTCCGACGTCCTGATCGGACGGGTCGAGCTCGAAGACGCCCTGCAGCCGTGGGGTCGCGACGACCTCGTCGTGCTGCCGTCGGGCCAGATCCCGCCGAACCCGGCGGAGCTGCTCGGCACCCTCGGCATGAAGGCCGTCCTGCGCGAGCTGGAAGAGGCGTTCGACATCGTCATCATCGATGCACCGCCGATGCTGCCCGTGACCGACGCGGCCATCCTGGGTCGCGTCGTCGGAGGGACACTGTTGGTGGCCTCCATGGCCGGGACCTCGCGGAAGCACCTCGCGCGAGCCGCTGCGTCCCTCCGCGACTCCGGCGTCGAGCCGATCGGGTCCATCCTGACCATGGTCCGCACCGTGCGCGCCGATCGCCAGCTCTACACCTACGAGCAGCGTGCGGGTACCGCGGCCGATGCCGCGTCCGAGACGCTCGCCGGGCGGCATTCGGACCCAGCCGCGTCGGCGGTCACCCGCTGACCCGAGCGGGTCTGCAACGAACGATGCCCCGAGCCCCACGTCTCCGGACGTGGGGCTCGGGGCATCGCTGCGTGTGGTGGGGCTGCCGCACGTCCGGTGGAGGAGCTCCCCGGACCGGTATGGCGAGCAGGAGCGCATGCGCCAGGCGAGGCGCCATGGTCACGGCCGCTGGTGCCCGTCCCGAGCACGCGCCCGCCAGAACCGCGGCCAGTCCCGGGTGACGGGGCGCGATGCTGCGACGGGGTTCGTGACAGCGTGCGCGCCACTCGCCGGTGGACCGGATCGCCCGGCAGCGTCGCCGGCCAGGAGGCCCGGGGCACGTTCGATTCGCCCGGCCTGACCCCGTCGTCGCGAACGACCGGTTCGCCCCGAGCGGAGTGCGCCAACGTGGACTCGGGTACTGCAAGGCCTCGGACCGGTCGCGTTCCGCTGCGCTCACGACCCTGCAGTGTGCGACCGGTGGCGCGCGTCACCGGCGACGCCCGCCGCTCCGCACCGTGTCGTCAGACGCAGCGCACACGACGAAAACGCCGATCGCCCCCGGCCTGAGCCGGGGGCGATCGACGTTCCGCGCGGTGGAGACGCGCGCTCAGGACCGCGTGTTCGCGGTCGTCAGTGCTTCTGGTCGACGGGCAGGACCTTGTTCCCCGAGCCCATCTCGTTGTGCTTGGGCTCGTCGCCGTCGTAGTAGACGGTGTTGTCCGAGCCGACCGTGGTGATCGTGGTGGCCGCGGAGACCGTGACCGTGTTCTTGGAGCCCTCGACGGTCAGCTCGCGGGAGTCGCCCAGCGTCAGGGTGTTGCCCGACCCGAGGACGTCGACGAAGTCGCAGCCCGAGGCCTTGGTGGTCTTGTCGCTCGCGCCGATCGACTGCACCCCGTCGGCACACGCGGAGTTGCCCATAGCCGGATCGGCCTTCGCGCTCGGCGTCGACGACGCGGACGGTGACGGCGTGCCGGACTTCGTGGTCGTGTTGTTGGTGGTGCAGCCCGTCAGGGCGAGGGCGGCGAGGGCCGTCGCGGTGGCTGCGATCAGGATGCGCTTCTTCATGGTGATCTCCGGGTTGCGGGTCGTTCTGGTCGGTGGTGGTCGTGCAGCAGGCGCCGTCCGGGACGGGTCCAGGACGGCGCAGTGCGGTGTCGAGCCGGGCGGTCACAGGCGCGACCGCCCGGCTCAGGTGGCGTCAGTTCAGGCTGAGCGACTTCGTGTCGGTCATGCCGTCGCCGTCGGCCTGGTCGATCGTGATGTCGTAGTGACCGGAACCGATCGTCTCTTGAGGGACCAGTGCCCGTCGTTCTGCACGACGACCGAGGGCGAGACGCTGGTGAAGTTGGTCACCTTGAGCGTCACCGTGCGGCCCGGGGTGCCGGTGCCGGTGAACTCGACCCATTCGCCCTTGTAGCCCGTGGTGTTCGTCTTCGGCGAGGTGACGTCGAAGGGCAGGACGACCGGCGCGTTGGCCGGGTTGATGGTCAGCGACTTGCTGCCGTTGGCCGTCGCGCCGTCCTTCTGGGTGACGGTGATCTTGTACTCGCCGGTGCCGGTGTGCTTGTTGACGGACCAGGTGCCGTTGTTCTTGACGGTGGTGGTGACGTCGACGCTCTGGAAGTTGTCGACGTGGATGGTGACCTGCTGGCCGGCCGAGCCCTTACCCGAGAAGGTGGTGTCCTCGCCCTTGTGGTCCGACCCGTCGATCGGTGCGTCGACCGAGAACGGGTTGTTGATCGGCGCGGCGGACGGGTTGACTGTCAGCGACTTGCTGCCGTTGGCCGTTGCGCCGTCCTTCTGGGTGACGGTGAGCTTGTACTCGCCGACACCGGTGTGCTTGACGACGGACCAGGTGCCGTCGTTCTTGACGGTGGTGGTGACGTCGACGCTCGGGAAGTTGTCGACGTGGACCGTGACCTGCTGGCCAGCCGAGCCCTTGCCGGAGAAGACGGTGTCCTCGCCCTTGTGGTCGGAGCCGTCCATCGGTGCGTCGACCGAGAACGGGTTGTTGATCGGCGCAGCTGCGGGGTTGATGGTCAGCGACTTGCTGCCGTTGGCCGTGCCGTTGTCGGTCTGGGTGATGGTGAACTTGTACTCGCCGGTGCCGGTGTACTTGTTCACGTCCCAGGTGCCGTCCTGCTTCACCGTGGTGGTGACGTCCGCGGTCGCGAAGTTGTCGACGTGCAGGGTGATCTTCTGGCCGGCCGAACCCTTGCCCGAGAAGCGCGTGTTCTCGCCCTTGTGCTCGGAGCCGTCGATCGGTGCGTCGACGGAGAACGGGTTGTTCACTCCCGAGTTGTCTGCGGTGATGGTGACCGGCGACTTGCCGGTGACCGTGAAGTCGCCTGCGTTCGTCTTGCCCGACGCCGTGAAGTCGAGGTCCTGCTGGTCGTCCTTCGCATCGGCGGGCGCGGCAACGTTCACCTTCCACTGCAGCTCGCTGCCGGCGGCGATCTTCGCGCCGTCGACGTCGGTGATCGTGCCGCGGAACAAGGAGCCGTTCGCCATGACCGAGCCCGACACGGTGAAGGTCTTGTCGTCGGACCACGCGTCACTGGCGGATGCGCGGTACTTGCCCATCAGCGTGGTCTGCCCGGCGGTGAAGGTGGTGCCGGCCGGGGCCTTCGCCTCGACGGTGGTGTTCGTCAGCTTCGTCACCGCGGCATCGGCGTGCATCCCGAACGCGACGTCCTGCTGCTCGCCGGCCTTGATCGTCGCCGACGAGGCGACGCCCTGGGCGTTGAACCCGCCGTTCGCGATCGGAGCAGCGTTCGAGTCATCCAGGTCCGAGGGGAGTCCGACCCACGCCGAACTCTTGGGAGCCCCATTGCTGAAGAAGAACCGGCCGTACTGGGCTGCACTGTCGACCGAGATGAGGCTGCTGAGCCAGATCGGGCTGGCGTTGACGGTCGAGATCCGTGCTGTTGCGTTCAGGAAAAGGTTTCCATTGGCGTCCTGGTGCCAGAGCGTTCCCTTGTTCGGAGTGTCAGTGCACGCAGCGCCCGTACGAATGTTTGACTGCGCGAGTCCTTGACGATCTGGCCAGTAATTCTGGGAGAACGTCAGGCACTGCGTGGGCATGTCCTTGTTCTGGATCACGAATCCGTCCGAGCCCCAGCTCTTGCCGACAAACCAAGTGGCTTTTGTCTTGGCTTCCACCTCGGTCGCGGCCGTCTTGACGGATCCATCGCTCGCCATGTAGAGGTAGGCGTTCGCGGCGGGATGTGTCAGGAACTGGAACGGCGCCGAGACGTCGCCGACAGCCCTCGGCGCCGACGTGGGAGCGGCGGACGCAGCGGTCGCGCCGAACCCCAGGCCCGAGGCGATGGTGGCGGCGGCAAGCAGGCTCGCGCCGACGACCTGCATGGGTCGTTTCTTTGACATGGTGACGTCACTCTCTCTGTGACTCCGGCTCGGTGTCCGGAGGTGGGGCGGGAGGCGGCGCGGCCGTCGCGGTGACGAGCCCGGCATCCCGACGGGGGGATCGCCGCAGGAGCGGCACGTACCAGTATGACATACGAAATATCAACTGCAAGACTTTGCTGCAGATCCAAGCTTGAGTCATTCGGACGCAACTTTCAGCTCCCAGAGTTGACGCGCCTCCCGTCCGGAGTAGAGTTGAGCCCATCGGACGCAAGTCCGGCAGACTTCAGCACCACGCATCCAACAGAAGGAGCAACACCACATGGGACGTGCAGTAGGCATCGACCTCGGAACCACCAACTCGGTCGTCAGCGTGCTCGAGGGTGGCGAGCCCACCGTCATCGCGAACGCCGAGGGCCTGCGCACCACGCCGTCGATCGTCGCCTTCACGAAGGACGGCGAGGTGCTGGTCGGCGAGACCGCCAAGCGCCAGGCCGTCACGAACGTCGACCGCACGATCGCCAGTGTCAAGCGCCACATCGGCACCGACTGGACGACCGACATCGACGGCAAGAAGTACACGCCGCAGGAGATCTCGGCCCGTACCCTCGGCAAGCTCAAGCGCGACGCCGAGCAGTACCTGGGCGAAGACGTCACCGACGCGGTCATCACCGTGCCGGCGTACTTCAACGACGCCGAGCGTCAGGCCACCAAGGACGCCGGTGAGATCGCCGGCCTCAACGTCCTGCGCATCATCAACGAGCCGACCGCGGCCGCGCTGGCCTACGGCCTCGACAAGGGCAAGGAAGACGAGCTCATCCTGGTCTTCGACCTGGGTGGCGGCACGTTCGACGTCTCGCTGCTCGAGGTGGGCAAGGACGACGACTTCTCGACGATCCAGGTCCGTGCGACCTCGGGTGACAACCGCCTCGGTGGTGACGACTGGGACCAGCGCATCGTCGACCACCTGATCAAGAAGTTCAAGGACGAGCACGGCGTCGACCTGTCCACGGACAAGATCGCCAAGCAGCGCCTGAAGGAAGCCGCCGAGCAGGCGAAGAAGGAACTGTCGAGCCAGATGAGCGCCAGCATCCAGCTGCCGTACCTCACGCTGACCGCCGACGGCCCCCTCAACCTGGACGAGACCATCTCGCGCGCCCAGTTCGAGCAGATGACCTCCGACCTGCTCGACCGCACGAAGAAGCCCTTCAACGACGTCATCAAGGAAGCGGGCGTGTCCGTCAACGACATCGCGCACGTGGTCCTGGTCGGTGGCTCGACCCGCATGCCCGCCGTGGCCGAGGTCGTCAAGCAGCTGACCGGTGGCAAGTCCCCGAACCAGGGCGTCAACCCGGACGAGGTCGTCGCCGTCGGTGCAGCGCTGCAGGCCGGTGTCCTGAAGGGCGAGCGCAAGGACGTCCTGCTCATCGACGTCACGCCGCTGTCGCTCGGCATCGAGACCAAGGGCGGCCTGATGACGAAGCTCATCGACCGCAACACCGCGATCCCGACCAAGCGCAGCGAGACCTTCACGACCGCTGACGACAACCAGCCGTCGGTCGCGATCCAGGTCTTCCAGGGCGAGCGCGAGTTCACCCGCGACAACAAGCCGCTCGGCACGTTCGAGCTCACCGGCATCGCGCCGGCCCCCCGTGGCGTGCCGCAGGTCGAGGTCACCTTCGACATCGACGCCAACGGCATCGTGCACGTGTCCGCCAAGGACAAGGGCACCGGCAAGGAGCAGTCGATGGTCATCTCCGGCGGCTCGTCGCTGCCGAAGGAGGACATCGAGCGCATGGTCCGCGAAGCCGAGGAGCACGCGGCCGAGGACAAGGCCCGTCGTGAAGCGAACGAGCGTCGCAACCAGGCCGAGCAGCTCGTCTACTCGATCGAGAAGCTCATCAAGGAGAACGACGACAAGCTCCCCGCGGACGTCAAGTCCGAGGTGCAGGGCGATGTCGACGCGCTGAAGTCCGCCCTGGCGGGCGAGGACGATGACGCGGTCAAGACCGCCTTCGACAAGCTCAACGAGTCGCAGGGCAAGCTCGGCCAGGCCATCTACTCGCAGCAGGACGCGGGCGCCGCGGCCGGTGGCGAGCAGCCGAACGCCGAGCAGCCGGCTGACGACGAGGACATCGTCGACGCCGAGGTCGTGGACGACGAGGACGACAAGGACAAGAAGTAACGATGACGGACTCCACGAACGACGACAACGTCGAGAACAACGAGGAGCCCCAGGTCGAGGGGGACGCCACGAACGCGGCCGAGCCCGAGGACCTGATCGAGGCCGAGGGGCCGGACGTCGAGGTCCCGACGGACGCCCCGGCGGGCGGCGAGCAGGACCTGTCCCCCGAGGACGAGGCACTGCTGGCCGACGCCGCACGCGGCATGGCGGAGGACAAGCTCAGCGCTGCCGACCGCGACCTGGTCGCCGAGATGCGTGCGGACATGCTCCGCGCGCAGGCCGAGCTGGTGAACTTCCGCAAGCGCGTCGAGCGTGACCGCGAAGCCAACCGCGAGGTCGCGATCGCCGAGGTCGTCCGGGCACTCCTGCCGGCGCTCGACGACCTGACCCGGGCCGAGGCCCACGGCGATCTGAACGAGGGCCCCATGCAGGTCATCGGGCAGAAGATCCGCGGCGGCTTCGACAAGTTCAAGCTCGTGCAGATCGGCGAGAAGGGCGAGCCCTTCGACCCGACCGTGCACGAGGCGATCGTGCAGCTCCCGACCCCGGGCGCCACCGGCCAGACCGTGGCGGACGTCGTCGAGCCGGGCTACAAGCTCGGTGAGCGTGTCCTGCGTGCGGCCAAGGTCGCGGTGGCGGTCCCGGCCTGAGCCGGGACGGAAGGTAGGTACCAGTGGCCAGTCAGGACTGGTTCGACAAGGACTTCTACGCGGTCCTCGGTGTCGACAAGAAGGCGTCCGAGGCCGACCTGAAGAAGACCTACCGGAAGCTCGCGCGGCAGTACCACCCGGACTCCAACCCGGGTGACGCTGCCGCCGAGGCCAGGTTCAAGGAGATCAGCGAGGCGTACTCGGTGCTGTCCGACAAGGACCAGCGCGCCGAGTACGACCAGGTCCGTGCCATGGGGTCGGGCGCTCGCTTCACGGCGGGCGGTCCGGGCCAGGGCGGCGGATTCGAGGACGTCTTCGGCGGGATGTTCGGCCAGCAGGGCGCTGGCGGACAGCGTGTCCGCTTCGGCCAGGGCGGTGCCGGCGGCTTCGAGGACATCCTGGGCGGGATGTTCGGCGGCGGTGCCGGCTTCGGCCAGTCCTCCGGCGGGTACCGCGGCTTCGGTGGTCCGACGAAGGGGCGTGACGTCACCGCGACGACGACGCTCGACTTCGCCACGGCGATCGCCGGCGACACGGTCAAGCTCGCGCAGGGCAACGGCCGGCCGGTGAACGTCCGGATCCCCGCGGGGGTCGCGGACGGTCAGAAGATCCGGCTGCGGGGCCGCGGCGAACCGAGCCCGGACGGCGGCGATGCGGGTGACCTGGTGGTCGCGGTGCACGTCCGCAAGCACCCGGTCTTCGAGCGCGACGGGCAGCACCTGCGCGTGGACGTCCCCGTGACGTTCGTCGAGGCAGCGCTCGGCGCCACCATCCAGGTCCCGACGCTCGGCGGCGAGCCCGTCAAGCTGCGGGTCGCTCCGGGCACGCCCTCTGGTCGCGTCCTGCGCGTCAAGGGCCGCGGCGTCACGACCAAGACCGGCACGGGTGACCTGCTGGCGACGGTCCAGGTCGCGGTGCCGTCGCACCTGTCCGACAAGGCGAAGGAAGCGGTCGAGGCGCTCGCCGCGGCCCTGCCCGACGAGGACCCGCGCGAGGACCTGCTCGCCAAGGCGCGCGGCTAGCGTCGCGCACCACATGCACCAGACCCGGCCAGGAGGCCCGGCGCGGCTCCGTCAGGAAGCCGCACCGGGCCTCCAGGCTGGTCGCAGACCACGCGGACGACGGAAGGGACCCACGCCATGACCGACATGGACGAGAACTCGCCCGTCTTCGCGATCGCGGTCGCCGCGGAGCTGGCGGAGATGCACCCGCAGACGCTCCGGCAGTACGACCGGCTCGGCCTGGTCGTGCCGGGGCGCACCCGTGGCGGCTCGCGTCGGTACTCGATGCGCGACGTCGTACAGCTGCGCGAGATCGCGCGGCTGGGCTCCGAGGGCGTGTCGCTCGAGGGGATCCGCCGCGTGCTCGAGCTCGAGAACGAGAACAAGCTGCTGCGTGACCGGGTCCGCGAACTCGAGACGGCGTTGGCGGACCAGCTGATCAACCGTCCCGGGGCCCGGGTGTTCGCGGCCACGGCGAGCGGTGCCGCGGTGTCGCTGCGTGCGGGCTCGCGTCCGGAGCGCAACACGCAGATCGTGCTCTGGCGGCCGCCCCGCTGACGTGATGACGAAGGCCCCCTGCCGTGATCGGCAGGGGGCCTTCGTCATGCGGTCGCTCGGACTACGCCGGGACGTAGTCGAACGTGTCCGGGTCCGGGCCGGTGCGGTGGCCCTTGTCGAGCGTGGTGATGTCGGTCATGTCCTCGTCGGAGAGCTCGAAGTCGAAGATCGCGAAGTTCTCCTCGACGCGCGAGCGGGTCACCGACTTCGGGAACACGATGTCGCCGCGCTGGATGTGCCAACGGAGCACGACCTGCGCCGGGGTCTTGCCGACGTTGCCGGCGATGCGCGTGATGGTCTCGTCGTCGAGCACCAGGCCCTGGGCGATCGGGGACCAGGCCTCGGTCGCGATGCCGAGCTCGCGGTTGTGGGCGCGGAGCTCGTCCTGGGTCAGGTACGGGTGCACCTCGATCTGGTTGACCGACGGCGTGATGGTCGTCTCGGCCTTGAGGCGGTTGAGGTGGTGCGCCTGGAAGTTCGAGACGCCGATCGAGCGGGCGGTGCCACCGCGGTACAGCTCTTCCATCGCCTTCCACGTGGGGACGAAGTCCGTCACGGTGGGCAGCGGCCAGTGGATGAGGAAGAGGTCCGTGTACCCGCCGAGCAGCTCGGCCGACTTCTTGCCGTTCTCGAGCGCTGCCTCGGGGTCGTGGAAGCCGTTGTTGAGCTTCGAGGTCACGAAGATCTCGGAGCGGTCGATGCCGGACTCGGCGATCGCCTCGCCGACCTCTTTCTCGTTGCCGTACATCTCGGCGGTGTCGATGTGGCGGTAGCCGACCTCGAGGGCCGCGAGCGTCGCCGCCTTGGTCTCCGAGGGGTCGATCTGGAACACACCGAAGCCGAGCTGCGGGATGGTCTTGCCGTCGTTGAGTGTGATGTTCGGAACGGTCATGACCCCAGACAACCAGCGGACGTCCGAGCGGCGTTCCGGCAACACTCAGCGAACGGGGTTCACGCGAGCGACGCGCGGATGTACGCCGCCAGGGCCTCGCCGTACGCCATGGCCGGGTCGGCGGACGCGAAGGTCCGGTCGGCGCCCGAGATCGTCGCCGTCACGGTGTACACGACGCGGTCCCCGTTCGACACACGGGTCAGCCCGATGAACGACGGGCCGAGCAGGTCACGCAGCTGGTCCTCGCGCGGCAGCCAGAGCGACTCGGCGGCGGTGACCGAGTCGAGTGCCCACTCGGTGGTGCCGTTGAAGCCCAGGATCGTGCCCGACGGGTGGTCGTGCCGTTCGACGGTCATCTCCGACACCGTGTAGACGTCGTCGTCGACCCCGGGCTTGTCGATGACGAAGCGGTCGCCCGTTGCGGGGTTCCAACGGAGTCCGGCATCACGGAGGGTCTTGGCGAGTTCGACGGTGATCACCCCACCAACCTGCCACCAACGCCGCCCGCACGTGTTCCCGATGGCAACCCGTACTAGCATCACGGAGCACCCACGCGCGCGGATCGTCCTGGTACGTTCCGCGCGCGCGACGCGACGCTGCCCGGACCACCGGTGCCGTGCCTCCAGGCCGCAGACCGGCCACGGCACCACCGACGGCCGGGCCCCGACCGCGGCGGACCCCGGGGCGCTCCGCCGAAGAGAAGGACCGCTATGACCCTCGACCGCGAGGAACTCCAGGGCGACTGGACCGTGTCGATCGGCGACGACTCCGTGCCCGCCGGTGCACCGGCGGCGGTGGTGGCCGCCCTGCGCGGACCGGGCATCAGCGCGACGGTGCCGGGGCAGGTGCACACCGACCTGCAGCGCGAGGGGCTGCTGCCCGACCCCGCCTTCGACCGGAACGAGCCGTCGGCCGCGTGGGTCGGTCGCGCGGACTGGACCTACCGTCGACAGCTCGACGTCGACCCGCGCGGACACGAACGCGTCGACCTGGTCTGCGACGGACTCGACACCGTCGCCGAGCTGAGCCTGGACGGCGTGGTCGTCGGGACCACGCGCAACATGCACCGCCGCTACCGCTTCGACCTGCTGAACCGCATCGGCGGGAGCGGCGACGACGACCGGACGCTGGAGATCCTGTTCGAGTCGCCGTACCGCGAAGCAGGCCGCGTCGCTGCCCGCGCGGGCGCGATGCCCGGACCGTACGACGAGCCGTTCCCCTACGTCCGCAAGATGGCGTCGAACTTCGGCTGGGACTGGGGCCTGACCGCCGTCACGAGCGGGCCGTGGCGCGACGTCGCGATCGAGCGCTGGTCCACCGCCCGACTGCGCGACGTCCGGCCGCTGGTCGACGTCGAGGCGGGCGAGGGGGTCCTCGACGCCCACATCGCGTTCGAGCGCTCGGGCGCGAACGACCTGGACCAGGACGGCGAGGACGACGACCTGGTGCTCGTGGTGACCGTGGCGGGGGAGACCGCCGAGGGCACGACGACCCGGCAGCGCTCACGCGCGCAGGTCACGCCGAAGGAGGACGAGACCGTCGTCACGGTGCGCATCCCCGACGCGCGGCTCTGGTGGCCCCGCGGGTACGGCGAGCAGCCCCTGTACGACGTGTTCGTCGAGCTGCAGACGGTCGAGGGCGAGGTGCTCGACCGGCAGACCTTCCGCACCGGGTTCCGGTCCACGCGGATCGACACCACCAAGGACGACACCGGGCGGCCCTTCGACATCCACGTCAACGGCACGCTGATCGACGTGCGCGGGGTGAACTGGATCCCGGACGACGTCATCGTCTCGCGGGTCGACCGCGCCCGCTACCAGGACCGGCTCGCCGCGGCGGCGTCGCTCAACACGAACCTGGTCCGCGTGTGGGGTGGCGGCGTGTACGAGTCGCACGACTTCTACGAGGTCTGCGACGAACTCGGACTGCTGGTGTGGCAGGACTTCCCGTTCGCGTGCTCGGCCTACCCGGAGATCGAACCCCTCCGCAGCGAGGTCGTCGCCGAGGCGCGGGACAACGTCGCCCGGCTGTCGCGGCACCCGTCGCTGGTGCTGTGGAACGGCAACAACGAGAACATCTGGCTGCACGACGCCGACGGCTGGGCGAAGGACCTGGGCGACCGCGGCTGGGGGCTCGACTACTACCTCGACCTGCTGCCGACGATCGTCGACGCGGTCGACCCGTCGCGCTTCTACACGGTGGCATCGCCGTGGTCCGGGTCGGAGTCGCTGTTCGCGAACGACGTCGACAACGAGACACACCACTCGTGGGACGTCTGGAACCGGCTGTCCGACGACCACTACCGCGACTCGGTGCCGCGGTTCGTGTCGGAGTTCGGCTGGCAGGCGCCCCCCGCCTGGCGCACCCTGCGCGACGCCGTGTCCGACGACCCGATGACGCCGACGTCGCCCGGAGTCGTGCACCACCAGAAGGCCGCCGACGGCATGGCGAAGCTCGCCCGCGGGCTCGAGCCCCGGTTCGGCACCGGCTGGGACACCGACCTGGACCGGTGGCACTACCTGACGCAGCTGCAGCAGGCCCGCGCGATCGCCACGGGGGTCGAGCACTGGCGGACCCACTGGCCGCGGAACACCGGCGTGATCGTGTGGCAGCTGAACGACCTGTGGCCGGTGTCGTCGTGGTCGGCGATCGACTCGGCGGGGCGGCTGAAGCCGCTGGCGCACGAGCTGCGCCGCCTGTACGACGACGTGCTGCTGACGATCCGACCGTCGTCGCGGGTGTCGGTCGCGACCGGTCGGGCGCCTGCGGACAGCGCCGGACGGCCAGGAGGCTCGGACCAGACCACCGCGTCGCTGCCGGTCCCCGAGACGGTCGGGTCCGGTGCCGCGGACGGCTCCGGTGCCGCAGTCGGGTCCGCTGCCGTGGTCGGGTCCGCCGGCTCCGGTTCGGCGCCGGGTGACACCGCCGTGCTCGACCGCCCGGACGAGGGCACCTCGTCGCCGATCGAGATCGCGGTGCGATCGACGCGCCGCGGTCTGGACAGCGTGGTGCGCGTCCGTCGGGTCGACCTGTCCGGACGGGTGCTGGCCGAGGCCGAGCTGCCGGTCCGGCTGGACAAGGCCGGCGTCGCCGTCGTGCCGCTGCCGGCGGCGGTCGGCGTCGTGGCCGACCCGACGGCCGAGCTCGTCATCGCGGACATGGACTGGCGACGTGCCGTGTGGACACCCGGACCGGACCAGGACATGCGCTGGGAGCCCGCGCACTACCGGGCGGCGTTCTCGCCGGCTGCGGACGGCGACGGGCTCGACCTGGTGGTGGAGGCGGAGTCGCTCGTGCGCGACCTGCTGCTGCAGCCGGACCGGGTGCAGCCGGGTGGCACGGTCGACCGCGGCTTCATGACCCTGCTGCCGGGGGAGCAGGTGGCCTTCCGCCTGCGCGGCGTGACCGAGGCCGACATCCCCTCGCTCACCGGCGCCGCGGTGATGTGGACCCTCGATCGCGTCCTCGACGACCACGTCGATCCTGAATGAGCGGTGTCCGTTCCCGGCCCCGCCTGTGCTTCCGGACGCACGCGCGGTACCATCGGACGAACGCGGACTTCCGCTGGGCGCATCGATGACGATCCGCTGACGGCGACCAGTTCCAGAATCAAGGAGTCATGATGCTCGGAAACCTCACCGGTCTGCACCTGCTGATCATCCTCGGGATCGTCATCCTGCTCTTCGGCGCCACCAAGCTGCCGGCCCTGGCCAAGGGCCTCGGCCAGTCGATCAACATCTTCAAGAAGGAGATGGACACCGACGACAAGAAGGCCAAGGGCACGGACGGCACCGTCCAGAACACCACGGCCGAGCCGACCACCCCTGCTGCGCAGCAGGTCCCGGTCGTCAACCCCGGACCCTCGGTCCAGCCGAACACCACCGACCACCGGAGCTGATCCGGTCCCGCCCCGTTGCTGAAGCCCCCGTGGTCCCACACGGGGGCTTCGTCGTGTCCGGCGCGGGCGCGACGACGAGCGGCGCGACACCCCGGCCCGCCCCGCCGCGCAGGCGCATGATGAGCAGGTGACCACCCACCCCGCGCCACTGCGCGACGACCGACGGATCGTGCTCGTCGTCGCGATCCTGGCGTCCTTCGTCGTGGGGTTGGACTCGAGCGTGGTGAACGTGGCGCTCCCGGCGATCAAGACCGAGCTCGGCGGCGGACTCGTCGTGCAGCAGTGGACGGTGGACGCCTACCTGGTCACCCTCGGTTCGCTGATCCTGGTCGCCGGCTCGCTGTCGGACCTGTTCGGTCGCGTCCGTATCGTCACGTGGGGGCTCGTGGTGTTCGGGGTCGCCTCGGTGCTGTGCGCGATCGCACCCACGGGCGTGGTGCTCATCGTCGCCCGCGCGCTGCAGGGCGTCGGCGGCGCACTCGTCACCCCGAGCGCGTTGGCGCTGATCGTCGCGGCCTACCGGGGCGCGGCGCAGGCGAAGGCGATCGGGTCGTGGACGGCGTGGTCGAGCGCTGCGGTGATCGTCGGCCCCGTGGTCGGCGGGCTGATCGTGGACGGGATCGGGTGGCGGTGGATCTTCGTGCTGACGGCGGTCCCGATCGCGGTGACGATCGTGCTGGTGCGCCGGATCTCCGGCGACGTGGTGGCGGAGCACCGTCCCCCGGTCGACGTCGTCGGCGCGGTGCTCGCGGTGCTCGGCGTGGGTGGTGTCGTGCTCGGGCTCATCGAACAGGAGCGGCTCGGGTGGGGATCCCCGGCGGTGGTCGCGGCGCTGGCCGTCGGTGGTGCGGCGCTCGTCGCGTTCGTGCCGTGGGAGCTGCGTGTGATGCGGGGCTCCGGTGCGCCGCTCGTCCCGCTCGGGCTGTTCCGGGCGCGCAACTTCGCGGTCGGCAACCTGGCCACGCTGTCGATCTACGGCGCGCTCGGGATGGTGTTCTTCGTGGTGACGCTGTTCCTGCAGGAGATCTGGCGCTTCCCGGCCTGGCTGGCGGGCCTGGCGACCCTGCCGCCGACGGTCATGCTGCTGCTGCTCTCGACCACGGTCGGGTCGCTCGCCGGGCGGTACGGTCCGCGGTGGTTCATGGCGGCGGGTCCGGCGATCGCGGCGGTCGGCGCGCTCGTGCTGCTGCTGGCGGGAGACGACCCCGCTGCCTACTGGTGGTCGGTGCTGCCGGGGCTGGTGCTGATCGGGGCGGGGATCGCGACGATGGTGACCCCGCTCACGAGTGCCGTGCTGGGATCGGTGCCGCAGTCCGAGGCCGGCGCGGGATCGGCCGTCAACAACGCCGTCGCGCGCATCGCCGGACTGGTGACGGTGGCCCTGGCCGGGGTCGTCCTGGGCGGCGGTGTCAGTGTGGACGGCCTGCACCGGGCGATGCTCGTGATGGCCGTGCTGCTGGCGGCCGGCGCCGTGGTCAGCGCGCTCGGGATCCGGAATCCGACCACGCGATCCTGAGTTGAGTGCAGTAGACTCAAGTTCAGATCCGACGCAAGGAAAGGACAGAACGCATGGCGAACCTCCAGGGCGCTCCTGACTCTGCCGAGCGGCAGAAGACCGCCCTCGAGCAGTACGGCGTCGACCTGACGGCGATCGCACGGAGTGGCAAGCTCGACCCCGTGATCGGCCGTGACGCCGAGATCCGGCGCGTGTCGCAGGTGCTGACGCGCCGCACCAAGAACAACCCCGTGCTCATCGGCGAGCCCGGCGTGGGCAAGACCGCGGTCGTCGAGGGACTCGCGCAGCGCATCGTCGCCGGCGACGTCGCCGACTCGCTCAAGGACAAGCGGCTGGTGTCGCTCGACATCTCGGCGCTCATCGCGGGTGCGAAGTACCGCGGCGAGTTCGAGGAGCGGCTGAAGGACGTCCTCAAGGAGATCAACGAGTCCGACGGCCAGGTGATCACGTTCATCGACGAGCTGCACACGCTGATGGGCGCCGGCGGGGGCGAGGGATCCGTCGCCGCGTCGAACATGCTCAAGCCGATGCTGGCGCGCGGTGAACTCCGCCTGATCGGTGCGACCACGCTCGACGAGTACCGCCAGTACATCGAGAAGGACGCGGCGCTCGAGCGGCGCTTCCAGCAGGTGTACGTGGGCGAACCCAGCGTCGAGGACGCCATCGCGATCCTGCGCGGGCTCAAGGAACGGTACGAAGCGCACCACAAGGTCACCATCAACGACTCCGCGCTCGTGGCCGCGGCGAGCCTGTCGAACCGGTACATCTCCGGCCGCCAGTTGCCCGACAAGGCGATCGACCTGATCGACGAGGCCGCGTCGCGCCTGCGGATGGAGATCGACTCCAGCCCGGTCGAGATCGACGAGCTCAAGCGGAACGTCGACCGACTGCGGGTCGAGGAGTTCGCGCTCAAGCAGGAGAAGGACGACGCGTCCAAGGCCCGGCTCGAGACCCTGCGCGGGGAACTCCGCTCGCGCGAGGAACGCCTGGGCGTGCTCGAGGAACGGTGGCAGGCCGAACGGGCCTCGCTCAACCGGATCGGTGAGCTCAAGCAACAGCTCGACGACCTGAACATGCGCTCGCAGCGGGCCCAGCGCGAGGCCGACTACGCCACGGTGTCGCGGCTGGAGTACGGCGAGAAGCCCCGGATCGAGGCCGAGCTCGCCGCCGCCGAACAGGCCGAGGGCGCCGACCGGATGGTGAACGACAGCGTCACCGACGAGGACATCGCCGCCGTCATCGCGCAGTGGACGGGCATCCCGCTCGGGCGACTGCTGCAGGGCGAGACCGAGAAGCTCCTGCACCTGGAGACCGAGCTCGGCCGCCGGATCATCGGGCAGCGCACCGCCGTCAGCACCGTCTCCGAAGCCGTCCGCCGCACCCGCGCGGGCATCTCGGACCCGGATCGACCGACCGGGTCGTTCCTGTTCCTCGGCCCGACCGGTGTCGGCAAGACCGAGCTCGCCAAGGCGCTCGCCGAGTTCCTGTTCGACGACGAGAAGGCCCTGGTCCGCATCGACATGAGCGAGTACGGCGAGAAGCACTCCGTCGCACGCCTGATCGGTGCTCCGCCCGGGTACATCGGGTACGAGGCTGGCGGGCAGCTCACCGAAGCGGTCCGACGTCGTCCGTACTCGGTGATCCTGCTGGACGAGGTCGAGAAGGCACACCCCGAGGTCTTCGACGTGCTGCTGCAGGTGCTGGACGACGGGCGGCTGACCGACGGCCAGGGGCGCACGGTCGACTTCCGGAACACGATCATGGTGCTGACCTCGAACCTCGGGTCGCAGTTCATGACCGACATGTCGCTCACGGCCGACCAGCGCGAGGAAGCGGTGCGGGACCTCGTGCAGCAGGTCTTCCGTCCCGAGTTCGTCAACCGGCTCGACGACATCGTGGTGTTCCAGGCGCTGACGGCCGAGGACCTCGGCCAGATCGTCTCGCTGTACGTCGACCGGCTGGCCCGCCGGCTGTCCGACCGTCGGCTCGAGCTCGCGGTCACGCCGCAGGCACGCCAGTGGCTGGCGGAACGCGGCTACGACCCGGTCTACGGCGCCCGCCCCTTGCGTCGCCTCATGCAGCGGCAGATCGACGACCATCTGGCGCGGGCGATCCTGGCCGGAGACGTGCGTGACGGCGACACGGTGCGGGTGGACGTCGCCGAGGGCGGTGACGGCCTGACGGTCGAGCCGTTCGAACTGGCCGAGATCGTCGAGGAGTAGCGCAGCACGCACAGCAGGCCCGGTGCTGGTCCGACGGACCGGCACCGGGCCTGCTGTGCATCGCCCAGAGCGCGAAACGTCGACGAAACGCCGGACCCGGAAGGCTCGTCGCATGGACCACCTGACGATCGACACCGTTCCCCTGGCCACCGTCTCCGCCCCGACCGGGGCCGTCACCGCGTTCGTCGTCCGCGTCGACGAGCGATCGGGGTCGGTGACCCTCGACTCAGCCCCAGCACAGTGACATGTCGTGTACTACCGATATGCGAGTTCTGGTGGTGGACGACGAGACGACCCTGGCCGACCTCATCGCGCGGGGGCTGTCACGGCAGGACATGGCGGTCGACGTCGCCTACCGCGGCGACACCGCCGACGAGATGCTCGCGGTCAACGACTACGACGTCGTGGTGCTCGACCGTGACGTCCCCGGTGTGCACGGTGACGAGATCGCGCGGCGTCTGGCGGCACACGGCAGCCTGACGCGCATCCTGATGCTCACGGCCGCGGCGACACTGACCGACCGGGTGCACGGGCTGGAACTCGGCGCCGACGACTACCTGGCGAAGCCCTTCGAGTACCCGGAGCTCGTCGCGCGCGTGCGGGCCCTCGGGCGCCGCAGCACCGCACCCGTCGCGCCCGTGCTCGAACGCGGCGGCATCGTGCTCGACACCAACCGCCGCATGGTGACGCGCGACGGCCGACCGCTCGACCTGACGGCGAAGGAGCTCGGCGTGCTCGAGACCCTGCTGCGCGCCGACGGCCGGATCGTGTCGAGCGAGGAACTGCTCGAGAAGGTCTGGGACATGAACATCGACCCGTTCACCGCCGCCGTGCGGGTGACGATGTCCAAGCTGCGCCGGAAGCTCGGCGACCCCGACCCGATCCGGACCGTGCCGGGCGCCGGCTACGCGGTGTGAGGCGCTCCTGGAGCATCCGGGTCCGGACGGCGCTGTTGTTCGCCGTGGCCTCGATGGCGCTGACCACGGCGGTGCTGGTGTTCGTCAACGTCGCGTCGCAGCAGTCCTTCACGCGGGTGTTCCAACGCGAGGGGACGGCGTCGGCTCCCGCATCGGTGGACCCTGCTCCGCCGGCTGCTCCCGCTGCTCCGGGGTGGGCCGCGGCGACCGCGCTGCCCATGACGAGCGGACCCGCCCCGCAGCCCGCCGAGGAGACGATCGTGTCGACGGTCTCCACCCTGCAGTGGCAGTGGTCCGCGATCGGCGTCGTCGCCGCAGGGGCGCTCGCCGGTGGTGTCGGCTGGCTCGTCACACGGCGGGTCCTGCGGCCGATCGACCGGATCACCCGGGCGGCGACCCGCATCTCGGCGTCGAACCTGCACGAGCGCATCGCCCTCGACGGACCCGACGACGAACTCCGACGGCTCTCGGGCACCGTCGACGCCCTGCTCGCGCGGCTGGAGACGGCGTTCGAGAGCCAGCGACGGTTCGTCGCCCAGGCATCGCACGAACTCCGGACGCCGCTGGCCGTCCAGCGCGCGGCACTGCAGATCGGCCTGCCCGACGACGCGACCCCCGACGAGATCGCCGTCGCACGTGGACAGCTGCTCGACCACAACCGTCGCACCGAGCACCTGGTGGAGAGCCTGCTGGTGCTGGCACAGGCCGAACGCGGGATCTCGGTGCCCCGCGAAGCGCTCGACCTGCCCGCGATCGTCGACCAGGTGACCACGGCGGTGCAGGCCGAGCGTGCCGGTGGCGCGCGCGTTGTCTGCGTGACGCGGGGCGAGCCTCCCGTCGGTCTGACCGGCGAACCGACGCTCGTGCGCCAGGTCGTGACCAACCTGGTCGACAACGCGCTCGAGTACAACGTGCCCGACGGCATCGTCCGGGTGACGGTCGAGCGCAGCGGGCTCGTCGTCGAGAACACCGGACCGACCGTGTCGGACGACGCGGTCGGCGCCCTGACGGAGCCCTTCCGGCGGAACGGTGTGGACGGCACGCGTCGGCACAGCGGGCTCGGCCTGTCGATCGTGCAGGCCGTGGTCCGCGCCCACGGGTGGACGCTGGCGATCACGCCGCGACCCGGCGGCGGACTCGTCGTGCGCGTCGGTGTTTCGCCGATGTGACCTGACGGGTACCCGGGACGAAACAGCGGTTCCGCTGTGCTGGATGCATGCACACCAGTTCACGAACGAAGACCCTCCGCGCCCAGATCGTGGCGCTCACCGCCGCTGCCCTGCTGCTGCCCGCCGTCCTGGCCGGATGCAGTTCGTCACCCGACGGCTCCGCCAGCGGCGCGCCGAGCGCCGGCGCTGGATCCGCGGACCGTGCCGCATCGAAGACGGCGGCGTGCATGCGCGCCAAGGGCTACGACATGGCGGACCCGTCCGCGGGGAAGTTCTCGGTCGGCCGGCCGGACGGCGTCGACCCGGCCCAGTGGGACGCCGACTTCGCCGCGTGCGCCGGGACCGGCGGACACGCTGCACCGGGCACCGCGGCGGGCGACGACTCCGAGTTCCCCGACCAGGACCTGGTCCGCCGGGCGAAGAAGGTCGCTGCCTGCCTGCGTGAGCACGGGTACGAGGACTTCCCGGACTCCCTCGACGCGCAGGCCACCTACCAGGTCCCCGGCGACCCCGACGCGTTCGACGAAGCCGGCACGGCCTGCGGGCGCGACTTCGCACCGGCGACCACGTCCGGAGCGGGGTCGTGAGGCGGATGGCCGCACGCCGGACCGCCATCGCAGGCGGCTGTCTGGTCGTGGTGCTCGGGGCCGGTGTCGGCACCTGGGCCGTGCTCGACCCGGCGGCGTCCCGCGCCGACACGACGAGCGCCCCGCGCCACCACCCCACCGCAGCGGTGGAGCGGGGCGACCTGGTCGACACGAAGACCTTCGCCGGGTCGCTCGGCTACGGAGCCCCGTCCTCGGTGCCGGGCGCCGCGACGGGCACGCTCACGTGGCTGCCGGCGCCGGGCCAGGTGATCCACCAGGACGAACCCCTGTACGCGGTCGACGAGCACCCGGTCCGCGCGATGCACGGGACCACCCCGATGTGGCGGACCTTGGCACCCGGTGCCCGCGGGGCCGACGTGCAGCAGCTCAACCAGGACCTCGCTGCGCTGGGGTACGACGTCGCCGTCGACGACGTCTTCGGACGCCGGACCACGGCGGCCGTCAAGCGCTGGCAGCACGACCGCCGGATGCCGGTGACCGGGGTGGTGACGGCGGACGACATCGCCTTCGTCCCGGGCGACGTCCGGGTCGACGCCGTGACCGGAGTGCTCGGGCAGCCGGCCGGTGGCGACGTCCTGCGCGTCACGAGCACGGCACGCGTCGTCCGGGCGACGGTGGCCCAGCGCGAGGCCGAGCGCCTGGCGGTGGGCACGGCCGTCCGGGTCCGGGTGAACGGCACGGGCGCGGCGATGGACGGCACCGTCGTCGACGCGGTCCCGACGACCGGCAAGGACGGCACCGCGTCCGTCGACGTCACGGTCGGCTTCGACCCCGGGGACCGCACGCTGCCGGCCGCGGCCTCGGCTCAGGTCGAGGCCCAGGGGCAGCGGGAGACCGACGTGCTCACCGTCCCCGTGGCGGCGCTCGTCGCCGGTGCCGGGTCCGGCGGCGGGTACGCGGTCGAGGTGGTGCGCCACGACGGGACCACGAAGCGTGTCCCGGTGCAGGCGGGCTTCGTCGCCAGTGGCAAGGTCGCCGTCACGGGGGCGCTGCACGCGGGCGACCGGGTCGTGGTGCCGTCGTGAGCGTGCTGTCGGTGCGCGACGTCACGAAGACCTACGGCGACGTCGGTGCCCTGCGCGGGGTCTCGCTCGAGATCGACCACGGCGAGCTCGTCGCCGTCGTCGGGCCGTCCGGCTCGGGGAAGTCGACGATGCTCAACATCGTCGGCACCCTCGACCGTCCGACCGCGGGCACCGTGACGATCGCCGGCAACGACGTCGACACGATGACGGACGACGCGCTCTCGCAGTTGCGTGCCGACCACGTCGGCTTCGTGTTCCAGCACTTCCACCTGCAGGCCGGGGCCACCGCGGCCGAGAACGTCGCCGACGGGCTGCTCTACGCGGGGGTCCCGCGTCGCCAGCGCCGTCACCGGGCGGTCGCTGCGCTCGAGCGCGTCGGCCTGGGGCACCGCGTCGACCACCGACCGGACCAGCTCTCGGGTGGCGAGAAGCAACGCGTCGCCATCGCCCGGGCGATCGTCGGCGACCCGAGCATCCTGCTCGCCGACGAGCCGACCGGTGCGCTCGACTCGGTGTCGGGGGCCGCGGTCCTGGCGCTGCTCCGCGAACTCAACGACGGCGGCACCACCGTGCTCGTCATCACCCACGACCTGGGGCTGGCGGCGTCCCTGCCCCGCCGGGTGCGCATGCGCGACGGACTGGTGGAGCACGACGACGCCCGGCAGCCGCTCGGGAGCGCACGGTGAACGCCGGCGACCTGTTCCGGCTCGGCGTGTTCGGGTTGCGCACCCGGCCGACCCGCGTCGTCCTGTCCGCCCTCGGCATCGCGATCGGCATCGCGGCGATGATCGCGGTCGTCGGGATCTCGTCGTCGAGCAAGGCCGCACTCGACCGCGTGCTGGACCAGCTGGGCACGAACGTGCTCACCGTCACCCCGGCACAGGGGTTCGGGGAACGACCGCCGTTGCCGGACACCGCCGTGGCCTCGGCGCTCCGGCAGGACGACGTCCTCGGAGCCGCCGGGGTCGGCACCGTGCCGGGCGGCTCGGCGTACCGCAACGACCACGTCCCGACCGCCGAGACGAAGGGCATCGGCGTGACGGGGGCGTGGGGCGACGTCCCCGCGGTCCTCGGCGGCACGGTCGCCTCGGGTCGGTGGCTCGACACGGCCCCGACCGCGCTGCCGCAGGTCGTCCTCGGGGCGAGCGCCGCCGAGAACCTGGGGATCGACCACGTGGACGCCGACGCGCGGGTCTGGATCGACGGACGGTGGGTGCAGGTCGTGGGCGTCCTCGATCCGATCGCGCTCGCCGCGGACCTGGACAACCAGGTGTTCGTCCCGCGCGGGCTGGCCGCCACACTCGGGTTCGACGGTCACCCGACGGCGGTCTACACGCGGGTGGACCCGGACCGCGTCGCCGACGCACGCGGGGTCCTGGCCGATGCGATCAGCCCCGGACACGCACAGGACGTCGGGGTCACCCGGCCGTCGGACGCGCTCGCCGCGAAGAACGCCACGGACGAGTCCTTCACGGGGCTGTTGGTCGGGATCGGCGGTGTCGCGCTGCTGGTGGGTGGCATCGGGGTGGCGAACACGATGGTCATCACCGTGCTCGAACGTCGCGCCGAGATCGGGGTGCGGCGGGCGCTGGGGGCGCGGCGCCGGAACATCCGTGACCAGTTCCTGGTCGAGTCGCTGCTGCTGTCGTTCGTGGGTGGCATCGCGGGCGTGGTGATCGGGCTCGGGGTGACGGTCGCCTTCGCGGTCGGACAGGGGTGGCCGGTCGCGGTCCCGCTGTGGGCGGTCGGCGGCGGCCTCGGCGCGACCGTCGTGATCGGCGGGGTCGCCGGGCTCTGGCCGGCGGCCCGCGCCGCGCGCATCCCCCCGACGAGCGCGCTGGCCGCGGTCTGAGGACACGACGCGGTCAGCCGGGAGGCCCGGTGCCGGTCCCTGGGACCGCACCGGGCCCGGGGGCCTAGCGTCCGGTGCATGCCGGAGATCCGAGCGCTGAGGCGCATGACCGATGCCATCGAGGACGCCAGCGTCCTGGACAAGGCCGTGGCCTTCGACCGGGCCGTCGTCCGTGCGACCGCCAGGCCGCGAGCCCTGCGGCAGCTGCTGCACGGAGTGCCCTTCGGGCACCCGATCCACCCGCTGATGGTGCAGGTGCCCCTGGGCACGTGGATCTCGGCCGCGGTGCTCGACCTGCTGGGCGGGAAGGGCAACGCGAAGGCCGCGACGACCCTGGTCGGCGTCGGCCTGGCGTCGGCGGGCAGCGCGTCGGTGGCCGGCTACGTCGACTGGGCCGAGCTCGGGACGAAACAGCTGCGCACCGGGTGGGTGCACCAGGCGGTCAACTGGGTCGGCATCTCGTTGTACGGACTGTCCTGGGCGCAGCGGCGGGCCGGGAACCACGGCGCCGGCAAGGTGCTCGGGTTCGCCGGGCTGGCCGTCGTCGGTGTCGGCGGGTACCTGGGCGGACACCTGGCCTACCGGCAGCGTGCCGGTGTCAGCGCGGCCGGCGAGGTGCCGTTCGACGGGATCCACTGACGACCCGTCGCGGGTCGACGGACCGTCCGTGGGCGCAGGGCGCAGGGCGCGGGACTCAGGGACCGGCCGGACGGGCGGGTCCGAGCACGGGTGCCAGCGCGTCGGCGAGCCGCGGTTCGAGCGCACGGGCCGTGGTGTCCGTCAGGTGGTTCGCGTCGCGGTAGACCAGGACGTTCCAGAGCACCGGAGCGCAGACGTCGCGGCAGATCCAGGGCAGGGGGTCGATCCAGGTCACGCCGGTGCGCGCGGCGACCTCGGCCTGCGCCGTCGTCCGCGCCGTGTCGACGAGCGTGTCGCGGGGCGCGGCGCACCGCCCGACGTCGTGCAGCGCGGCGGACAGACACCGGTCGGGCGTCTCGTCCCAGAACGGGGTGTCGCCGACGAGCACCACTGCGGCCCCGGACGCCCGGAGGTCGTGGATCGTGTGTTCGAGTGCGTGTCCCCACCCCACGACGTCGGGTCGCATCGCGGTGATGCGGCGGAGTGCGTCCCGTCGCCACAGGTCGCACTCGCGGTAGGTCCGGCCGAGTTCGACGGACGACACGGTCAGGTCGACACTCGGGCACGACGACTTCGTCATCGTCACCAGGGCTGCGTGCTGCCGGTCGGCCACGGTCGTCAGGGGGGACGCCCACTGCGCCGCGTGCGAGTCGCCGAACAGCACCATCGTCCGCGCGCCCGCGCCGGTCCGGCATGCCCGGGTCGTGACCGCGTCGAAGTCCGCGTGACATCCGGACGCGTACAGGCTGGGCACGTCGTCCGTCGCGGATGCCAGTGACGGCGTCAGGTTCCGTGGCACCGCCGGTGGAGCCCACGGCCCGCCGAGGACGCGGGCAGCACTGGCAGTGGGTGCGACCGTCGTGGTGTGCAGGACCGGCAGCGCGGTCGCGGGTACGACGGCGACGGCCACCGCGGCGACGACGGCCACCAGGACGACGGGCCTGGTGCGTGTCCGACGTGCCCAGGCCGAGACCCGCACCTCGAACACCGCGTGCCCGGCCCAGGCGAGCACGACGGCGGCTGCGAGCGCCGCGGCGGTCTCGAGGGGCGTGAGTGGTCGCCCCACGGCGGTGGCCGCGAGCACGAGCGCGGGCCAGTGCCACAGGTACAGCGAGTACGACCGGTCCCCGATCCACCGCATCGGCCGGGTCGACAGCAGCTGCCGCACCGGGTCGTCAGCCGGGCCGGGGACGACGAGCAGGAGCGCGCCGACCACCGGCACGAGCGTGAGCGGTCCGGGGAACGGGGTGGACCCGTCGAACACGACGAACGACACGGCGACCAGCCCGATGCCGAGCAGTCCGGACCACCGCCACAGCACGTGCGCGGGGACTGCTGCGCGACGGCGGGCCCGTGCGAGGACGACCGCGGCAACGGCCCCGCCCCCGAGCTCCCAGGCGCGGCTGTGGGGAGCGAAGAACGCCCACGGGCCGCTCGCCGACGTCTGTGCGACCATCGCGACGACGCTCACGGTGCACAGGGCGGCGGTCAGGACGAGCAGTCGTCGGCGGAGGGCCGGCACCGCCAGGATCCCCGCCAGTGCGAGCGCCCATCCGAGGTAGAACTGCTCTTCGACCCCGAGGGACCAGAACTGCTGGAACGGACCGGCGACGTGGTCGGCGAGGTAGTCGGTGCCGGTCCGTGCGAGCTGCAGGTTCTCGGCCCCGACCAGCGCCGCGATCGCCTGCACCCGGATGCCGATGCGGTCCAGGGGCGGCGCGACCAGGAACGCCACGAGGACGGTCGCCGCCACGGTCGCGGTCGCTGCCGGCGCCAGGCGCGCCACACGGTTGCGGAAGAAGTGTCCCAGGCGGACGCGCCCGTGGGTGGCCCGGTCGCGCAGCAGGTTCCCGGTGATCAGGAAGCCGGAGATCACGAAGAACACGTCGACACCGACGAAGCCCCCGGTGACGCCGGGAACCCCCGCGTGGAAGGCGAGCACACCGAGCACGGCGACCGCGCGGAGACCCTGGACGTCGCGTCGGCGCGCAGGTTCGGGAGACTGGGACATGAAATAACAATATCAGGTGCCAGACGATGTGGGATCGATGGTTGCGATCGTGTGGGTTTGCGGCGTAGGGTGCTCGAAACCAACGGGAACGAAGGAGTTCGAGCATGTACGCAACGGAGCGCCATGATGCGATCGCCGCGCAGCTGCACAGCGCCGGCCGGGTCTCCGTCGCCGACCTCGCCGAGCACTTCGACGTCACCACCGAGACCGTCCGCCGCGACCTGGACCTGCTCGAGACCGCCGGGGTCCTGCGCCGCGTGCACGGGGGAGCGGTGCCCGTCGGGCGCTCCAGCGTGGTCGAGCTCACCGTCGCCGAGCGCGAGGGACAGCACGGCTCGGCCAAGTCCGCGATCGCCCGGGCCGCGATGCGCCTGCTGCCGCCGACCTTCACCGGGTCGATCGCCCTGGACGCCGGGACGACCTGCGCCGCTGTCGCGTCGGAACTCGCACGGTGGGAGCCCGCCGAGGCCGGGGCGACGATCACCGTCGTGACGAACTCCGTCCCGATCGCCGCGACGCTGCAGCACAGCGCGCACGTCGAGCTGCACCTGCTGGGCGGACGGGTCCGCGGGGTCACGAGCGCCGCCGTCGGCACCGCCACCGTCGAGCAGATCGGGGCCCTGCGCCCGGACATCGCCTTCGTCGGCACGAACGGCCTGTCGGCCGGCTTCGGGCTGAGCACCCCGGACGAGTACGAGGCCGGGGTCAAGGGTGCGTACGTGCTCGCCGCCCGTCGCAGCGTCGTGCTCGCCGACGCGGCCAAGCACGGCGTCGAGGCGCTGATGCGCTTCGCCCGCCTGGACGAGATCGACACGCTCGTGACCGACGAGCAGCCCCCGGCCGATCTGGCCGTCGCCCTGGCCGACGCCGACGTCGAGGTGGTCGTCGCATGAGCGGCCGCATCGTCACCGTGACGCCGAACCCCTCGCTCGACCGCACGATCGAACTGGCCGGCGAACTGCAGCGCGGCGTCGTGCAGCGCGCGACCCGCAGCACCGCCGAGCCCGGCGGCAAGGGCGTCAACGTCTCGCGGGTCGTCGTCGCCAGCGGCGGCGACACCGTGGCCGTGCTGCCCGGCGACGAGCTCGACCCGGTGCTGCTCGGCCTGGCCGTGCGCGGCATCCCGACCGCCGCGCTGCCGATCGGCGCCCCGCTGCGCTCGAACGTCACCGTCACCGAGCCGACCGGCACCACGACGAAGCTCAACGAACCCGGGCCCTCGCTCGCCGGACGCCTGCAGGACCTGGCCGACCTGCTCGCCGACACCGCTTCGGCCACCGCGACCGGGCCCCGCGCCCGCTGGGTCGTGCTCGCCGGATCGCTGCCGCCGGGGCTCCCCGACGACGCCCTCGCCGTCCTGGTCCGCGCCGTCCGTGCCCGGCACGGCGACGACGTCAAGATCGCGGTCGACTCGTCCGGCGTCCCGTTCACGGCCCTGCTGTCGTCCGGCGAGCGGATCGACCTGGTCAAGCCGAACGCCGAAGAACTCGCCGAGGTCGTCGGCGGCGACCCCGACGCGTACGAGCGCGACCTCGGGCTCGCTGCCGCGGCGGCCGAACGGCTGCGTGCCCGCGGGGTCGAGAGCGTCCTGCTCACCCTGGGCAGCGCCGGCGCCGTGCTGGTCGGTCCCGACGGGGTGTTCGCCGCCGCGGCACCCAGGATCACGGCCCGCTCGACCGTCGGCGCGGGGGACTCCTCGCTCGCCGGCTACCTGCTGGCCGAGGTCGCCGGAGCACCACCCGGCGAGCGGCTCGCCCAGGCCGTCGCCACCGGAGCAGCAGCCGCGGCACTGCCCGGCAGCGACGTCCCGGCCCTCGACCACACCGACCCGGGCGCCGTCACGGTCACCCGGCTCGGCCCCGCCGACACGACACGCACCGACACCACGCCCACCGACACCACCCCCCGAACCCCCACTGCGTCACTGCAAAGGAGCACACCATGACCGCTGCGCGAGACACGAGCCCGGGCCTGATCAGCGTCCCCCTCGTCGGCCTCGACGAGGACCTCGGCGCGACCTCGGCCGACGTCATCCGCGTGCTGGCCGACCGCGTCGCCGCGAGTGGCCGTGCGGCGTCGGGCGAGTCCCTGGCCGCCGACGCCATCAAGCGCGAGGCCTCGGTCGGCACCGGCGTCCCCGGTGGCATCGCCATCCCGCACGCCCGGTCGGCCTCGGTCACCGAGCCCACGCTGGCCATGTCGCGTCTGGCCCGGACGGTGCCCTTCGGCGCCCCCGACGGCGACGCCGACCTGGTCTTCATGATCGCCGTGCCCGAGGGCGCCGACAAGGACCACCTGACGGTCCTGTCGACGCTTGCCCGCGCGCTCATCCGCGACGACTTCACCGCCGCCCTGCGCGCCGCGACCACGCCACAGGAGATCGTCGACCTGGTCGACCGTGAGGTGACCGGCGAGGTCGCCGACGCCGGTGTGACGGGCGCACCCCGGGCCTCCGGTGCGACCACGGCCACCACCGAGGCACCCGCCGCCGGCCGCAAGGTCATCGTCGGCGTCACCGCCTGCCCGACCGGCATCGCGCACACCTACATGGCCGCCGACGCCCTGGTCGCCGCTGCCAAGCGAGCCGGCGCCGAGATGCACGTCGAGACGCAGGGCTCCTCGCAGGTCGAGCCCCTCGACCCCGCGCTCATCGCCCGCGCCGACGCCGTCGTGTTCGCGGTCGACGTCGACGTGCGCGACCGCTCGCGCTTCGCCGGCAAGCCGCTGGTCTCCGGACCGGTCAAGCGCGGCGTGGACGAGCCCGACGCGATGATCGCCGAGGCCCTGCGCGCCAGCGACGACCCGAACGCCGCGCGCGTCTCCGGCACCGTCGGGGAGACCGGGTCGAGCACCGCCAAGGACGAGCACTTCGGGCAGTCCCTGAAGCGCTGGCTGCTGACCGGTGTGTCGTACATGATCCCGTTCGTGGCGGGCGGCGGGCTGCTCATTGCGCTCGGCTTCCTGCTCGCCGGGTACGGCATCGCGCTGACCCACGGCAACTCGGGCCAGAACAACGCCGTCTACACGCTGACGAACTACACGCTCATCAACCTGCCGCCGCAGGGCCTGGCGTACTACCTCGGTGCGGCCGCGTTCCAGATCGGTGGCGTCTCGCTCGGCTTCCTGGTCGCAGCGCTCGCCGGCTACATCGCCTACGCCATGGCCGACCGTCCGGGCATCGCGCCGGGGTTCGTCGCCGGGTCGATCGCCGTCTTCATGAACGCCGGGTTCCTGGGCGGCCTGGTCGGTGGCCTGATCGCCGGTGCCGCCGCGTACTGGATCGGGCGCATCCCGGTCTGGCGCTGGCTGCGTGGCCTGATGCCGGTCGTGATCATCCCGCTGCTGGCGTCGATCATCGCCTCGGGTCTGCTGCTGCTGGTGCTCGGCGGACCGATCGCCTGGGTCATGACCCAGCTGACCGGCTTCCTCAACTCGCTCTCCGGTGCCTCGGCGATCCTGCTCGGCATCATCCTCGGCCTGATGATGGCGTTCGACCTGGGTGGCCCGGTCAACAAGGTGGCCTACGCGTTCGCCGTTGCCGGCCTGGGTGCGGGCACCGCGACGAACGTGGTGCCGTTCGAGATCATGGCCGCGGTCATGGCGGCCGGCATGGTGCCGCCGCTGGCCCTGGCGCTCGCATCCACGGTGCTGTACCGCAAGGGCTTCACGAAGCCCGAGCGCGAGAACGGCAAGGCCGCGTGGCTGCTCGGTGCCTCGTTCATCTCCGAGGGCGCGATCCCGTTCGCCGCGGCCGACCCGTTGCGCGTCATCCCGGCGTCGATGATCGGCGCTGCCGTCACCGGTGCGATCTCGATGGGTGCCGGCGTGACGTCGCGGGCCCCGCACGGTGGGATCTTCGTGTTCTTCGCGATCGGCGACGTGGGCATGTTCATCGTCGCGATCCTGGCCGGAACCGTCGTCTCGGCACTCGTGCTGGTGGCGCTGAAGAAGTGGGTGCGTCGGGCTCCGGCTGCGGACGCCGCAGCGGCTGAGCAGGCCGCCGTGGCCGGCGAGACGGTCGGACAGCGCACGCCGGTCGCGGCGTAGTCCGCGCGACCCGCGTCGTCCGCGCGACCACCTGACGGACGGGAGGCCCGGTGCCAGCTGGCACCGGGCCTCCCGTCCGTCGTCGGTCCGGTGTCGGGTGGTCGGGTGGTCGGCCGCCCGCGACGGCGAGCGGTCCCGACACCCCGCCTGGCAGACGCGGGCCGGTCACAGATCGTCGTTCCGCCAGCATCGAACCGACGATCCTTGACCGGTCAGCGAACGTGAGCGGGGTGTCGTGACCGGTCGAAGGAGCGCAGCGGGGCGGACGAGGGGCGGGCGACGGGCGGACGAGGGATGACCGGGACGGCGGGCGACGGGCGGACGAGGGGCGGGCGAGGGGTGTCCGAGACGGCGGCGCGGTCAGTCGGCGATGTTCGCCGTCACCGCGTCGATGTAGGCGGCGCGTTCCTCGCGCGACGACGGGCGGCCGGGGACACCGGGACGCTCCTGCCACGGGAGCGGTCCGGTCTCGTGCCGGTACTCGATGCCCATCGCGTCGAGGCGGGCCAGGTGCACGGTCAGCCGGCGTCGGAAGTCCGGCAGGTCGCGGGGACCCGTGACGTCGGCGGACCACAGCGCCTCGGCGAGTGCGGCGACCCGGGGGAAGAGCTGGTAGTCGAGCTTCCGGACGTCGTCGACGTGCTCGGTCCACATGTTGCCCTGGCCGCCGATGACGTGGGCGCGCTCGGTGTCGGTCAGCTCGGCGGGCACCGGGTCGAAGCCGAAGACCTCGTCGACGCCCAGCACGATCGCCACCGGGATCGGCTCGTTCGGCAGGTCGCTCTGGCGGTAGTCCAGGTAGACCTGGTCGTCCGGCGTCGAGATGACGTCGTGCCCACGCCGTGCCGCGGTCGTCGCGCCGAGCAGCCCACGCCACGACACCACCGTCGCGGACTGCGCGAGCGTGCCACCCTCGAGGATCTCGTCCCAGCCGAACGCGCGGCGGCCCGACGACTCGATGTGC
Organism: Microbacterium sp. M1A1_1b; assembly: GCF_053345565.1. NCBI lineage: Bacteria > Bacillati > Actinomycetota > Actinomycetes > Micrococcales > Microbacteriaceae > Microbacterium > Microbacterium sp. M1A1_1b. The sequence goes on from NZ_JBKFAJ010000003.1 coordinate 165,817, forward strand.
GCCGCGAGCTGCCCGATGATCCAGGCCTGCAGCTGCTCCTCGTCGGCCAGCCCGAGGGACCGGATGCGCTCCTGCGTGCGCGGGTCGGACTCCCACTGCACCTTCGGGCACTCGTCGCCGCCCAGGCCGATGTACGGGCTCGGGAACAGGTCGATGACCTCGTCGAGGACGTCGCGGAAGAAGTCGATCGTGCTGTCGTCGGCGTTGAGGACGTCCTCGGCGATGCCCCACTCGGTCCAGACCTCGACCGGGACGTCGGGGTGGACGCCGAGCTCGGGGTACGCCGCGAGGGCGGCCCGGACGTGCCCGGGCGTCTCGATCTCGGGGACGACGGTGACGAAGCGGTCGGCGGCGTAGGCGACGATCTCGCGCAGGTCGTCCTGCGTGTAGTACCCGCCATGGGGTCGGCCGTCGAATGCGTCCGGCCGCAGCACGCCGTCCTCGCCGGGGACGTGCGCGCCGACCTGGGACTCGCGGCGCCACGAGCCGACCTCGGTCAGGCGCGGGTGCTTCCGGATCTCGACGCGCCAGCCCTGGTCGTCGGTCAGGTGGAGGTGCAGCCGGTTGAGCCGGTGGGCAGCGAGCTGGTCGATGACGCGCAGGACCTCGGCCGTGGTGCGGAAGTGCCGGGCGACGTCGAGCATCACGCCGCGCCAGGCGAAGGCGGGGGCGTCCTCGATCGTGCCGGCTGGGACGGTCCAGGGCGCGGTGCCGACCCGGCCCTTCCGGTACACGGCGGCGGGCAGCAGCTGGAGCAGGGCCTGGACGCCGTGGAAGACCCCGGCCGCGGCACCGCCGGTGACCTGGATCCGGTCGGGTGTCACGACCAGGCGGAAGGACTCGTCGACGGTGCCGCCGGGGCCCTCGGGCAGGCCGGTGGTGTCGACGCGCAGGAGGATCGTGTCGGGCGCGCCGGTCGTGCCGGTCGTGCCGGTCGTGCCGGTCGAGTCGGTCGAGTCGGTCTGGTCGGTCTGGTCGTCGCCGTCGCCGTCGGCATCGCGGAGCGGCAGGCCGGTCGATGCGCGCAGGGTCTGCTGCAGGAACCGGCGGACGGACTCGCTGGCGGCGTCGGCGGCGACACGGGTCGACGGGGTGATCGCGAACGCGCCGACACCGGCGGTCGAACGCTGCGGGCGGGGGATGAGCACGTCGAAGTCCACGATCCGATGATGCTCGTCCGTCGCCGTGCTCTGCGCAAGCTGTCAGGCCGCTCAGGGAACATGGGCGCATGACGACTGCCCTCGCCGCCGCCACCGTGTCCACCGTCGCTGCCTCCGGCGGGCCCGAGACCTCGGAGATGGGCGGGCTGTCGGGCCTGGTCCTGCAGCTCATCGACCGGTTGGGCGAGTGGGGCGTCGCGCTCCTGCTGTTCGTCGAGACGGTGTTCCCGCCGATCCCGTCCGAGGTGATCCTGCCGCTCGCGGGCTTCCTGGCCGGTGCGGGGCGGATGAACCTGGTGCTCGTGCTGGTGCTGGCGACGCTCGGGTCCTACGTCGGCGCCCTGGTGCTCTACTGGCTCGGCCGGGTGATCGGCTTCGAGCGGACCGTCCGGTGGCTCGGCAAGCTGCCCCTGGTCGACGAGGACGACTTCCGCAAGGCCGCGGCGTGGTTCCACCGGCACGGTCGCAGCGCGGTGCTGTTCGGCCGTCTGGTGCCGATCGTCCGCAGTCTGATCTCGCTGCCGGCCGGTGCCGACCGGATGCCCCTGGTGTCGTTCTCGCTCTTCACGATCCTGGGGTCTGGACTGTGGAACAGCGTCCTCGTGCTCGGCGGCGCCGCCCTCGGCACGCAGTACGAGCGCGTGGAGCAGTACACCGAGTGGATCGACTACGGGATGTACACCGCGATCGTCGTGGTGGTCGCCGTGTTCGTGGTCCGGCGGGTCCGTCGCTCGCGGGCGGAGCGCGTTTCGCGGACAGGCGCGGCGGACCGCACCTGATCAGGCCGGGGTGAGTGCCGACTCCTTGTGCGCGGCCCGCTTGCCCGACTTCTCGGACTCCACGATCCAGTAGGGGTCGTCGTCGGTGGGCTTGAAGTGCTGCCCGTCGAACGTGAAGTCCTTGGTCTTCTGCTCCACCAGCGTTCCGGTGGTCGTGCCCTGCGAGGTGTTCCAGTGGACCTCGTCGCCCTTCGACAGCGCCATGGACCCGTCCTTCCGTCGTGTGTGTGGCGCACACGCTAGACCCCCATACATCCGCATGAACTCAGGGATGTACCCCCGGTCACGATGTCGTAACGCGGCGCGACTTCGCTTGGTGGGACGCGTACCGTTGAGCATGAGTCACCACGCGAGCGCCGTTCGCCGTCCTGGCTCCTGACGGATCGACGACCCTGATGACCCTCGTGGACGACACCCGCACCGAGACGGTGCTCGCGGCGCGCTACCGGCTGTCCCGGCTCATCGGCACGGGCGGCATGGGATCCGTCTACGAAGCCCGCGACGAGCACACCTACCGGCTGGTCGCGGTGAAGCTCTTCGCGACGCCGCACATGATGACCACGGCCGACCGGGTCCGGCAGGAACGCGAGATCCGGCTGCTCAGCATGCTCTCGCACCCGGGGCTCATCCCGCTCTACGACGCCGGCACCCACGAGTTCCCCGACGGGCCGCACCGGTTCATCGTGATGGAGCTCATCGCCGACGCCACCCTGCTGCGCCGACTGGCCGACGGGCCGCTGCACAACTACGAGGCGGCAGACCTGGGTGCCCAACTCGCCGACGCCCTGGCGTACGTGCACTCCCGTGGGATCGTGCACCGCGACGTCAAACCCGCCAACATCCTGATCAGCGACGAGGGCTCGTCCGGGTTCGCCCGCACCGTCAAGCTCACCGACTTCGGCGTCGCGCACTTCGTCGACGGGTCGCGGCTGACGAACGACGGCACGATCATCGGCACCGCCGCGTACCTCAGCCCCGAGCAGGTCGCCGGCGAACCGATCAGCTACGCCACCGACGTGTACTCGCTCGGGCTGGTGCTGCTCGAGGTACTGACCGGCAAGCAGGAGTACTCCGGCACGCTGGTCGAAGCGGCACTCGCACGGCTGCGCCGCAGTCCCGAGATCCCCGAGTCGGTCGGACCCGACTGGAGCGACCTGCTGCTCCGCATGACCGACCGTGACCCGGCACGCCGCCCGACGGCCGTCGCGGTCGCGAACGCCCTGCGCGGCGGGTCCACCCAGATCACCGGACCGGTGCCGCTCGGCCCCACCCGGACCAAGCACAAGCGCGACCACCGCATGCACCGGGCGGCGCACCGGCACGCCCGTCGCGGCACGTTCGAGGCCGTCAACCGGTGGCGTCGACGGAACATGGTGACGGGGTCCGTCGCGGCCGGTGGGGTGCTGCTGGCATGCGTGCTGAGCTACATCGCGGGCACCCTCCACTGATCGACCGGCCGGCCCCCGCGCGTCGGCGGTTTCGTGCAGGATGGACCGCATGACCGACCAGCGCTGGATCAAGATCTGCGGCCTGTCGACGCCCGACACCGTGGACGTCGCCGTCGACGCGGGCGCCGACGCGGTCGGGTTCGTCTTCGCCGCGGGCAGCCCCCGCACCGTGACCGCCGACCTGGCGAAGCAGCTCGTCGAGCGGGTGCCCGACGGCGTCGATGCCGTGGGCGTGTTCCGCGACCAGCCCATCGACGAAGTGGTCGGGATCGCCTCGGCGGTCGGACTCACCACGCTGCAGCTGCACGGCGGCGAGTCCGCGACCGACTTCGCCCGCGCGCGCGATGCCGGCTTCTTCACGATCCGGGCCGTCGCCGCCGCGGACTACCTGCGCGAGACGCCCGACGAACGCGCCGCGTACGACCACGACCTGCTGCTGCTCGACGCCGCCGAACCCGGCAGCGGGCAGCTGATCGACCCCGCGACCATGCAGGGCGCCGTCGACGAAGCCTGGATCCTGGCGGGTGGGTTGACGCCGGCGAACGTCGTCGCGGCCGTGCAGTCCCTCGACCCGGACGGCGTCGACGTGTCGAGCGGGGTCGAGTCCGAGCGCGGCGTCAAGGACGCGGCGAAGATCCGGGCGTTCGTCGAGGCGGTCCGCAGCCTGGGCTGACGGGGCCGAGCCGGGCCTCCAGGACGGTGCCGGGCGGGCCTGTGTCGGACCGGCGGTCAGACCGAGGCGACCCGCAGGATCGGGATCAGCGTCGTCAGGAACGCGTTCGTGTCCTCCCAGCCCTCGACCGCGTGGCAGGGGACGCCGAGCGCCTTCACCGGGTAGTCGTTGCCCTCGGGGTCCAGGCGGTCGCCCACGAACAGCATGTCGTCGAGCGCGATGCCGGTGATCTCGGCCAGCCGCTGCATGCCGTACGCCTTGTCGATGCCCTTGCGGGTGATGTCGACGCTGGTCGATCCGCCGGAACGGACCTCGAGGTCGGGCAGCTCGGCCTGAACCCGGCGGCGCAGGTCGTCCTTCTTGGCGCCGGTCGGGTCCCACGCCTTCTTGACGTCGACGGGGGCGCGCTGCCCGAGCGCCGAGAACGTGATCTGCGAACCGCGGTCCTCGAGGATGTCGCCCCAGGTCTCGGACTCCCAGTAGCCGGCGTCCTTCGCGACGGCCTCGACGGCGGCGAGGGCGCGGGCCTTCTCGTCGTCGGTGAGGTCCTCGGCGTACTGCAGCGCCCAGTCGTCGCCGGCCCAGCGGTAGTAGCGCGTGCCGCAGGTGGGCAGCAGGTGCAGGTCGTCGAGGGTCAGGCCGGCGCGCTGGCTGAGCGGTGTGACCAGCTGCTGCTCGAACTGCTGGAAGTTGCCGCCGGAGATCACCGCGACGGGGACCGTCTCGAGCAGCGCGGCGAAGGTCTCGAGCATGCGGGGGTCGAGCGAGGACTTCGACGGGGCGAGGGTGTCGTCCAGATCGAAGGCGACGAGGCGTGGTGCGGTCATGCCGCCGATTCTGCCATGGTGCCCTCGACGGGCAGGGGCCAGCGGCGGTCGGTTCCGCGAGGTGTGCGGGAAACCGACCGCACGGTGCGGCGGCTGCTGTGGCTCCTGCGGCGGCGGCGGCGGCCGGTGCGGCTGCTGGTGTGGCTACTCCTTGACGAGCACGACCTGGTCGAGGGGGATGCGGGTGCGCGGGGCGACCTCACGCTCGGCGGCCTTGTCGTCGAGCTGGTCCGGGTGCGCGACGGTGCCGATCGCCGTGACCGTGTACGGCAGGAACCGCTCGGGCAGGTCGAACGCGGCCCGCAGGCCCTCGGCGTCGATGCCGGCCATCTGGTGCACGTGCAGGTCCTCGGCGTGTGCCTGGACCGTCAGCGCCGCCAGCGACTGCCCCAGGTCGTACTGGGCGAACGGACGCTCGTCGCCGTCCTCGCTCACCGTCTCGAGGACACCGACCACGAGCGCGCTGGCGCGGAACGCCCACGCGGCGTTGAAGCCGAGCAGGTTGTCGTTGACCTTCCGGAACGTGTCGGTGCCACGACGGCCGGCGATGAAACGGCGCGGCTGCAGGTTCATGGCGGACGGTGCCCAGCGGGCGGCCTCGAGCACGGCGTCGAGCTGCGCATCGGACATCGTCGCCGACTCGTCGAACGAGCGCGGGCTCCAGCGCTCGTCGAGCAGGGGGACGAGCGGCTGGCTCGCATCGGTCGAACGGGTGAGGGTCGTCACGGAGGTCATGCTGCCTGGAACGATGCCGACCGCGCACGTATTTCCGAGCTGAACGACGTCACATGTCGCGCCAGTACCGAACGTGCCTGCCAGGATGGAGGGGATGGGTGGCGTTCTGATCGGCTTCGCGATCATCGGCGCGATCATCGCGGCCGGGTACGGCGTCGGTCGCGCCGGACTGCTCGGCCCGCACGCCCAGTTCGTGATGAGCCGGCTGGCGTTCTTCGTGCTGATGCCGTGCCTGCTGTTCCACACCATCGCCACCGCGGATATCGCGTCGCTGGTGTCGCCGATGCTCTGGGTGTCGCTGCTGAGCGCGGCCGTGGTCGCGCTGGGCACCGCTGCCGTGTTCCGCCTGGTGCTGCGGCGCTCGGTGACCGTCACGACCGTGGGGGCGCTCGCGGCGAGCTACGTCAACGCGAACAACATCGGGCTGCCCGTCGCCGTGTACGTGCTCGGCCAGGCCACCGCGGTGGTGCCGGTGATCCTGCTGCAGCTGGTCGTGATGGCGCCGATCGCGCTGACGATCCTGGACGCCGCCACCGCCTCTGGCGGTGGGTGGAAGCGCCGGGTGCTCGGGCCGGTGACCAACCCGCTCATCATCGCGTCGTTGCTCGGGTTGCTGTGCTCGGCGTTCCGGATCACGCTGCCCGACCCGGTGCTGCAGCCCTTCGCCCTGGTCGGGGCTGCCGCGGTGCCGATCGTGCTGCTGTCGTTCGGCATGAGCCTGCACGGTGCCGCGCCGCTGCGGGACCCGTCGATCCGCACGGACGTCATCGTCGCGTCGTCGATCAAGCTCGTGGTGATGCCGGCCGTGGCGTTCGTGCTCGCCCGGTTCGTGTTCGGGCTCGGCGACCAGCAGGTGTTCGTGCTCACGACGCTCGGCGCGTTGCCGGCGGCGCAGAACGTGTTCAACTACGCGCAGCGCTACGGTGCCGCGGTGCCGGTGGCGCGCGACGTGGTGCTCATCTCGACGCTCGGGGCCGTGCCGGTGCTGGTCGCGATCGCGGCGCTGTTGCACCCGTAGGGCGCGCGGCGCTTGGCGGGGGCGTGGTGCTCGGCGCAGGTCCGGTGGCGTTGGCCGCGGGTCCGGTGGCGCCCCGAGTGGTCACGACACCCCGGGTGCGGGGCGTCGAGTGGTCGGAGGTCGTCGGGTGGCGGCGCCGCAGGCGACGTTCTGTGACCGGTCGGCGGAGGTGAGCGGGGTGTTGTGACCGGTGGGCGGGGGGGGTATGGGCCGGCCACGGCCGGACTGGAGGCTCGGGTGCTGCTCGTCACGCGCCTCCCGTCTGGTGGGTCTGCGGCTGGCCGCGGGTCCGGTGGCGCCCCGAGTGGTCACGACACCCCGGGTGCGGGGCGTCGAGTGGTCGGAGGTCGTCGGGTGGCGGCGCCGCAGGCGACGTTCTGTGACCGGTCGGGGGAGGTGAGCGGGGTGTTGTGACCGGCCAGGGAGGGGGTCGGGTCGACGGGGCGACCGGTCGGGGGAGGTGAGCGGGGTGTTGTGACCGGTCGGCGCCTGGGGCGCACGGGGCGGGATGCCCCGCCGGGGTCAGAAGATCATCGGGCGGTCGTCGTCGAGCGAGGTCTCGAGGTCGAGGTCGACGACGACGGGGACGTGGTCGCTCGGGGCATCGCCCTTGCGCTCGTCGCGGTGGATGGACGCGCCCGTCACCACGTCCGCGAAGCCCTGCGAGCCCATCACGAAGTCGATGCGCATGCCCTCGTTGCGGGGGAAGCGCAGCGACTTGTAGTCCCAGTAGGTGTAGCCGGAGGGGACGAGAGGCCGGACGACGTCCTGCAGGCCGCGCTCCTCGAACGTGCGGAAGGCCGCGCGCTCCGGCTCACTGACGTGGGTGGCGCCCTCGAAGACCCGCACGTCCCAGACGTCCTGGTCGAGTGGTGCCACGTTCCAGTCGCCCATCAGCGCGAGCTTCAGCGACGGGTCGGCCTCGAGCCACTCGGTGGTGCGGTCAGCCAGCTGCGCGAGCCAGTCGAGCTTGTACGTGTAGTGCGGGTCGCCGAGCTCGCGGCCGTTCGGCACGTACAGGCTCCACAGTCGGACGCCGTCGACGGTGACCCCGATCGCGCGGGCCTCGACCGGCAGGTCCGGGCCCTCGTGGCCCTTGAGGAACCCGGGCTGGCCGGGGAAGTCACGCGTGACGTCGTCCATCGGCAGCCGGCTGGCGAAGGCGACGCCGTTCCACTGGTTGAGTCCGTGCGCCTCGACGTGGTAACCAGCGGCCTCGAAAGCCTCGACGGGGAACTGCTCGGGCTTGCACTTGATCTCCTGCATGCCGAGGACGTCGACGTCCTGCCGGATGAGCCAGTCGACGATCCTGCCGACTCGGGTGCGGACGGAGTTCACGTTCCAGGTCGCGACGCGCATGGGGTCGAACCTACCGGGCGTGACCTGCGGGCCGCAGCGCCGCGGGGCGCGCGGCGCGTGCCGGGTGCGGGCCGGGCGTCTGGTGTTGGCTGGTCGTGTGACGTCGAAGAACGGGATCCCCGCCGCAGACGAGGCCATCGAGGTCCCCGGTCCGATCGCCCGTCTCGCCGCCGGGCGTCCGCTGGTGCCGGTGTGGGTGAACGAGATCGGCGGGAAGACCTTCCGCGTCGGGGGCGACGGCGGCGCCGACACCGCCGACGAGTACCTGAAGTGGGTCCCGCGTCCCTACACGGTCTGGGTCACCGCCGAGGCCGAACGACTCCGCTGGGCGGGGCACTGGCTGCGTGTGCCCGAGGTGCTGGACCTCGGCACGGACGACGACGGGGCGTGGCTGCGCACCCGCGCCGTGCCCGGGTGGAGTGCGGTCGACCCGCGGTGGCGCGACGACCCCCTCACAGCGGTCGTGGCGATCGCCGAGGGGCTCCGCGCGATGCACGACCGGCTGCCGGTGGCGGAGTGCCCGTTCGACTGGTCGGCGTCGATGCGGCTCGACCGGGCCCGTGCCGCCGGGGTCGACGTCGAGCGCATCGGACCCGCGCCCGAGCCCGACCTGCTGGTCGTGTGCCACGGGGACGCCTGTTCGCCGAACACCCTGCTCGGTGACGACGGCCGCTGGATCGGGCACGTCGACCTGGGGTCGCTCGGGGTCGCGGACCGCTGGGCGGACATCGCCGTGGCGACGATGGCGCTCGGCTGGAACTACGGGCCGGGGTGGGACGAGGAGTTCCACCAGGCGTACGGCGTCCCGCTGGACCCGGAGCGGACGGCCTGGTACCGGGCGCTGTGGGACTGCAGCGTCGATGAGACCGACGAGACCGACGAGCGGAGCCGGACCGACGGCCCGGACGCACCGACCGGCTAGAAACCGACCCCGCGCGCAGCCATGAACGACACCGGGTTGGTGGTGCCGCCGCCCACGTGGGTCTCGTAGTGCAGGTGGCATCCGGTCGAGTTGCCGGTCGACCCGACGAGCGCGACCAGGGTGCCCGCAGCGACCCGCTGGCCCGTGGCGACCCGGAAGCCACCGCTGACGATGTGGCCGTACGCGCTCTTGACCCCACCGCCGTGGTCGATCCGCACGTAGTTGCCGTACCCGCCGTACCAGCCGACGTACTCCACCGTGCCTGCGGCCGCCGCGACGATGGCCGTGGAGCAGCCGCTGCCCAGGTCGATGCCGTCGTGGAAGGTGACCGCGCCGGTGATCGGGTGCACGCGTGAGCCGTAGCCGCTGGTGATGTACCCGCCGGCGGGACGGACCCACCCGGACCCGGAACCGGACCCGACTGCGCCGCCGCCGCCCGAGCTGCTGCTCCCGCCGCCGCCGCCGCCGCCGGAGCTCGCTGCTGCCGCACGCGCGGCCGCCGCAGCTGCTGCCGCGCGGGCGCGTTCTTCGGCTGCCTTGCGCTCCGCTTCACCCTTGGCGAACTCGGCCTCGGTCCGGACACGACCGGACTTGAGCGTCGCGAGCTGTGCCTCGAGCCGCGCCTTGTTGTCCTGCTGTTCGTCGTACGCAGCCTGGGCGCGGTCGGACGCCGCCTGCGCCTCGGCCATGCGTTCTTCGGCGTCGGCAGCGAGTTCGGCGAGCTCGGTGGCGGCACGGTCGGCCTGGCCGGACAGGGCACGGGCGACGGCGGCATCGGCGCTGGCGACGGCTTCGACGCGTTCCGCCTGTTCGGACAGCTTGCTCAGCGCACCGAGGTCGTACAGCAGGTCACGGGAGTCGTCACCGCCGGTGAGCACGCTCGAGGTGACGTCGGCACCACCCGAGCGGGACATCTGCGCCGCGAACTGCCCGGCCTGGGCAGCGCTCTGGGCAGCCGTTTCAGCGTGCGCTTCGGCTTCGGTGCGGAGCCGCTGTTCCTTCTCGGCAGCGCGCTGCGACTTGCGCTGGGCCTCGGCGTACTCGTTGCCGCGGGTCTCGGCTTCGGCGACCGCGGCGTCGGCCTTGCTCGACAGGTCGCCGATCAGGGTCTCGATGCCGGAGATCTGCTCGTTCTTCTGCGATTCCTGCCCGCGGGCGGCCAGGACGTCGTCCCACGAGGGGTAGGTGGCCGCCTGGGCAGGCGGGGCGTCGAGCACGAGCGCGCCGGCGAGTCCGACGAGCGAGAACCCGGCGACGGCGAAACGGACCGCACGGCGCGCGGACACGCGGATGCGCCGGGGCGCGCGGACACGCTGGGGCTGGTGGGGCGCGGCAGGACGAGACATCGGGAGCGAGCCTATACATCCACACAGGGTCACCGCGACGCCGACGCACCACCTGTGGAGAACTCGCTCAGAACCCCCGGTCGCGCCGGACCTGGGCGGCGCTGTCCACGACGCGGTCGCGCAGGGTCGCCGAACCGGCCGTGCCGGCGTAGTCCCAGATGTCGAACCCGGTGCAGTGGGTGACCGACACGGGGGCGCCGAGCTGGTCCTCGACCGAGGTCGGCCACACGTCCCCGGAGCCGACCAGGACGAACGTCGGGTCGGCGTTCCGGTAGGAGCCCAGGTCGACCAGCCACGGGTACACCTGGAACGAGTCGCGGACCTGCAGCATGCGGACGTTCTGTGATGCGTAGGTTGCGAGCGGCCGGACGGTCCAGAACTGGCCGACGCCCACGACCGGCTTGCCGTCCGCCCACCGGTCCAGGCACGCCGCGGGGGCGTACGACGCGGTCCGCACGGTGCGCAGGGTGCTCGGCGTGACGGCGATGCCCGCGGCCAGCACGACGGCCGCACCGATCGCCAGCCCGACCCGGATGCCGCGCGAGGGTCGGTACACGCGGGTCTGCCGCACGGCGACCCGGACCAGCTCGCACACGGCGATCAGGGCCAGCAGGGGCGCGACCACGACCGGTTCCAGGTACCGCGGCGTCTCCGACCCGGCGGCGACGACCCCGAGGGACACCGCCACGACGGTGACGACGGGCAGCGCCGAGGCGACGAGCACCGTCCGCGATGCCCGCACACGCCACGCCCACACCGTCCCGCCGACGGCGAGCAGCACCCCGATCAGCATGAGCGCGAGCCCGACGTCACCGATGAGCGTGCCGGAGCGGACGTCGGTGAGCGACGCGAAGAAGCCGAGGGTCGAGACCGCTTGGTCCGGGTGCACGTAGGTCGACGGGTCGAGCGAGACGAACGGCCGGAGCGGGATCCGCACCAGGTACCCGACGACCGCACCGGCGACCACCGTGCCGGACACCAGCAGTGCCGGTCGCCACGGCACCCGCTGCGCCAGGGCGAGGACGAGGAGCGTGACGACCACCGGGGCGCCGGACCACGGCACGTAGAGCGGGTTCGACGCGGTCGTGGCCGCGGCGACCAGGCCGAGGACGACGAGCACGGGGACCGATGCGCGGCCCGTGCGCACCGCACGGAGCACGAGCACGGCGGTCGCCAGCAGCGCCAGCACGACGCCGTAGTAGTAGGTCGTGGTGAGGAGCAGGGACGCGAGCTCGAGCGACGTCGCCGACGCGCTCGACTCTGTGAGCACCAGCAGCGTCAGGAACGCGAACGCGATGCCCGACACCGCGATCCGCGCCGGTCGTCCGGCGGCGGGCATGAGCTCGTTCGCCGCGGCCCGCAGCAGCGCGTACACGCCGAGCAGCACCAGCACCCCGTTGAGTGCCAGGGCCTGCTGGGGCGTCGCGGTCACGAGCGAGCAGAGCAGGTACACCGGCAGCTCGGGGAAGAAGAACAGCGCCGGGGACATGGCCCACTCGAACGGGTCGCCCGCCTGCATCGACCGCACGACCAGTGGGAGCAGGACCGAGTCGCCGTCGTACCAGAGCAACGACACCCGCGCCGAGGCGATCACGTGCCGCAGGGCGACGACCGTCAGCGCCAGTGCCACGACCGCGCCGACGGCTTCGTGCCCGAGGGCACGGAGACGGGCGGAACGCATGCAGGGAGCGTACCCACGGCCCCTCCGACCTGGCCGATGAGCGCGTCCTGGCCGGAACGGCTACCCTTGTGCGCTGTGACGGACGCGCGCCAGCAGTTGATCGACCACATCACGGCCGAGGCCGTGTTCCACGGTGACTTCACGCTCACCAGCGGCAAGAAGGCGACGTACTACATCGACCTCCGCAAGGTGAGCCTCGACCACCGCGTGGCACCGCTGATCGGACAGGTCATGACGGAGCTCGTCGACCAGGTCCCCGACGTCGTGGCCGTCGGAGGCCTGACGATGGGTGCCGACCCGATCGCCAGCGCCGTCCTGCACCAGTCCGCCGCCCAGGGCAAGGCGTACGACGCGTTCGTCGTCCGCAAGGAACCCAAGGACCACGGCCGCGGCAAGCAGGTCGAGGGCCCGGACCTGCGCGGCAAGCGCGTCGTCGTCCTCGAGGACACGTCGACCACGGGCGGTTCCCCGCTCAAGGCCGCAGAAGCGCTCGAGCGCGAGGGCGCGATCGTCGCAGCCGTCGCCGTCGTGGTCGACCGCGACACCGGCGCCAAGGAGAAGATCGAGGCCGCCGGGTACCCGTACTTCGCGGCCATCGGGTTGGCTGATCTGGGGCTGTCCGCGTGACCGAGGAGCGTCCGGACGACGCGCGCGAGCCCGACGACGTCGCTCGCCCCGCAGCAGGGGCGGACGACCAGGAGGCTCCGCCCGCGTCCGCCCCGGACGCTCGGTTCCCGGGTCTCCGCAGCGCCGCGGACATCTTCGGTGCCCCGCGGACGGCCGACGAGTGGCCCTCGCGTCGCGAGCGCCGCGAGGCGGAGCGCGCGGCCGCGGAGACCGGCCAGCCGCTCCCCGAGCCGTTCGAGCCCTCCGCGGCACCCGAGCAGCCCGCCGCGCCGGAGCCGCTGGCGGCACCCGAGCCGCCCACAGCACCCGAGCAGCCCGCCGCGCCGGAGCCACCGGCAGCACCGGAGCAGCCCGCCGCGCCGGAGCCGCTCGCCGACGACGCCACCCAGGCGATCTCGATGCCCGAGGAACTCGCTCGGCCCTCGCAGCCGGCGCAGCCCGCGTCCGACCCCGACCGCTCCCTGCTGAGCAGCCGGATCCCCGCCGCGTCCGACGTGCCCCCGAACAGCACCGCGCCGCACCCGAGCGCCATCCAGCTGCCGTCGGCGATGACGCACCGTGAGCAGCGCGCTGCCGAGGTGCTCGCGATCGAGGCCGAGCGCCGCCGGAACGACCCCCGAGGTGAGGGCCGTGACGACGTCGACTGGCTCGGCCGCGCGACCGGTGCGCCCGCGCCCGGGCTCGGCGACCTCCCGACCCCGACCGGCCCCGTCGCGCAACCGCTGGGGGTGCCGAACGCACTGCCGACGAGCGACGAGCCGCCGAGCTTCACCGACCTGCTGCGCATCCCCGGGGGCGACCAGGCGGACAAGCCCTTCAACTGGGCCGTGCACGACGACGCCACGGGCGAGGTGCCGGTCGCGCTGACGTCACCCTCGTACGACACGACGACGCTCGACGTCGGTTCATGGTCGCTGGCGGCCGACCACGACGACGACGATGACGTGGTGTCGGGCGAGATCCCCCTTCCCCCCGTCGCGGCCGCGTCCGTCCCCCTGCCGACGTCGATGCCTGCGCCGGCCCCGGCACCGGACCCCACGCCGCCGACCGACCCGGTGCGCCGCGACGCCCCGAGCGACAGCGGCAGCTGGTCCCTGGTCGACGAAGCCGTCCGCACCGGCGAGACCCCGTGGTGGGCCGCCGACGAGCCCACCGCGGCCGACGAACCCGCCCCCTTCCCCATGAACGACCTGCCGGCGGACGCCCCGACGACCGACCCCTCGTCGACCGACCGCCCGACGACGGACCCTTCGTCGACGGACGTGCCCGGCACGGACGTCCCGACCCAGGCGATGCCGGCACTCCAGCGCCCGGCGCCGACCCCGCCGCCTGCGGAGCAGCCGACCCCGCCGCCCGCCGAGCAGCCGGCCCCGCGCCCGGCCCCGACACCTGCCGACCAGCGGCAGGCTCCGCCGCTGGTCCAACCGACCCGCAGCCCGTTCGGCCTGCCACCGGCAGCGCCCGGCGCCGACGACCTCGACCAGTCCGAGTGGGACGGCCGCGAGACCAGCGACACGAGCGCCATCAAGGACCTGTTCGGCACCGAGGCGGTCGACCAGCTCGGCGCCACCGGCTACGACCCGCACGACACCGGCACGCGCATGATGCCCGCCGCCGTCGCACCGACGCCGGCCCGCGCGTCGTCCCCCCGCACATCGTCCCCCAGCGCATCGGGGTCCGGCGCTCCGGTGCCGCCCCCGGCCGACACGGGCAACTTCATCAACCGCGGCTTCGCCCGGCTGCGCGGCGAGGGCACGCGCGGCAAGCAGCTGCTGTTCGGCGGTGCGATCGTGATCATCCTGGTGATGCTCGTGGCGGTCTTCGCACTCACGTGGTGGATCAAGAGCAACAACATCGACGAGAAGCTGACGCCGACCAAGTCCCCGGCGGCAGCATCGGCCTCGGTGCAGACCAGCAGGACCCCGGCGCCCCAGGCCGCGGCGCCCCCGGCCTCGGCCCCGACGATCGCGTTCGCCACCACGGCCGCGGCACCCGGCCAGCACCCCTGGTACGAGCTGGCGGGCGGCGAGTGCCTGACCCCGTTCACGAACGCCTGGGCCGAGGACTTCACGGTCGTCGACTGCGGCTCCGCACACGCCGCGCAGCTCACCCGGCGCGGTGCGATGGAGGCGGACGCGTTCCCGGGTGCAGACGAGGCGAAACGCATAGCGACCGACCAGTGCCAGTCCGACGGCGCACTCGACGTGTCAGCGGCATCCGCCTACGGCGACGTCCAGGTGCAGAGCGTCTACCCGCCCGACGACGCCTCGTGGAACCGCGGCGACCGCTTCTGGTCGTGCTTCGTCACCCGCTCCGGCGGCGGCACGATGACCGGCTCCCTGGCGCCGTCGGCCTAGCCGACCCCAAAGAGCCAGCCGGCCCCAGAGAGCCAGCCGACCCCAGACGGCCAGCCGACCCCAGACGGCCAGCCGACCCCAGACGGACGGGAGGCTCCCCACCGGACCGGTGGGGAGCCTCCCGTCTGTGGTGTGGCCGGGTCTCAGGCCGTGACCGGGACCGTCGACGACACGTGGCTGAGCGTCGCCAGCTCGTCCTGCGTGAGCTCGAGGTCGGCCGAGGCCAGCAGCGCCGGCAGCTGCTCCGTGTTGCGCGCCGACGCGATCGGCGCGACCACGTCGGGCTGCGCCTGCAGCCAGGCCAGCGCGACCGAGGCGATCTCGGCGTCGTGCGCCGAAGCGATCGTGTCGAGCGCGTTGACGACGGCCAGGCCGGCGTCGGTGAAGTAGCCGGCGACCTGGCCCTCGCGGTCCTTGCCGGCGAAGTCGTCCTTGGTCCGGTACTTGCCCGTCAGGAAGCCCGCGGCCAGCGCGAAGTACGGCACGACGCCCAGGCCGTGCTCGTGCGCGAGGGGTGCGATGTCCGACTCGTAGGGCTGGCGGGTGACCAGGTTGTAGTGCGGCTGGATCGCGACGGGCTTGGCCAGACCGTGCTGGTCGGCGATGCGGATCCACTCCGCGGCACGCTCCTTCGAGTAGTTCGAGATCGCGGTGTAGCGGACCAGGCCCTCCTTGACGAGCTGGTCGAACGCGCGGATGGTCTCCTCGAGCGGGGTGTCCTGGTCGTCGAAGTGCGCGTAGTACAGGTCGATGTGGTCGGTGCCAAGACGCTGCAGGCTGGCACGCGCGGCCTTCGCGACGGTGTCCGCGGACAGGCCCTTGAACTCGGGGTGCTGCGAGCCCTTCGTGGCGATGACGACGTCGTCGCGCTTGCCGGACTTCGCCAGCCACGAGCCGATCACGGTCTCGGACTCGCCGCCGGAGTTGCCGGGCGCCCAGGCGGAGTACACGTCGGCGGTGTCGATGAAGTCGCCGCCGGCCGCGGTGTAGGCGTCGAGGACCTGGTGCGAGGTCGACTCGTCGGCGGTCCACCCGAAGACGTTGCCGCCCAGGGCGAGGGGGAAGACGTGCAGGTCGCTGGTTCCGATGCGGGGCATGCGGGGTCCTTTCGTCGCGGTACGGTTCGTGGCCCACGGTAGGCCGCGCGCCTTGACATCGGTGTGGTGTCGGGGTGGGCTGTGGGGGACATGCCGACGCTCACCTCGTACCTCGCCGACCCCCGTCCGACCGTGCGCCTGCGGGCGGTGATGGCAGCGGGGACCTCGCCCTCGACCGACGACCTCGAGCTGCTCGTGGAGCAGTGCCGCGACGAGCCCGACCTGCAGGTGCGCGAGATGCTGACCTGGGCGCTCATCCGGCTGCCCGCTGCGATGGTGGTGCCCCGCGTGCTCGCCGAGCTCGACCGACCCGAGGCCCAGGCTCGCAGCCAGGCACTGCACACCCTGTCCAAGATCCACGACGGGTCGGTGTACCCGCAGGTGGTCGCGCGGCTCGGGGACGACGACCCCGGCGTGGTCCGGACCGCCTGGCGTGCGGCCGTGGTGCTGGTGCCCGAGGGGTCGCGGGAGTCCCTGGCGCGGGCGCTCGCCGTGCAGCTCGGACAGGGGGACCGCGAGACCCGTCTGGCGCTGAGCCGTGCGCTCGTCGGCCTCGGCGCAGCCGTCGTCGAGCCCGTGCTGCGGGACGCCTCGGCGCACCGGTCGGCGGCCGTCCGCGAGCACGCCGCCGAGACCGAGCGTCTGCTGCGCGACCCGGACGCCGCGTCGGAGCTCGCCCGGGAGCGAGCCCGCCGCGAGGTGGCGCTGGGCCGGACGCGGTCCGCGAAGGGCTGACCCGGCCGCGCACGGTGCTGACTTCCGGGCCGGTGCGAGGTTGCGCGGCCCGTGCAGCGCAACAAGCGAGCACCAGGCGACCAGACGCGCACCAGCGCGTCGCGGTCGGGACGGGAGGCGCGTGGCGGGGTCGCCACGGGCCTCCAGTGGGTGCCGCGGGGTTCCGGGGCGGGCGGGCGAGCCCGACGATTCGGGTTGCCGAACAGGGCCGATCGGCTTGCGCAGGCGGATCGGAGCGCGCCAGCATGGGTGCCGAAGGGGAGTAGCTCCCAGCGCGTGCATCGACACACTGGCCATCACGACGATCGGCCCGGTGCACCACTCCGGTCGGCCTGGTCGCGGGCAGCCGGAGCGAGCGAGACCTTCGGCCGTTCCGCCATGGCCGAAGCCGCTCGCAGTGTGTGTGCCGCGTCATGGCTCGATCACGAGGACCACCATGACCGACACCATCGCCGTGCAGGCGCCCGCCCCGGCGGCGCCCGCACCCCGCATGGGCGCCAGTGCCTGGGGCCGGATCGCGATCTGCATCGCCATCGCCCTGCCCGCCGTCGCCTTCCGTGTGACCGGGTTCGCGCCGCACCCCGTCGTCGACCTGCTCGTGTTCGGCGCAGCCGTCGTCGCCGCGTCGTTCCTGCTCGCCTGGGCCGCCGAGGCCGCGCAGAAGGACATCGCCGGCGCGCTCGCCATCGCGATCCTGGCGCTCATCGCCGTGCTGCCCGAGTACGCCGTCGACCTGTACTACGCGTTCCGCTCCGGCTCCGACCCCGCGTACGAGCAGTTCGCCGCCGCCAACATGACCGGCTCCAACCGGCTGCTGCTCGGGTTCGGCTGGCCGCTCGTCGTGATCATCTCGCTGCTGGTCGCCCGCCGGTTCGTCCGCACGGGCGCGATGCCCGCCGCGGCGACGAAGGTGCTCGAACTGGAACGCTCGTCGCGCGTGGACATCGGGTTCCTGGCGCTGCTGGCACTGGTCGCGTTCCTGATCCCGGCGATGGGCTCGATCCCGCTGTGGTTCGGGTTCGCCATGCTCGCCGCGTTCGTGCTGTACCTGTGGCGGGCCTCGAAGACGTCCGACGACGAGGACGACGACGAAGAACTCGTCGGCATGGCGGGAAACCTGGCGTCGATGGGGCAGCGCCCTCGACGGTGGACCATCGTCGCGCTGTTCGTCGTGGCTGCCGCGGTCATCCTGGCCTCGGCCGAGCCGTTCGCCGACGCCCTGGTGCAGTCCGGCGGCGCACTGGGCATCGACAGCTACTTCCTGGTGCAGTGGCTCGCCCCCCTGGCCACCGAGGCGCCCGAGTTCATCGTCGCCGCCCTCTTCGCCCTGCGGGGCATGGGCGGGGCAGCCATCGGGACGCTCATCGCCTCGAAGGTGAACCAGTGGTCGCTGCTGGTCGGGTCGCTGCCGATCGCGCACGTGCTGGGTGGTGGCACCACGGGCGGGCTGCCGCTCGACGCTCGGCAGGTGGAGGAGTTCATGCTGACCGCGTCGCAGACCGTGCTCGGCGTCGCGATCATCATCGCGCTGCGCTTCCACCGGTGGTCGGCGATCGCTCTCGTGGCGCTGTTCGCGGTGCAGTTCGTCGTGACGGACACCGGCGGGCGGTGGGTGTTGAGCGGGGTGCACGTGGCGGTGGCCCTCGTCGTGCTGTGGATCAACCGCCGCGACATCGTGCCGACGATCACGGCCCCGTTCCGGCGCCCGTCGAGCCCGGCGCTGCGCTGAGGGTTGGCGGTGCTGGGTGCTGGGTGCGGCGGTCCTGCGGTGCGGTGGTTGTGCGGTGCCGGGGCGGTTCGGCGGTTGGGTGCGGGGGTGCGGGGGTGCGGGGGTGCGGCGGCGCGGTACCGGGGCGGTTGGGTGATGGTTCGAGTGGTCGCAACACCCCGTCCGGCCATCGTCGAGTGGTCGGAGAACGTCGCTGGGGGCGTCGGCGAGCGACGGGATGCGACCGGTCGGGGGACGTGAGCGGGGTGTTGTGACCGGTCGGGCTGGGCAGCACCAAAGGACGGGGCGCGCCCGACAGCGGGGCGCCGCGGCGAGGGGGGGCGGGTCAGTCGGCGTCGGGAGCGAGCCAGATCGCGGCGGCGGCGGCGGACGGCAGGTCCACGAGCGACTCGGTGCCGTCCGGGGAACGCCGGGACACCGCGATGACGCCCGCGTAGTCCCGCACCTGCTCCACCCGCAGGTGGGTCCCCAGCCCGACGCCGAGCTCGTCGAAGTAGCGCAGCAGCGACGGGTCGTCGTCGGAGACCCGGTCGACGGTGCCGCATGAACCGGGTGCGATCGTGCCGAGCAGCGCGCCGGGGGAGTCCGGCACCGTGCCGTCCGCGCGCGGGATCGGGTCGCCGTGCGGATCGTGCGTCGGGTGGCCGAGATCGGCGTCGACCCGGTCGAGGAAGGTCTCGGAGACCGCGTGCTCGAGCGCCTCGGCCTCGGTGTGCACCTCGTCCCACGAGTAGCCCAGGCGTGACACCAGGAACGACTCGATCAGCCGGTGCCGTCGGACCATCGCCACGGCGACCTGCTGCCCGAGCGGGGTGAGCACGACGCCGTAGTACGGGGTGTGCTCGATCAGGCCGTCGCGGTCGAGCTTGCGCAGGTTGCCGGACACCGTCGACGCCGACACCTTCAGCGCGGCGGCGATGTCCCGGGTGGCGATGCCGTCGTCCCCACGCTCGCGCGCCTTCCAGATGAGCTTGACGTAGTCCTCGGCCATCGTCGAGAGCGAAGGGAGGCGCATGCCCCAATGGTACAAACAGGGATGCCCGAACCCACGCGCCGTCGTCGCCGCTGGCCTGTCTCGCCGTCGTTGCTGATCGGCGTCGCCCCGGTCGTCGTCTTCGCGGCGGTCAGTGCCTGGCGCGCACGGCCCAGTGACGACTACCCGTCGCTCGGGCTGACGGTCGACAGCGTCCTGCGCGCGCTCGTCGTCCCCGAGGGCATCGCCGCGATGGCGCTCGCCGTGGTCGTCACCGGGCTCGGGTGGTGGCGCATCGCGACCGTCGATCCCACTCGCGGTCGTCCGCGGTGGACGTGGGTGGCTCCCGCGCTGATCGCCGTGGTGTGTCTGGCGCGCCTGCCGCTGGTCGACTGGACGGCGCTGCCCTGGCACTACTTCGCGCTGCTGGGCATCGGTGTGCTGTTCGTCGGGGTCTTCGAGGAGCTCCTGACCCGCGGCGTGCTGCTGGTCGGGCTGCGTCGGCGCCTGCCGGAGTTCGGCGTGTGGATCGCCTCGTGCGTGCTGTTCGGGCTGCTGCACCTGCTGAACGCCCTGGCCGGCGCGGGCATCGGCCCGACGCTGATCCAGGTGGTGTTCGCGGCGTCGTTCGGGTCGACGCTGTACCTGGCCCGCCGACTGACCGGCAACCTGCTGCTGCCCGTGCTGCTGCACGCGTTCTGGGACTTCGGCTCGATCGCGGTGTCGGCGACCTCGCGGCAGGGCTTCGACGACATCGCGGTCGCCGGCGTGATCGGGCTGTTCGCGTTCGCGGTCCTGGCACTCGGCGTGGTGGCCGGCGGGGTGGTGGCCTGGCGCGACGACCGGCCCCGACGCCTGCGGCGACGCTGGCGCGACGTCCCGCCCCGCGACGGGCAGCGCGCGGACGCCGCCCGCGACGATGCGGCGCGGAGCGACCCCACGCGCGTGGACGCCCACGGTGACACCGCAGCGCCTGCCGGACACCCCGAACCCGTTCCGGACCGGAACGACCTGCGAACCCACACAGACACCCCGTCCGGTTCACCTGCCTGACGGCACCTGTTCCTCGGACGGTCACCGGGCCTCCTTACCGTCACTGCGATCCCAACCCGGGAACCGAGCCCGTCCGGACACCGTCGCCGGCCGGACCACAGGAAGGAGCGTCGCCCCGACCGGGGCGGCAACCACGCATGCGCACATCCGCACGCGCCATGGCCACAGGGGTGACAGTCGCAGCGATCGCGACGTCCCTGGTCATCGGCAACCCGCTCGTGGCGAACGCCGCGACCTACCCCAGTGACTCCGCCAAGCCCGACCTGGTCTCGCTGCTGAGCGGCTACGACTCCTTCTGGAAGTCCAGCGGCACGAACGACCTGCACGGCACGGTCGTCAGCGGTGCCACCCTGGCGCAGAACGACCAGCTGACCTCGTGGATCAACCAGAACGCCACGAAGGCGCAGCAGTTCACCGCGCTGCAGGACTCCGAGTACAAGAACACCCCGGCCGGGTACGACCAGTCGTCGACCGTGGGGCAGGGGCTCGGCGACGCGCTCGAGAAGCTCTACCTGCAGGGCCGGCAGAACGGCGACCTGCCCCTGACCGAGGCGCTCATCAACAGCAACACGGGTACGACCGGCGCGTACGTCAGCACCGGCACCGCGAAGGCGCACTTCAGTTACCCGCGCCCGTACCTGCCGACGGACGCCTCGGCGACCCTGCCGGCCGGCGACGACCAGGTCAACTGCGCACCCGCCAAGGTCAACGCGTCCTCGCTCGCCGCGAACCGCACCGGCAAGACCTGGGCGGACGCCAAGGGCAACCTGACGATCACGCGCGTGCCCGTGCAGACGGACACCACGCACGAGTTCTCGCCGAGCGACGTCGTCCTGGACCCGGGCTACGGGACCCAGGGCATCTGCACCGGCGGGTCGTACCCGAGCGGCCACACCACCACCGCGTACCAGGCCGGCATCACCCTGGCCACGCTGGTCCCCGAGCTCGCGCCGGAGATCCTGGCCCGCGCGTCCGAGAACGGCAACGACCGCATCGTGCTCGGCGTGCACTACCCGCTCGACATCATGGGTGGTCGCATGGACGGCGAGGCCGCCCTGGCAGCCCGCTGGTCCGACACCGCGTTCCGCACCGACGTGCTCGAGCCCGCCCGCAAGGAGCTCGTCAGCTACCTCGAGGCGAAGTGCGGCAACACCCTGGCGAAGTGCATCGCCGCCGAGAAGCCGTACCAGGACGACCCGTACGGCGGGAAGGCGATCCCCGGCGGCACGTCGCAGATCGTGACCGACCGCGCCTCGGCCGTGAAGGTCTACAACGAGCGCATGGACTACGGGTTCGCCAAGACCGGCACCACCGGCCTGGCCCCGAGCGTGCCGACCGGTGCCGAGAACCTGCTGCTCAGCACGTTCCCGACCCTGACCGACGCCCAGCGCACGGCCGTGCTCGCCCAGACCGAGATCGCCTCGGGTGACCCGCTCGACCAGTCCGGTACCCCGAACGGCTCGTGGGAGCGCATCGACCTGGCCGCTGCCACGAGCGCCACGGTCGACGTCGCTGCCGACGGTTCCGTCAAGGTCGTCTCGACCGGCGGCACCGCGAAGGTCGTCTCCGGCGTGCTGACCGCCCCGAACGGCACGACCGTGCAGGCCGGGTCGCAGCTCGCCCTGGCCGGCACCGGTCTGACCGCCGGCGCGACCTACCAGGTCGTGCTGCACAGCGACCCGGTGGTCGTCGGAACGCTGACCGCGGACGCGAACGGTGCCGTCACCGGCAGCGTCACGATCCCGGCGGGCACCGCGGCCGGATCGCACACCGTCGACCTGGTCGACGCCTCGGGCGCCTCGGCCGTCGTCGACCCGCTCGCGATCACCGTGACCGCTGCCCCCACCACGGGCGGCACCACCGGCACCGGCACGACCGGGTCCGGCACCACCGTCACCACGCCGACCGGCATCCACCTGCCCGTCGTCAGCGGCTGACGCATCCCACCCGCGGGCCGGCCGGCGCACCCAGCGTCGGTCGGCCCGCACCGGTTGGGTCGTCGGTCTGTCGACGGCCTGGAGGCTCGACCCGCCTCCGCCCCGCACCGCACGTCTCCCAGGAAGCCAGTTCCCCCTTGCAGAAGCGCACCCTCTGGACCACCGTCGGCATCGCCGCTGCGGCAGTCGTCGCCGCCGGCGCGCTCGCCGTCCCGCTGCTCGGGGGCACGAGCCCGTCGCCCGCCGCGCACCCGTCGGCCTCGGCGTCCGCCACGGCTGCTGCGCCCGCGGTGCCGTCCGTCAGCGCGCAGGCCGTCGCCGCGCTGCCCGAGGCGCAGTACTCCGCCGTCGTCGCCGGGCTGATGCCGTTCGCGCAGACGGTCACGAGCGACACCGTCTTCCACCTGCGCGCCGACGCCCCGCTGTTCGGCTCGGACCGGCACACCCCCGTCGCCCGGTTCGCCGCGACCGACTTCCTGCAGCAGCCGAGCACCGTCGTGGGGCTCCGCCGTCAGGGCGCGTGGGAGCTCGTCCTGACTCCCGCGCGTCAGCAGCTGCCGTCCGCCGCAGGCGCGTCCGGGGCGGCCGCGCAGACCTCGGCGTGGGTGCCGGTCGCCGCGCTCGAGCCCGCATCCACGCCGACGTCCCGCGTGGTCATCTCGACGAAGGACCAGCACGTGTCGATCGTGTCCGCCTCGGGCGCCGTGCAGCAGTCGTTCTCGGCCGGGGTCGGCACCACGGACACCCCGACGCCGACCGGCGTGACGGGCTACCTGGAGCAGCGCTACGTCGACGCGTCCCAGGGCACCGGCGACCACCCGATCCAGCTGACCTCGCTGCACTCCAGCGCTGCCGACGAGCCGTACGGCGGGCACGACGGCGGGCTGATCGGCATGCACTGGAACGCCGCCACCGCGGGGGCGATCTCGCACGGGTGTGTCCGGCTCGACGCCGACGCCGTGGCCGCGATCAACGCGCTGCCGCTCGGCACCCTGGTGACGGTCGAGTAGCTGCGGGTCAGCGCTTGTGGGCGACCGCGAAGACGCGGCGGAAGGGGAACACCGTGCCGTGTCGGCCTCGCGGGTACGCCTGGCGCAGCTGTTCGGCGTACGCGGCCTCGAACGCGCGGGTCAGCTCGCCGCTCGGCTCGGCCGCGTCGAGCGCAGCCAGTGCCGGGCGGAGTCCGGTGCCGCGGACCCACGTGAGGACCGGGTCCTCGCCGGGCAGCAGCTGCATGTACGTGGTCTCCCACGCGGTGGCCGCGAAGCCGTTGTCCTCGAACAGCTCGAGGTAGCCAGGAGCATCGAGCACGGGGTCGGCGCGCAGGACCCCGTCGAGCGCCGATGCCCACGGGCCCTCGGCCGCGACGGCCCGCATCAGCGCGTGCGACGGCGAGTCGAAGTTCCCGGGCACCTGCATCGCGAACCACGAGCCCTCGGGCATCGCGGCGAGCCATCCGGGCAGCAGCTCCGTGTGCGACGGGACCCACTGCAGCGCGGCGTTCGTGACGACGACGTCGTCCTCGGGCGTGGGAGCCCAGTCCTCGATCGCGCCGAGCTCGAACGACAGGTTCGGGAAGCGCTCGGTCAGGGGAGCCGCGTCCGCCAACATCTCGCTCGAGGAGTCCATCCCGACCACGCGAGCCGACGGCCACCGTTCGGCCAGGGCGGCGGTGAGGGCCCCGGGACCGCAGCCCAGGTCGACGACGCGACCAGGGGCCTCCAGTCCGATCTGGGCGACCAGGTCGTGGAACGGGCGCGACCGCTCGTCCTGGAACGCGGCGTACCGCGTCGGGTCCCAGCGCACCGCTACATCTCCACTTCGATGGGTTCCGTGCGCACGAGCTCGTGCACGCCGGAGATGACCTCGCTGGGACGGAACGGGTAGCGGTCGATCTCGGCCTGGTCGCTGATGCCCGTCATGACCAGGACGGTGTGCAGCCCGGCCTCGATGCCGGCCTGCACGTCGGTGTCCATCCGGTCGCCGATCATGCCCGTGTTCTCGGAGTGCGCCCCGATGCGGTTCATCGCCGAGCGGAACATCATCGGGTTCGGCTTGCCGACCACGTAGGGCTGCTTGCCGGTGGCTTTCTCGATCATCGCGGCGATCGCCCCCGTGGCGGGCAGGACGCCCTCGGCGCTCGGACCCGTCGCGTCCGGGTTCGTGACGATGAAGCGGGCGCCGTCGCGGATCAGGCGGACGGCCTTGGTGATCGCCTCGAACGAGTAGTTGCGGGTCTCGCCGACGACGACGTAGTCGGGGGCGGTCTCGGTCATGATGAAGCCGGCCTCGTGCAGGGCCGTCGTCATGCCGGCCTCGCCGATCACGAACGCCGATCCGCCGGGCATCTGCGACTTGCAGAAGTCGGCCGTGGCCAGGGCGCTCGTCCAGATGCGGTCCTCGGGCACGTCGATGCCGGACCAGCGCAAGCGGGCGCTCAGGTCGCGCGGCGTGAAGATCGAGTTGTTGGTCAGGACCAGGAACTCGGTGCCTTCGTCGAGCCACTGCTGGATGAGTTCCGGAGCGCCGGGGAGGGCCTGGTTCTCGTGCACGAGCACGCCGTCCATGTCCGTCAGCCAGCACTCGACCTCGTCGCGGGATGCCATGCGGTCAGACTAGTCGGCGCGCCTCGGGGCACCCGGGAACACCGAGCACCGGTAGGGTTTTTGCGGGACACGTACCGGAAGCAGGAGGCCCCGTGCTCGTCGAACCGAACACCGCCGACGATGCGGCCGTGGCGGGTGCCGCTACTGGCGCCGCACCCCGACGCCGGGGACGGCCCAACTCGCTCTCGCGCGAGCAGGTGATCGAGGCGGCGACCACGATCGCCAACGAGGACGGGCTCGACCGCTTGTCCTTCCGCGCGCTCGGCATGCGACTCGGCGTCGCACCGATGACCGTGCACCGGACGATCGGCGGCCTGGACGACCTGCACGCCGAGCTCGTGCGCAAGACCGTCGACGAGTTCACCGCCACCTTCGTGTGGCCCACCGACTGGCAGGACGTCGTCCGGACCTTCGCGAGGACCTTCCGCGACCTGATGGTCACCCACCCGCTCGTGCTCGAGTCACACAGCCAGCGCGCGCCGCTCGTGTCGTCGGAGTCCGACGCGGTGGTCGCCAAGGTCGTCGGGGCACTGCGTGACGGCGGGCTCGACGACGTCGAGGCGATGTACACGTTCTTCGTCGTGTACGACTTCGTGGTCGGGCACGCCGGTGTGCTGGTCGGCCGGGGGGACTCCGAGGCGGGGAAGCCCGAGCGGCACGCGCTGGTGGGGGAGATCCTCGGCACACACTCGTACGGCACCCGGTTCGAGCTGGGGCTGGACATCCTGCTGGCGGGCATCGAGGCGCGGCTGCCGCAGGCGTCCTGACGGCCGTCGCGATCGCTGCGCTACCGTTCTGCTCTTGTGGGACTGACAGCCGAAGAACGCGTGCAGCGGGCGCTCGCTGCGTTCGAGCGCGGTGACCGTCGCGCTGCG
This sequence comes from Microbacterium sp. M1A1_1b, assembly GCF_053345565.1. Taxonomy (NCBI): domain Bacteria; kingdom Bacillati; phylum Actinomycetota; class Actinomycetes; order Micrococcales; family Microbacteriaceae; genus Microbacterium; species Microbacterium sp. M1A1_1b. The sequence continues at coordinate 191,754 of NZ_JBKFAJ010000003.1, forward strand.
TGGGAGTCGCTCCGGACGATGGCGCGGAGGGAACCCGGCGAACCCGCCTACCGACGCGCCCTGGTGACGACGTACCGCGCCGCCGGGCACCTCGACCAGTCCGCCCGGTGGGGTGCATCCGAGCCGTCGCTGCTCGACGAACGCGAGCGTCGCATCCTGCATCGGGCAGCGGCGCGCGCTGCGTCCGAGGGGGAGTTCCGCGCCTACCTGGCGATCCCCGGGGCGCTGCCTCCCGAGGTCGCACAGGCACTGCCGTCGTGCTCCGACCAGTTCCGTCGGCGCCGCCATCGGGTCGCGGACGAACTCGCCATCGCCGCCGGGATCGTCGCGGCGGTCCTCGTCGGCCCGGCTCTCGCGATCGGCCTGGGTGTGACGCTCGTGCAGGCGTTCCTCGGGCATCCGGCGGCGTTCTCGGCAGCGCAGATCACGGCGACGATCGTGCTGTTCGGCGCCGTCGGGCTCGGGGTGCTCCTGCTGCTCGTGTCGGCGCTGCGCGGATGGTGGGTGCGGGCCGCGCTGCTGCTCATCGTCGTTGCGGCGGGTGTGGTCGTGCTCGGAGGCGCTGACCTGACCTCGATGACGCCGTTCGGTTGACCTTCTGTCCGACCGTCTGGCAGAGTGTGGAACATCACACTTCAGGAGGGGTCATGCGGCAGCGAACAGGGCGGCAGACCGAGGTCGTGGTCGCCGGCGGGGTGCTCGGGTTCGTGGCCGGGGTCGTCGTGGACCTGGCGCTCGTGGCGTGGGCGTTCAGTGCAGCGTTCCGCGGCGATCCGCTCGTGCGGCTCGGCACGATGCTCCGGACGATCGAGGGGCACGGCTCGGTCACGGTGGTGAGCGGCGCGGGCATGGTCCTGGCGCCGCTCGTCGTCGGGGTGATCGGAGCGCTCGCCGGCTTCCTGCTCAGCGGCAGGCCGAGGGCGTCACCGTGAGCGCCCTACGCTGGACCGGTGACCGACCAGCCCCAGCCGTCGCAGCCGTCACCGTCGGCACAGCCGTCGCTGCCCGAGCCCTCGCACGAGCGCACGACGAACGGCGTCGGACCGCACCCCCGGCCCTGGCCCGACGATGCCCGACTCGACACCGAGTTGCTCGAGCACGGCGACACCCGCAACGTGCTGGACCACTACCGGTACTGGTCGATGGAGGCCATCGTCGCCGACCTCGACACCCGTCGGCACGGGTTCGACGTGGCGATCGAGAACTGGCAGCACGACCTGAACATCGGGTCGATCGTCCGCAGCGCCAACGCGTTCCTGGCCGGCACCGTGCACATCATCGGGCGCCGGCGCTGGAACCGCCGCGGAGCGATGGTCACCGACCGCTACCAGCACGTGCGGAACCACCCCGACGTCGACGCGTTCCTGCAGGCCATGCGTGACGAGGGCCGTCCGGTCATCGCGATCGACAACACCCCGGGTGCGACGATGCTCGAGTCGACCGAGCTGCCCGAGCGCTGCGTGTTCCTGTTCGGACAAGAGGGGCCGGGCCTGACCGACGAGGCCGTCGCCGGCGCGGACGCGCACCTGGAGATCGCGCAGTACGGGTCGACGCGCAGCATCAACGCCTCGGCTGCCGCTGCGATCGTGATGCACAGCTGGATCGTCCAGCACGCAGCGCCCCCGCCCCCGCCTCCGTCGTCGTGAGCCGAGCCGAGCCGAGGGTGAGCCGGGCTGACGCACCGGGGCCGAGCCGGGCCTCCAGGCCGCGTCAGCGCGTGGCGGTCGTGCGCCGCGCGACCAGCCGCGGCTCGACCAGGTACTCCTGCGCAACCACGGACGGGTCCGCGATCCGCGCGAGCAGTCGCTCGCCCGCCCCACGGCCGATCTCCACCGACCGGTCGTCGATGCTCGTCAGGCCGACGTAGCGCGTCGCTGCCACCGGGGTGTCGTCGTAGCCGATGACGGAGACGTCCTCGGGGACTCGCAGCCCGCGCTCGGTCAATGCGGACATGGCGCCCAGTGCCATCACGTCGTTCGCTGCGAACAGCGCGGTGACCTCCGGGTGCTCCTCGAACAGCGTTCGTGCGGCGTGCAGGCCGGCGTCCTCCGTCAGCTCGCCCGGGAGGATCGTGGTCACGACCGTCGCGTCGGTCCCGCTGTCCGCCACGCCGGCCTCGAACCCCGCGCGACGTTCCAGGGACGCGGCCGAGCCCGCCCCGACGAAGCCGAGCGTGCGGTGGCCCAGGGTGAGCAGGTGGTCGGCGGCCATGCGGCCTCCGGCACGGTCGTCGTTCGCGACGGTGTCGGCGCGGGGGATCGACACGCGGCCGCCGGCGATGACGAGCGGCATCGAGGCGGGGATCGCCAGGTCGGTGTCGGGCTCGCCGGCGATGACGATGCCCTCGACGCGCATCGACAGGAAGCCCTCGACTGGTGAGGCGTCGAGACCCGTGTTGAGGAACCGGTCGGCGACGACGAGCCGGTGCCCCTGGTCCTGCAGCGACTCGCGCAGGCCGGTCAGCAGGTCGACGAACCACTGGTTGCGGAAGTCGTCGAGCACCACGCCGATCGTGCGACTGCGGGTGCCGGCGAGGGAGACGGCCGCGGTCGAGGGACGGTAGTCGAGCTCCTGGATGGCCTGCAGCACGGCAGCCCGGCGTTGCTCACTGACACGGGGGGAGCGCTGCAGCACGAGGGACACGAGCGACTTCGACACCCCCGCGCGGGCAGCGACGTCGTAGATCGTCGCGGGTTTCGCGTCAGGCATCGTCGGCATCGACCTCCAGCTCGTCCCTCGATGCTATCGGTGCGTCGCTGGTGGCTTCGTGAGGGTGCGTCAGTCGTGCTGGCGCGTCCCGCTCGCACGCTCGCGCCGCGCGGCTTCGCACCCCGTTGCAGACATCGCGCCCCGCGGGAACGGAGCGCGATGTTCGCCACGGGGTGCGATCCGCGGATCGCGAGCGGAGCGCGGCGGAGCGCGGCCGCGCGCGCTACCCGATCAGGCTCGGGCGCAGGTCGCGCAGCGTGCGGGCGCGGCCCTGACGGGAGGCCACCACGAAGCTGACCAGCAGCGCGCCGAGCATCCAGCACGCCAGCACGCCAGCGTCCGACCACGCGGCGCTCATCGACCCGCCGTACATCGTCTGCCGGAGCGCATCGACGGAGTACGTCATCGGCAGGGCGAAGTGCAGCGCTGCCAACGGCCCGGGCAGCGTCTGCCAGGGGAAGGTGCCGCCAGCCGTGACGAGCTGCACGAGCATGAGCACCAGGCCGAGGAACTGTCCGACCGACCCGAGCAGCACGTTGAGCGCCATCAGGATCGCCGCGAACGTCGCCGAGGCCAGCACCATCACGCCGATCGTCGCGACGGGCAGCTGCACACCCAGGTCGAGGGCGAACCGCACGATGAAGAACAGCGCCACCATCTGCACGATCCCGAGCACCACGGGGGTGAACCACCCGCCCAGGACGATCGACAGCGGCTTCCGCACGGCGGTGATCGCCCGCTTCGAGATCGGCTTGAGGATGAGGAACAGCGCGTACATGCCGATCCAGGCTGCCAGCGAGATGAAGAACGGTGCCAGGCCGGCGCCGTAGTTGTCCGCCGCCGCGACGTTGTCGTCGCCGACCTTGACCGGGTCGGAGATCACCGACGCCTGGTCGTTCCGCTGCGAGGCCGTCGATGCGGGGATCTTCGTGCGCCCCTGGTCGAGCTGGTCGGCGAGCTTCGTGGAGCCGTCCTGCAGCGTGTGCAGCCCGGACGCCAGCGAGTCGGCACCCGAGGACGCCGTCGCGGCTCCGGTCGACAACTGCGCCGCCCCGTCGGACAGCTTCGGTGCGGCAGCGGCCAGCGCCGAGGTGCCGGACGCGACCTGCGACGCCCCGCTCGACAGCGACGAGGCGCCGGACGCCGCCGACGCGATCCCGTTCGACAGCGTGGGCGCCGCCGCGGCGAGCTGCTGCGTGCCCGCGTACAGCTGGGCTGACCCGTCTCGCAGGCTGTCGATGCCCTGCAGGCCGGTCTTGGCGTCGGCCAGTCGCTTCTGGGTCACGGGGTCGTCCAGGCGGGTCTTCACGCCGCTCTCGATCGCGGCCTTCGCCTGCGGGGTCAGCGTCACGCCCTGGTCGGTGACGGCCTGCTCGATCGCTGCGGACACGCTCTCCGGAGTGAGTGCGTTCACCGCGTCGAGCGCCGGGTCCGTCGTTCCCGCGAGCACGGCGAGGTTCTCGGACAGGGTCTTCGCGCCACCGTTGAGCTGCGCCGTCTGCGCCGGCAACGCCGCCGTCTGGTCAGCCGCGGACTGCAACCCGCTCGACAACGACGACGCCCCGGCAGCGACCTGCTGTGCCCCGCTGTTGAGCTTCGTGGTCTGCGCCGGCAGCGACGCCGTACCCGACGCCAGCGACGCCGCACCCGACGCGAGCGCCGCGTTGCCGGACGCCAGCTGGTCCGCTCCCGACGACGCCGAGGCTGCGCCGGACGCCAGCTGCCCAGCACCGTCGACCGCGTCGCCCAGACTGTCACGCACGTCGGCCAGCCCGACCAGCAGGGTCTTGGCGGCCTGTTTGCCGACCTGCTCGGCGACGGCGGTGCGCATGGTCTTGCCCGCCTGCTCGGCGATGGTCGAGGCCAGGTACGAGTTGGTGTCGGCCGTGGTCATCACGAGTTCGGCGCGCTTCGGGTCGTCCGACTGCGCGGACACCAGCGACTCCGAGAAGTCGTGCGGGATCGTCACGACGAAGTCGTACGTGCCGTTGCGCACCCCGGAGCGGGCGTCGGCCGCGGTGGTCTGCTTCCACGCGAAGTCGGCACCGTCGATCGCACGGTCTGCGACGTCGGTGCCGTAGTCCACGCGCTTGCCGTCGAGGGTCGCGCCGGCGTCCTGGTTGACGATTGCCGCGGGCACCTTGTCGAGCGCCGCGTACGGGTCGCGGTTGGCCCACAGGTACGCGCCGCCGTACAGCAGCGGCACGATCATCAGGGCGAGGAACGCCAGCCGGGCGAGCGGGGTGGCGGTGAGGCGCGCGAGTTCGGCGCGGACGAGCGAGGTGGTGGTCACGAGCGGTTCTCCACAGGAGCGGTCTGGAGGCGCGGGGCGTCTCCGTCGGGAAGGGTCGCGTCGTCGGGACCGGGGGTTTCGGGGCTGCCCTCGTCGGGCAGGCCGTCGTGCGGCACCGGGATGGTCGCCAGCAGCCGCTCGGCGGTCTCGGCCGCGGCCTTCGAGGTGACCAGCAGCACGGTGATGCCGCGCGCGGCGACGTCACGGACGACGGCGAACCAGCTGTCGACCGCGCCGCCGTGGCGCTCGGGTGCGGTGATGACGAGCGCGGTCACGCCATCCCGCAGCAGGGCGAGCTCGACCAGCAGCCGGACCCGCACCGCGGTGGGGACGCGCTGCACGGCGGTGTCGGCGTACGTGGTCATGCCGAGTTCGTCGAGCACGGTGTCGACGTGCTGGCGCGAGGGGCGCTGCCCGGCGAACGCGAGTTCTTCGCGCACGATGCGGCGGAGCGTCATCACGGGGAAGGGTTCGGCGACGCCCGGGGTGTCGACGAGGGCGACGGTGCGGCGCATCGCCGCGGGGTCCTCGTGGCCGTCGAGCAGCACCCGCCCGTGTTCGGCGTGCATCCGCCCGCCGGCGACGAGCGATGCCAGCACCGGGGCCTGTTCGGTCTCGACGGCGACGATGCCCGGGCGGTACGGACCGGCCACGGCGGACACGCGGGGGAGTGCCGCGCCCGGTTCGTCCCCGATGCCGGCGTCCTGGATCTCGATGGTGGTCACGCGGGGGCCTCCGTGGGGGTGGTGGTGTCGGCGGGTTCGCTGAGCAGTGCGGTGCGCCAGTCGATGCCCGCGATGCCGAGCGCCGACACGACGACCATGCGCCGGCCGTCGTGGTCCGAGGTGCCCGACCGGGTGGCCTCGTCGAGGACGGCGATGCACGCGTCCTCGACCAGGCGGCCGAGCGAGTCGGCGGAGACGTCGTTGCGCATCGAGCCGTCGGCGATCCCGAGCGCGCAGGCGTCCCGCACCTGGGCCCGCAGCGACGCGAACACCTGCGCCACGGACTCGCTGTACGGGCTGCTGACGGCGATGCGCGCCATCGAACGGACGTGCGACACCTCGGACCACAGCGTGACGGCGATGGCCGCGATGCGCGCTGCCGGGGGCAGGTCGCGCAGGTCGGACGGCGTCGGCATCGCTCCCGCCACACGGGCGGCGCCGGCCGTGACGACGGCGCGGACCAGGTCGTCACGCGACGGGAAGTGTCCGTAGACCGCACGGCGGGACAGCCCGGCGGCGGTCGCGATGGACTCGAGCGAGGCGTCCGGATCCCGCTGCAGCACGGTCTTCGCGGCGTCGATCAGCGCAGCGCGGTTCTCGGTCGCGTCGCGCCGCGGGGCACGGGTCGAGGGCTCGGGAGTGGTCACGCACCCCATCGTACTAACGTGCACACTGCTGTGCAAGATCAGAGGTTCGGGGTACCCCTGTTCAGGGGACGTCCCCCGAAGTGCCGACTCCCCCGCCTGAGTGGAAGCACATAGCTTCGGGGCAATTCCCCAGCAACACGGACGGAGCTCCAAGTGCCCCCAGTGACCCGTGCAACACCGAACGAACCCGAGAACCCGAGGACCCCGAACACCCGCCGCTTCACCCGCGTCGCGACCGCCCTGGTGGCAGCCGGCGCCCTGGCCTGCGGCGGACTCGCCGTCGGTGGAGCAGCCGTCGCAGCACCGACCGGCCTGTCGTCGGCGGACCTGAAGCTCGCGCAGCCCCTGCGTGACGCCAAGCCGCAGAGCACGATCGCGGCCTTCGTTCGGACGACGGGCGAAGGCGCCCTCGCCGTGGACGCGAAGGCCAAGGGCGGCGACCTGACGAAGTCGACGACCCAGTCGAGCGCCGCGAAGCAGCGGGTGTCGGCCATCACGTCGACGACCGACCAGGTCACGGCCGCGGTGCAGTCGGCCGACGGCGACGCGACCGAGCTGTACACGACCGAGTACACCGTCCCCGGTGTCGCCGTCGTGGCGGACGTCGCAGCACTCCGCAAGGTCGCGGAGCGCTCCGACGTCGCGAGCGTCATCCCGCTCACCCCGAAGAAGATCGTCCAGCCGACGGTCAACGACAGCACCACCGCGGCCCCGAGCGGCGTCGACCCCGACCTGGTCAAGCCGGGCGCGGACGGCGTCACCCCGAAGAACGCGGCCAGCGACGTCTACACGCGGGCCCTCGACGCCTGGCAGCAGACCGGCCACACCGGCAAGGGCGTCAACGTCGCCGTGCTGGACACCGGCCTGGACTACACGCAGGCGGACTTCGGCGGCCCCGGCACCGCGGACGCCTACGCCGCAGCGCTGGCGAACACGGGCGCTCCGGCAGCGGGCTCGTACGACCCGCAGAAGTTCCTGGGCGGCTACGACTTCGCCGGCCCCACGTACAACGCCGACCCGTCGAGCCCCGACTACGACCCGACCCCGGCACCGGACGACAACCCCATCGACGGCAAGGGCGGCGACCACGGCACGCACGTGTCGGGCACCATCGCCGGCTACGGGCTCGACGCCGACAAGAAGACCTTCCGGGGCAACTACAAGAAGCTGACCACGCAGACCGTGCAGGACATGTGGATCGGCCCGGGCACCGCGCCCGAGGCCGGCCTGTACGCGCTCAAGGTCTTCGGCGACAACGGCGGCTCGACCGACGTCACGGGCGCTGCGCTCGACTGGGTCGGCCAGGCGCTGACCGAGGGCAAGGACATCAACGTCCTGAACCTGTCGCTCGGCTCGGACTACGGCGCACCGGACGACCCCGACAACGCGAAGATCGACGCGCTCACCGCCCGCGGTGTCCTGCCCGTCATCGCCTCGGGCAACGCCGACGACTTCACCGACATCGGTGGCTCGCCGGGGAACGCCGAGGGTGCCCTGACGGTCGCCGCGAGCGCCACCGGCCAGAGCCTGTACGACGGCGTCCAGGCGACCGCTCCGGCGGACGTCGCGAAGACGTACCGCGCGCAGTACTCGCAGAACTACCAGGGCACGCTGCCCGTCGAGGGCGACGTCGTCGTCCCGACCAGCAACGTCGACGGGTGTGCGGCGTTCAGCGCCGAGGACGCGGCGGCGATCGCGGGCAAGGTCGTCTGGCTCAAGTGGACCGACGCGCAGCTGGAGTGCGGCTCCGGCGTGCGCTTCAGCAACGTGCAGGCAGCCGGCGGTGTCGGTGTCCTGCTCGCCGGGACGATCAACACCTTCGACTCGGGCATCGCGGGCAACGCCACCATCCCGGGTGCCGAGCTGACCCGTGACAGTGCTGCGAGCCTCCAGTCCGCGGCCCAGGCCGGGACCCTGCACGTGCGGTTCGCCGACGAGCTCAAGGGCTTCCAGCTCGCGACCGACGCCGACGCCGTGAACACGCTCGCGTCGTTCACCAGCCGCGGCGTGCACGGTTCGTTCGACGACATCGTCAAGCCCGACGTTGCCGGTCCCGGGGTCAACGTGATCTCGGCGGCCAACGGCACCGGTGACGGCCGCATGTCGATGAGCGGCACCTCGATGGCGACCCCGGACGTCGCCGGCATCGCCGCGCTGACGTTCGAGTCGCACCCGACGTGGTCCGCTCCGGACGTCAAGGCGACGCTCATGAACACCGCCACGCACGACGTGCGCGACGGTGACGGCAACGCCACCCTGCTGCGCCAGGGCACCGGCCGGGTCGACGCGCTGCAGGCGGTCACCGCCGGCACCACGGTGCGCAGCGTCGAGAACGACCAGCTCGTGACGGCGTCGTTCGGTGTCGTCGAGGTCGCCTCGCCGACCACCGAGAAGCGCACCCTGCAGATCGAGAACACCGACGGCCGGCCGCACACGTACGACGTGGCGTACCAGTCGCGGGTCGCCCAGACGGGTGTCGCGTTCACGGTCGACAAGCAGCGCGTCACGGTCGTCCCGCACGGCACCGCCACCGTCACGCTGACGATGACGATCGCCGACCCGACCAAGCTCACCCGCACGATCGACCCCACGCAGGAGTCGGTCCAGCAGGGCTACGAGCGGGAGCTCGTCGCCGCGGCCACCGGGCTGGTGACCTTCACCCCGACCGACAGCAAGCTGAACCCGCTGCGGCTGGCGACCTACGCCGCTCCCAAGGCGGTCAGCGCGGTGCACGGTGGGGACGTCACCTTCGCTGCCGACACGACGAGCGCCGACGTGACCCTGACGGGCCGCGGCGTGACCGGAGCCCTGGTGGCACCGTTCGTGCTCGGTGGGACGGACCCGCAGGAGACGTTCGCGGACGGCTCGGCGAAGCAGTCGCTGCAGGCCGCTGACGTCCGCGCCTTCGGAGCCAGTGCGGCCGACGGCACGCTGGCGTTCGGGGTGCAGACGGCCGGTCCAGACGCCAACCCCGGCGCCGTGACCAACGTCGAGGTGCTCATCGACGCCGACCGTGACGGCACGCCGGACTACCTGGTGTACGACGCCAAGTCGGCCGCGGTGGACGCCACGTTCGCGACGACGATCGACCTGGCCACCGGCGAGACGCTCGACGCCCAGCCGCTGAACGGTGGGGCGCCCGGACAGGACGTCAACACGTTCGACAGCGCGGTGAAGGTGCTGACCGTGTCGCAGGACGCGATCGGCGTCACGGGAGCGTTCGACTACTCGGTGCTGACCGAGTCGGCCTACGCTCCGGCACGCGCCACGGACGGCTCGTCCGTGGTGGACGAGACGGGCACGGCCACGTTCGACCCGTCCGCCCCGTCGCTGTCCTTCGCCCAGGGTGGCACCGCCGGCGTGCTGTTCTCCGACGCCGGATCGCTGCAGGTGACCCGCGCCGCCGACACCACGTCGACCCCGCGCATCCTGCTGCTGCACCTGCACAACGCGGTCGGCGACCAGGCGGACACGCTCGGGACCTCGGTCGCGCAGCCCGTCCTGGCCCTCCGTCCGGGCAGCGCGGTCACGGTGTCGGGCTCTCCGCTGGTCGGCAAGAAGCTGACCGCGCAGCACGGTGACTGGAACGCCCGCGGTGTGACGTACTCGTACCAGTGGCTCCGTGACGGCAAGGCGGTCAAGGGTGCCGACGGCAAGGGGTACAAGCTCGGCTCGTCCGACGTCGGCCACCGCTTCCAGGTGACGGTCACGGCAACGGCGAAGGGCTACCAGACCGGCTCCGCCACCTCCGCGAAGACCGCGAAGGTCACCCGCCGCTAGTCGCGCGGCACGCTCCGGAAGACGCCGGGTCCCGTTCGGGATCCGGCGTCTTCTGTCCTTCTGCGCGGCGCTGTGTGCGGTGAGCGGACAAGTAGTTAGACAAACTAGTGAAGTGCTGCCACGGTGGTCCCATGCGACCGCAGAACGACCTCTCCCAGCTCCGCGCGAACCCGATCGAGTGGCGTCGGCGCGGACTGACCCCGCCGGACGTGATCCAGGCCATGGTCGAGGAACGTCTGGCGCAGCCGGGCCACAGCCAGCTGGTGGGTGACCCCAGCTACGCGGACTTCTTCCGCGGCTGAGTGACGCTCGTCACCATCTGACGGACGGGAGGCCCGGTGCCAGCTGGCACCGGGCCTCCTGTCTGTCCTGTGGCGGGTGGCCAGCAGATGGCCGTCCGATAGACTCGGGTGGACCACCGACCAACGGTCGCGTGCGGTCCTCCGCCAACGTGAGGAGAACCAGATGCCCGCAGCAGTCATCATCGGCGCCCAGTGGGGCGACGAGGGCAAGGGGAAGGCCACCGACCTGCTCGGCAGCCGCATCGACTACGTCGTCAAGTTCAACGGCGGCAACAACGCCGGGCACACGGTCGTCGTCGGGGGCGAGAAGTACGCGCTGCACCTGCTGCCCTCCGGCATCCTCACGCCGGGCGTCACCCCGGTCATCGGCAACGGCGTGGTCGTCGACATCGAGGTGCTGTTCCAAGAGCTCGACGCGCTCAAGGCCCGTGGGGTCGACGTCTCCAAGCTCCGTGTGTCGGCGAACGCCCACGTCATCACGCACTACCACCGCACCATCGACAAGGTGACCGAGCGGTTCCTGGGCAAGCGGCAGATCGGCACCACCGGCCGCGGCATCGGCCCGACGTACGCCGACAAGATCAACCGCGTCGGCATCCGCATCCAGGACATCTTCGACGAGAACATCCTGCGGCAGAAGGTCGAAGCCGCCCTCGACCAGAAGAACCACCTGCTGGTCAAGGTCTTCAACCGCCGCGCGATCGACGTGGACGAGGTCGTCGAGTCGCTGCTGTCGTTCGCGGACCGCCTGCGCCCGATGGTCGCCGACACCGCGCTCGAGATCCACCAGGCGCTCGAGCGGGGCGACACCGTGCTGTTCGAGGCCGGCCAGGCCACGATGCTCGACGTCGACCACGGCACCTACCCGTTCGTGACCTCGTCGTCCGCCACCGCGGGCGGGGCGGCCACCGGTTCGGGCATCGGCCCGGGCAAGCTCGAGCGCATCATCGGCATCGTCAAGGCGTACACGACGCGTGTCGGCGCCGGTCCGTTCCCGACCGAGCTGTTCGACGAGTCCGGCGAGTTCCTGCGCGCCAACGGCTTCGAGTTCGGCACCACGACCGGGCGTCCGCGGCGCTGCGGTTGGTACGACGCCCCGATCGCCCGGTACACGGCGCGCATCAACGGCGTGACGGACTTCGTGCTCACCAAGCTCGACGTGCTGACCGGGCTCGAGACGATCCCCGTGTGCGTGGCGTACGAGGTCGACGGGCAGCGGGTCGACGAGGTGCCGGTCAACCAGTCCGACTTCCACCACGCCAAGCCGATCTACCAGGAGTTCCCCGGCTGGACCGAGGACATCACGGGCGCCCGGTCGTTCGAGGACCTGCCGCAGAACGCCCAGGACTACGTGCTGGCGGTCGAGGCGATGTCGGGCGCACGGATCTCGGCGATCGGTGTCGGCCCCGGGCGCGACGCGATCGTCGTCCGGCACGACCTGCTGGGGTCGTGAGCGTGCGGATCCTGTTCGTCTGCAGCGGCAACATCTGTCGGTCGCCGCTCGGGGCCCAGGTCCTGCGTGCGCGCCTGGGTGCGGCGGCACCGTCGTTCGTCGTCGAGTCGGCGGGCACGATCGCCGACGACGGGGCAGCGATGGACGGTGCCGCGGCCGAGCAGTCCGTGCGGCTCGGCGGCGACCCGTCGGCGCACGCGTCGCGCTACCTGACGCCGGCGATCGTCGACGGCGCCGACCTGGTGCTGACGGCGGAGCGCTCGCACCGTGCCGCGGCGGTGCAGCTCGCGCCGCGGGCCTCGAAGCGGACGTTCACGATCAAGCAGTTCGCGCGGGTGCTCGAGGGGCTCGAGCCCGGCGACCTGGCCGACGTCACGACGCCCCAGTCACTCGTGGAGCGCGTCGCCCGGCTGCGTGGCACGGTGCCGCCGCCGGCCGACCCCGCGGACGACGACGTCGACGACCCCTACCGTCGTTCCACGGCGACGCACGAGCGGGTCGCCGACGAGATCGACCGGGCGCTGACGATCATCGCGGACGCACTGCGCGCCGTCGCCTGACGCGGCCGTTCTGCGCATCCCCGTGGGGGACATGTACCCCGAACCGTGGCCCGTTGTCCCGCGGAATGCGGGCCCGGCGCGAACAGGCGGTGAACGGGAGCCGTGAATCCACGGGGCTGCATGGCGGACACCGTGGTCGACGCCCTAGGTTCGGGGTACCGCACGACGTACCCCGAACCGCGACAGGAGCACGGCCATGAGCACCACCACGACCCAGCGCGAACTCACCCTCGACACCGAGACGGTGGACACCATCGCCGTGCTCGACGCCGTGGCCGCCACCAGCACCCGTGCGGCCCGCGCGAAGCTCACCTGGACGCAGGAGTCCGACGGTGAGTGGATCGCCAACTACGGCGGCTACTTCGGTGGTTCGGTCGACAAGCTCGGCGGCCGCTACGTCGCCTCGGACACGTTCGGCATGGTCGTCGGCGACTTCGCATCGCTCGAGGACGCCCAGACCAACCTGGCGGAGCGCCTGCACGTCATGCTGCCGCCGGTCATCCGCTCCGTCGACTAGAGCGCGTCCCGCGCGTCCCGCGCGTCCCACGCGCTGCGGCGCGGGGGTGGTGCGGCGTTCCGCGCCTGGTGCGGCCTTGTTGCCCCGCACGGGGCCGTGAACCTCGCACGGACCGGGCTGGAGGCCGTGCTCGCGTCGTGCGCCGGGCCTCCCGTCGTGTGGTGGGCGGTACCAGCGCGCACCGTGCGCGGTTGGTGGGTGGTGCGGCGCTGCGCGCCTGGTGCGCGCTTGTTGCCCCGCACGGGGCGGTGAAGCTCGCACGGTCCGGGCTGGAGGCTGTGCTCGCGTCGTGCGCCGGGCCTCCCGTCGTGTCGTGGGCGGTACCAACGCGCACCGTGCGCGGTTGGTGGGTGGTGCGGCGCTCTGCGCCTGGTGCGCGCTTGTTGCCCCGCACGGGGCCGTGAACCTCGCACGGACCGGGCTGGAGGCCGTGCTCGCGTCGTGCGCCGGGCCTCCCATCGTGTGGTGGGCGGCACCAGCGCGCACCGTGCGCGGTTGGTGAGTGGTGCCGCGCTGCGCGCCTGGTGCGGGCTTGTTGCCCCGCACGGGCCCGTCAACCTCGCACCGAGCGCAAGCCCGGCCGGCCCCGCGCCGGCCGCACCCGCTCACGCCGTCAGGTGCGCGCCGAGGAACGCGATGTGCGCCGGAGCCAGACGGCGCCAGTAGCCGTGGGTGTGGCCTCCCGGCTCGAAGCCACCCGCCGGCCGGTGCCCGGCCGCGAACCCGGCCACGTACGAGCGCACTGCCGGCTCGAAGCCGTCCCCCGTCCCGCAGTCCACCCGCACCGCCACTCCCTGCAGTCGCGTCTGTCGCCCCAGGACCGTGTTCCGCTGGAAGTCCGCCGCGTCGTCGAACGCTCCGCGGGCCGTGTCGCCGGCGGACTTCCACAGCGCCGGACTCAGCGCCGATGCCACCCGCACTCGCCCGGAGCCGAGCGCTCCCGCCAGGTACAGCGCGCCGTAGCCGCCCATCGAGTAGCCCGTGAAGCCCAGGCGGTCGACGTCGAGCCCCTGGTCGCGCAGCAGCGGCAGGAACTCGTCGACCACCATGCCGGCCGGGTCCTCGCCGTCCGCGCGCCGGTGCCAGTACCGGTTGCCGCCGTCGACGGCCGCGATGGCGAACGGTGCACCGCCGCGGTGGATGTGCTGCGCCAGGAACCGGTCGTAGCCGAGCGAGCTGCTCGTGAACTCGCGGTGGTCGTCGCCGTACCCGTGCAGCGCCACCACCACGGGCAGCGGGTGTTCGGACGGTGGCGCGGTGATGCTCCAGCCCACCGTCCGGCCCTGGCGCGCGTGCGAGACGAACGACCCCGAGGCGGTCGGCGTCGGCGTGACGTCCGGCACGGTGCCGTCCGTGCCGTCCAGGCCCAGCACGCGGAACATCGTCGAACGCCCCGGCACGACGCGCAGGTCCACCGCGGCGACGGTGGCGCCGCCGAGAGCGACGGCACCGGCGCCGGCGAGCAGGGCGCGTCGGGTCAGCGAGGTGGGCACAGCTCATCTTGACGAGCCGCAGGACCGGACGGGAGGCCCGGGGCCGGGTCTGGGCGGATCGCCAGCGCAGACGGTGGGGACGTTCAGGTCGTGGTGGTCGCCGCCACCGGGCCGAGTACGGCCCGGAGCTCGGCGTGCGCCGGCTGCCGCCGGAGCACCACGACCGTGACGTCGTCGTCGTGGGGGACCTCGTCCGCCAGGTCGGAGAGCGCCGCGACGAGTGTGGCCGGCTCACGGTGACCGTCACGACGGGCGATCGCTGCGACGGCATCGACGGCATCGTCGCGTCCGCCGAACAGGTCGAGCACCCCGTCGCTGAACGAGATGAGCAGGTCGCCGGGCTCCAGACGGTCCGCGGTCGTCGCCCACTCGTCGCGGATCCCGAGTCCGAGCGGCAGGTCCACCGACCGCAGTCGTTCGACCCCGTCGTCGGCGCGCAGCACGAAGCTCAGCCCGTGGCCGGCGTCCGCCCAGCGCAGGGTGCCGTCGTCGTCGAGCCGCGCGTGGAACAGGGTCGTGAACGCGACGATGCCACCGCCGTCCTCGGCGCTCAGCCCGTCCGACGCCCGGCGCAGGGCCTCGGAGGGGTCGTCGACCGTGCGGGCGCTCCGCAGGGTCGTGCGGACGGCGGCGGCGATCAGCCCGGCACCGACGCCCTTGCCCATCACGTCGCCGAGCGTGACCGCCAGGCCGTGCTCGGTGGCGTACCAGTCGAAGAAGTCGCCGCCGACGCTCCGTGCGGGCAGGCATGCGCCGGCCACGTCGAGGTCACCGGCGGTGCGGACCCGGATCGCGTCGTCGTCGGGCGCGGCTTCGGGGATCACGCCCGAACCGGTGCGCGTGGGCAGCAGCGATCGCTGGACCTCGGCGGCGCGGGCGATCTCGGCCGCCATGGTCTTCTCGCGGCGTTCGGCCCGCCGCACGCTCGACCGGGCCTGTCGGGCGAGCTCGTGCACCACCACGGCGACCGTGCCGAACACCGTCGCGGTGATGCCCAGGCGGACGAGTTCGCTGATGCTCGGCACCATCGACGGCAGCAGCACGTACGGGGCCAGGATCACCGCGACCACACCGAGCACCGACCACAGGATCGTGCGCCAGCCGGACAGCGACGCCCACCAGACCACGGGCAGCACGACGAGCGAGGTGAAGACGGAGGTGTTCGCGCCCGTTCCCGTCCGCAGCAGTGCCATCGCGGCGAAGTCGAGCACCAGGACGACCGGCACCAGCCAGACCACGCGCGGCATCGCGGCGGCGACGGCTGCGACGACGGTGGCCACCGCTGCCACCAGGATGCTCGTCAGGAAGGTCCCGGTGTCCGTGGCCTGCATCGTCGGCACCAGGGCGCTGACCAGCACAGCGACGGCGAGCAGGACGCTGATCGGGACCTGTCGGACGAGGGCGCTGTCGGTGATGCTGGTTGGGCGAGACATGCTCAGGCCAGATTAGTGGAACGGGACGTCCACCGCCGTGATGCTCAGCGCGGCCAGGTCGCGACGACGGCCACGGCGTTGAACAGCACGTGCGCCAGGATCGCGCCCCCGATGCGGCCGGTCATCGCGACCAGGGTGCCGGTCAGGGTGCCGAGCAGGAAGGTCGTGACGAAGACCTGCACGCCACCGTTGGTCGTCGTCGCCGCGCCGAGCAGCAGGTGCAGCAGCCCGAACAGGAACGCGGTCAGCAGGACGGCCAGGAACCGGGTGCGCGGGGTGAGTTCGGCAGCCAGCCGCCGCTGGAACACCCCGCGGAAGAAGACCTCTTCGAGCACCGGGCTGACCAGCACGACGCCGATCGCCGAGGTCACGAGCAGTCCGACCTGCGGTTCGCCGAGCGAGGGAGCGGGCGTCAGGCCGGTCGTCCCCGTGAACGCGATCGACAGTGCGACGTCGACCACGCGGCAGATGATGACGATGCCGAGCGCGAAGACCGCGTCGCCGAGATCGAGACGGAAGCGTGACCTGAACGTCGAGCGGTCGCTGCGGCGCAGGACCCAGGCGACACCGACCACCAGCGGCACCCACACCGCCAGGTCCGCGGCGAGCACCTGCAGGACCGGCGACGGGATGCCACCAGACCGGGTGAACCCGCCGACGACCCGGGCCAGGACGACCGCGACACCCAGGGCGACGAGCAGCACGATCAGCTCGCGCTGGCGGGTGGTCGAGGGCTCGGTGGTGGGGCGGGCCGGCTCGGAGCTCATGCGGCAACCGTAGAGGACCGAGGCCGCCTGGCGCGGTGAACTCCCGAGAACCCCTCGGACATGTGGCACTATTTGAATGCCGTGTGCTGGGAGTATCCCGGTCTGCCTGTGTCGGGACCACAGGAACGGTTCGGATCGGGGAAGGCAGGCGCGTGGAGCTACGCGACTACATCACAGTGCTGCGCAAGGGATGGGTCCTCATCCTGGTGCTCGCACTCGTCGGAGTGGCAGCAGCGGCGGGGTTCTCCCTCGTCAAGAAGCCGGTCTACTCCGCATCAGCGCAGGTGTTCGTCTCCACGGAGACCTCCGGCAGCGCCAGTGACCTGGCCCAGGGCAACACCTTCACGCAGCAGCGCGTGCTGACGTACTCCAACCTGGTGTCGACGCCCATCGTGCTGCTGCCCGTCATCTCGACGCTGAAGCTCGACATGAACGCCGACCAGCTGGCGACGATGGTCAGTGCCACCGCGCCGACCAGCACGACGCTCATCTCGATCTCGGTCAACGACACGGACCCGGTGCAGGCGGCGAACATCGCGAACGCGACCTCGCAGAGCCTGACCAACGTCGTGCAGGACATCGAGGCCACCGACGCCAACGGCTCGAGCACGGTCAAGCTCACCCGCGTCAAGCAGGCCGACGTGCCGAGCAAGCCGATCAGCCCCAACGTGCCCGTCAACGTCGCCCTCGGGCTGCTGGTCGGGCTGGCGCTCGGCGTCGGCATCGCCGTGCTGCGCGAGACGCTCGACAACCGCGTGCGCACCGAGCTCGACGTCGAGAAGATCAGCGAGAAGCCGGTGGTCGGCGGCATCGCCTACGACAGCAAGGCCTCGGAGCGTCCGCTCATCGTGCAGGTCGACCCGCGCAGCCCACGTGCCGAGTCCTTCCGCACGCTCCGCACCAACCTGCAGTTCCTGGACCTGGGCACCGGCTCGCGCACCTTCGTGATGACCTCGTCGATGCAGTCCGAGGGCAAGAGCACCACGGTCGCCAACCTGGCCATCGCGCTCGACAGCGCCGGCTTCCGCGTCATCCTGATCGACGCCGACCTGCGCCGTCCCCGCGTCGCCGAGTACATGGACGTCGAGGGCAGCGCCGGCCTGACCGACGTGCTGATCGGTCGCGCCGAGCTCGAGGACGTCGCACACCCCTGGGGTCGCGGCAACCTGGTCGTGCTGCCCGCCGGCCCGATCCCGCCGAACCCGTCCGAGCTGCTGGGCTCGCGGTCGATGCAGGAACTGATCGAGCGGCTCGAGGGCCAGTTCGACTACGTCCTGTTCGACGCGCCGCCGCTGCTGCCCGTCACCGACGCCGCGATCCTGTCGAAGAAGGCCTCGGGCGCGATCCTGGCGGTTGCCTCGGGCAAGACCCACAAGGGCCAGCTCGCCGCCGCCGTCGCCTCGCTCGAGAACGTCGGCGCACCGATCGCCGGGTTCGTCATCACGATGATGCCGGTCAAGGGTCCGGGCGCCTACGGCTACGGCCGCTACGGGTACGGCTACGGGTACGGCACCAACGAAGAAGACGGTGCCGCCGCTCCCGACGCGGTCCGGCCGCCCAAGCGGATCGGCAGGAAGCTCAACGCCCTGCGCCGCGCGGAACGCTGATCGGAGCTGGGGGACATGGATGCTCGCCGGGGGACCCGAGGCCTCGGCCGGTCACTGCCGCGGACCACACTGGTGTGGGTCGCCGTCGCGGTGGTCGCGCTGATCGTCGTCGACGTCGTGCTGGTCTCGCTGGCACTCGGTCGCACCGCGACCGCGCAGAACGGTCCGGCCGGGCCGATCCCGACGTTCTCGAGCTCCGCGCGGCCCAGCGGGACACCGACGCCCAGCGCCTCGGCCACGCCGTCGGCAGGTGCGGCAGACGATGCGTCAGCCAGCCGTCTGCTGTCCGCCGTCGACGGCAAGGAGGCATGGCGAGCCTCCAGGACGTCGTGTTCCGCCGGCAAGGCGGTGCTGGAGCACTCCGTGGACGGCGGGGCGACCTGGGTCGCCGTCGCGCTCGGCGACGACGTGCGCGCCCTGACGGGGCTGCGCGCCACCACGACCGGGGTCTCGGTCCTGGTCGGCGTGGGTGACGACTGCGCCGCGACCGTCCGGACGAGTGCCGACGACGGTGCGACCTGGGCAGCCGGTCAGCCCGGCGGTGCCGGTGCCGGGGTCACGGACACGGCGCTGCAGCTGAAGAGCGGGCGCATCGCGTCGCCGTGCACCGACCCCGTCGACGCCTACCAGGGGCAGTACACGACCCTGGTCGCGTGCTCGGACAGCGTCGCCTGGCGGAGCGGGACCGGCGCGTGGGTGACGGCACCGATCGCGGGGATCCAGTCCATCGCCGACGCCGGCAACACCTACACGCTCGCGCGCACCGGCGCGGCCACCTGCGCCGGGGTCGAGGTCCTGAGCCTGCCGGCCGTCAAGGTCACCGCGTCGTCGGCGGTCAGCCCGGTCGGGTGCTGGACCGAGGGGACGAGCAGCGGATCGGTCGCGATCGACCTGGCGGGCACGAGCCTGTGGGCGTGGGCCGGCGACACGGTTGCCGTGTCGGCGGACGGCGGGGCGTCGTGGTGACGGTGAGCCCGGGATGACCGCCGACGCGGTCCGGACGCCGCAGGCGCAGGGCACGACCGACGACTGGAGCCGCCGCTACTCGCGCGGCGTCCTGTTCACGGACCTGCTCGCCCTGATCTGGGTCGTGTTCGGCGTGCAGATCGCCTGGCTCGGGCTCGGGTCGAACCTGGCGACCAACACCGCTGATCTGCGCCTGAGCTACTTCGGCATCTCGATCCTGGTGATCGTCGTGTGGATGAGCGCACTGGCGCTGTACGACACCCGCGGGGACCGCGTGATCGGTGTCGGCAGCGCCGAGTACCGGCTGGTCGCCGACTCCAGCGTCCGGGTGTTCGGGCTGCTGGCGATCGCCGCGTTCCTGCTGCACGTCGACCTGGCCCGCGGCTACGTGCTGATCGCGTTCCCGATCGGCATCCTCGTCCTGCTGGTGTCGCGCTGGATGTGGCGCCAATGGCTCGTCGCGCAGCGCAAGCGCGGGGCGTACTCGGCGCGCGTCCTGCTCGTGGGATCGCCGGCGAGCGTGCTGCACATCGGGCGGGAACTCGGCCGTTCGCCCGAGGCCGGCTACCAGGTGGTCGGCGCCGCGGTGTCCACCGGGCTGCGCGGACTGCTGCCCGGCTCGACGATCCAGAGCCACGGGGGATTCGACGACGTGAGCGAGGCGTTGCGTGAGACCGGCGCCGACACCGTCGTCATCACCAGCTCCGACGACCTGCCCCCTGAGCGCGTCCGCGAACTCAGCTGGTCGCTCGAGCCCGGCCGGCAGCACCTGGTGGTCGCCCCGAGCCTGACCGACATCGGTGGTCCGCGCATCCACACGCGCCCGGTGCAGGGACTGCCGCTGATCCACGTCGAGACGCCGACCTACTCGGGCCGCAAGCTCTACACCAAGCGTGCGTTCGACCTGATCGGGTCGGCGCTGCTGATCATCGTGCTGTCGCCGGTGCTGCTGGTCCTGGCCCTGCTCGTGAAGGCGACCTCGCCCGGGCCGGTGTTCTTCCTGCAGGAGCGCGTCGGGCTGAACGGTGGCACCTTCCACATGGTCAAGTTCCGCTCGATGGTCGTCGACGCCGAGGACCGCTTGCAGGAGCTCAGTGCACTCGACCGTGCCGAGGGCAACGACGTGCTGTTCAAGATGCGCAACGACCCCCGGGTGACCCGTGTCGGGGCGTTCATGCGGCGCTACAGCCTGGACGAGGTGCCGCAGCTGTTCAACGTGGTCGAGGGCAAGATGTCCCTCGTGGGGCCGCGCCCGTCGTTGTCCGCCGAGGTCGCGCGGTACGAAACCCACGTCCACCGTAGATTCTTGGTGAAGCCCGGGCTGACAGGTCTGTGGCAGGTGAGCGGTAGGTCTGACCTTTCGTGGGAAGACTCGGTACGTCTCGACTTGTTCTACGTCGAGAACTGGTCGCTGGTGGGCGACTTGCTGATTCTCTGGCGCACCATCAAAGCCGTTGTCCGTAGCGACGGTGCTTACTGAGCACCCGCCTTGTCCAATCGAGAAAGTCGCGAAATGCCGCAACGCCATCCTGGCCCGCTGGGCGAACTTCAAACCCGGTCGCTCGGCGGTCTCCCACTCCTGATCGCAACCCCAGAGGACGCCTCTCGGGCGGTCGTGGCACTGAGCAGGTCGGAACACAATGGTGCAGCCGTGCATCTGCTGAACGCCTACTCAATCGCTCTCGCTCAGAGCGATGATCGATTCCGAAGCGCACTGCAAGGGGACGCGTGCAACTTTCCCGATGGGAAGCCGTTGAGCTGGGTCACTCGGTTCTCGAAGAGGCGTCTCCACCAAGTTCGTGGGCCCCAGTTCTTCCTCGACGTCATGGACACGGGCCGTGCCGCCGATGTCAGACACTTCCTGCTCGGAGGGTCCGACGACCTTCTCGTGAAGCTGCAAGAGAATCTGTGCGCAAAGTTTCCGGGCGTCCAGATTGTCGGAGTCTACAGCCCACCGTTCCGCACGCTGTCGAGCGACGAAGTTGCGACTCAGGACACCTTGATCAGGGAGTCTGGTGCGGACATCGTTTGGGTCGGGCTCGGGACGCCAAAGCAAGACCATGAGGTTCAGCGACTTGCGCTTGAACTCGGGAGCGTTGCTTGCGCGGTCGGTGCGGCTTTCGATTTCACCGCTGGCACCAAGCGAGAGGCGCCCGTGTGGATGACCTCAGCAGGACTCGAGTGGCTCTACCGCCTCTTGTCCGAGCCCAAGAGACTCTGGCGTCGATACCTCATCGGGAACTTCGTCTTCCTCGGCGCCGTCCTGCGGGACCACTAATTGGGTACGAAGAAGGTCGTCGTCATCAGCCAGGTGCCACCGCCGACGCACGGCTCGACGATCATGACCAAGATCCTCCTGGAGGTCCTGGCAGAGGACGGCCGCCGGACGAAGCTCGTTGACCGACGCTTCAGCAGAGCGGTGGACGAGGTTGGTGCGCTGTCGCTCCGAAAGATCGTCGCAGTGCCGTCACTCGTTCTCCGGCTGGCTCTGGCTGTCGTCCGCCGTCCCGATGCTTGCATCTTCTTCTGCACGAACAGATCGTTCTCTTTCCTCGTGGACGTCGTGCTGGGTGAAGTGCTTCGGCTGTTCCGTGTGCCGACTGTCAACTACGTGCACACCAGCGGTTACTCCGACCTTGCGGCCCGCGGGAAGGTCTGGCGGTGGATGGTGCAACGTCTCTTGTCGCACGGAGCAACAACGGTCTGCCTTGCTGATTCGTTGGTCGCCGACATCGCGCCGTTTGTCGGTAAGCGAACGATCGTCGTCATCGCGAACACGATCGACGACCGTCCTGACCGCTTTGCCGAAACACGTCGGCGGCCTGACGGTATGAACACGAGCGGGCCGATCCTCTTCCTTTCGAACCTGCTGGAAGAGAAAGGCGCGGACGTGTTCGTCGATATGGCGATCACTCTCTGTGACCGTTCTGATCAGCTGACGTTTGCCCTCGTGGGGCAGCCGGCAGACCGAACGCTGGCGGACGCGCTACAGCTGCGCGTCGTGCGCTCGGGCCACGCCTCGCGCGTGCAGTTCCTCGGGCCGAGATTCGGCGAGGACAAGTGGGACGTGCTCGCAGGAGCGCAACTCCTGGTGTTCCCGTCGCGGTATCGTTTCGAGGCGCAACCGCTGACCATCGTCGAGGCGTTCAGCCTTGGCGTGCCTGTGGTTGCTTCCGACGTGGGGGCTATAGGCGAGATGGTTGGCCCAGAGAACGGATATTTGTTGTCAGAGGCGACGGTCGACGAGGCGGTGCGAGCGGTCTCGCTGCTCGCGACCGACCCCGAGCGTCACCGGCTCGCGTCTGAGGGCGCGAGACGAGCGTTCGATCAGAAGTACTCCAGAGCCACTTTCCGTGCGGCCTGGAACGACGTCATCGAGTCCGTGCAGAAGGACGCAGCGTGAATCAGTCAGCTCCGCTGGTAGGGATCGGCACAGACGAGGAGCGGGCTGCCTTGGTGGCGTTCCGGTCCTTCCGCGGCATGCGTGAGACGCTGGCTGCCGATCTGCGTGCCAATCGAGGGGATCCGAAATCGCGGGTCGTGCTCATCGGATTCCGGATCTGTCAGTACCTCATCCGAGACCGAGCGCATCCACGTCGGCGGTCCTACCCAGCTGTAGCGATGTATCGGTTCGCGACCGAATTCATCCTCGGTATTGAACTCCGACCGAAGACGCGCGTGGGGCCGGGGCTCACAATCTTTCACGGAACAGGACTAGTTGTGAATGATCGCGCGCTGATCGGGACGGGAGTTGTATTGCGCAACGGGGTGGTCATCGGTCACAAGCGTCCTGAGCAGCACGCGCCGTTCCTGCGCGACTTCGTCGACATCGGGACCACAGCGCTCATCGTCGGAGCAGTCACCATCGGCCGAGGTGCGAGCGTCGGAGCAGGGGCAGTCGTCGTTCGAGACGTTCGTGAGGGAGACACGGTGGTCGGTAATCCGGCTCGGAGCGTCAACCCATGACCCGTGGCCGACCTGAACGAGATCTGGTGGTCTTTGCCTACGCCTACGCGGCTTCAGAGCGAGACGCCGTGGCCCGGGTCATCGGAGAGCTTGCATCTGAACTGCGTCGTCGCGGACGGAATGTGAGCGTGATCGGTATACCCGCGGAGTCGATCGTCTCCGCGGGTGGAAACGGGCTTGAGAAGATTCGCCGGTTGCGAAGCGAACTGTCGTTCATCTTCAGGCTCCTGGGCGTCGTCGTGCGGAAGGGCCATCGCCTCCAGGCTTTCGTGAGCGTCGATGTACCCTCTGGCCTGCCGCTGGTCGGGCTGTTCGCGCGACGTCTCAGCCGGGGGCGGGTCCGCGACGTTGCTTGGGTGATGGACCTGTACCGGCTGGCCGGACCGAGCAAGAACATCCTGACCCGCGCTCGAACATCCGTAGAGCTCATCGCCCTGCGGACGACCGCCGAGATCGTGACGATCGGATCTTGCATGGCCTCGCGAATAGAGAGACTGGCACATCGCCCAGCTGATGTCATCCCGCTGTGGCATCGCCAGATGGAGCGGCAGGCACGCTTTCGACAGTCCGGTGAGCCGCTCCGTCTGCTCTACTCGGGCTCCGCTCGGGAGCTCCACCCTCTGCAGGGGCTGATTGCCGCAGTTGCTGACCGACCCGGCGTTGAACTCCTCATCAGCGGCTCCGGCGCCGAAGTCGACCGTGCTCGGGACTGGCTCGCAGTTCGACCCGCAAGCAACATCACGATCGGGGGCTTTGTTCCTGAGACGGAACTCCAGCGATCGTACGGAGATGCCGACCTTCACGTCGTTGCGTTGTCCGAAGAGATGACCGGAACCTGCGTTCCGTCCAAGGTGTACGCCGCCATGTCAGCTGGGCGCGGAGTCTTCCACCTCGGTTCAGCCTCGGGCCAGGCTGCGCTCGACGTCATGCGCGCCGACGCTGGAGTCGTGGTGCCGACGGGTGACGTTGACAGCATCGGACGTGCCCTCGACTCGCTGCTTGCCGACTCGTCAGCTGTCGCGCGACAGGGAGAGAACGCTTCGTCCTTCTTCGATGGTCATCGCACAGTCAGTGCCGGCGCCGACGCATGGGAGCTCGTGTTGTATGGCGACGGCTTGACCACCAAAGTTGTGAGCTGATCTGTGCGCAGCTTGATCTGGTCGCTCATCGAGCGAGTCTTCCCGCGACTAGCAAGCGCACTCCTCATGGTGCTGCTGGCGCAGTACGTGACTCCCGTTGTCGTCGGTCTCTACGCATGGCCGATGCTTGTCTTGACCTTCTACTACTCAGCTCTCGACGGTGCCATCCGTCAGGTCGTGGTCCCGAGCTTCTCCAACAAGAACTCCTACGACTTCTTGCTGCGGTACAGGAGGTGGGCGAGCATTTGCGGCGTGGTCGCAATGACGGCCACGCTCGCCGTCCTCTGGCTGGTGTTCCCAACTAGCCTGCATCCGCAGATCGTCGCTCTCCTCCCACTGATCGCTGTGCCTGTGGCCAATTCGTACGCAATCATCCCTCTCGGTTTCCTGCAGCGCGCCGATCGCTGGCGGAGCCTTGCGAACCTGCAGCTGGGGGTTGCGGGACTCTCGCTCGTCGTGTCGCTGCCGGTGCTCTTCCTCACGAAGAGCCTGCTAGGCGCGGCCCTTCAGGTGCTCCTGGCGGAACTGCTCTTCGCGGTATTCGCGCATCGATCCGCGGTACGACTTGGAATGCTTCAGCACTTGCGCACTATCGGTGCGGGACGCACCCTGGCGGCGGAGTTCCGACATGCGTCGTGGTTCTTCATCCTTGGGTGGTTGCAGGGCCAGGCGGACCGGATTCTTCTCGGCGCGGTGGCAGGAACTGCGGCTCTCGGGTCCTACAACCTCGCCATGGCGGTCGCGCGCAATCCGGGTGACGCGGTGTCCTCGTCGACCGCGAACGTTCTCCGAGTGCGACTCGATGGGGTCGAGGAGCTTCGCGAGGTCCGCACGAAGGCTGACCACCTGCTGATCCGAGCAGTAGCGCTCTCGGTGGTCTTGATCGTCGCGTTGGACCTCGGGACCCGTTTCGTTCTCCGTCCCCTCCTCGACGAATCGTGGTCGAAGCCGCTCGAAGCGGTCTTCCCCGCTTCGCTGAGTATCCTCATTACCACTGTCGCATGGTCACTTGCCCCGGTTTTGATGGCGCGTGGCCGTTTGCAGTGGGGAGCGCCGATCAAAGTTGTCGGGGTGGTTCTTGCAGTGCCGATCGCTATTGCTGCCGCCCATAGCATTGTCCTCGCGGCGTGGTTCTTCCTCGCTCGAGAAATTGTGCTGCTCGCGCTGCTCATTGTCGCCTGTGGCAAAGCTGCGCCGGTACGAGCGACGGTCATAACCTTCGTCCTCGCGGCGCTCGGCGCACTCCTGTTCCGGCTTCTCTAAACCAATGGAGGCTTTGCTTTTTGGCGGCACCGGCTGGCATCTGCGAGGCGCCGAATCGTCGAATCCCGCCGACTTAGTCGGATCGGCGGTTTCTCAGTACGGATAACGCAACACGGTCTTTGAAGCCGAATCTTGACTGTACCTTGCGGAAGTGATATCCGAGTAGCGCATTTTTCCGAGAGGGTGAACCGGCGGCCCTAATCGCGATGGCTTGTGAGTCCTCGAGTCCTGGATGAAGGACCGATACGAGTGTTGAGTACGCGTCCTGCCACTCAGCCTCCGTCGCCGCTCGTTCTGCCCAGCTGCTCGACGCAGTCACCTGGCCACGGTGGCGTCGAAGGGCGACAAGCGGCCGTGACACTCGTTCCAGACTCAAACCGATCCCAGCGGCGCGCAGCCAAAGGTCGTAGTCTTCGGCGAGGCAGGCTCTGTATCCACCGAGGGTGCGTAACGCGTCGGTCCGCGCTGCCATGGTCGAGTGAGCCACCGGATTCTCGATGAGAAGAGCGACGGGAAATGCCGAAGTCGAAATCGAGAGCAGAGGCGAAGGGTACGGTATGGGGAGCCCTTTGCCGAAGTGAATTACGCCCCCGAAGGTGAAGTCGACGCCTGACTTGAGGCGCTGGAGCTGGCCATGGAACCGACCCGGAAGAGACACGTCGTCGGCGTCCATTCGCGCAACATACTCTCCTCGGGCTTCGTCGAGCAGCGCGTTGAGGGCGCTCGCAACCCCCAATCCCTGAGCCGAACGGAGGACGCGAACTCGGCGGTCGTCGACATTCCGCGCAACTTCAGCTGTACGGTCCTCGCTTCCATCGTCCATGACGAGTAGTTCCGTGTCGCGTGGAGCAGAGCGAAGTGTCGACACGAGTGCGTGTCTCAGAGTCACCGCAGCATCGCGCGCTGGCATGAGGATGGAGAGTTGCAAGTCCGGTCTGATTTCTCTGAGTGACGCCAAGGGTTCGATTGAGTGAGTAAGCGATGCCTAGGACCTTACAGGCCGGTCGCCCGATGGCTGATATTTCGCGCCGCGATTCTGGGTTGCCCGAGTGGGCTAGACTCTTTAGGAAACCTCAGGAAGCGAGAACCTATGGGACCGGTCGCCGCACTGCAACAGCGAACGAAGGAGCGCCTGCAAGTGCTCCATGCGGGTGTGACAAGTGTTGTCCTCACCGACTTCCCCGACTACGGGAATATTGGCGACTCCGCGATCGCGCTTGGGCAGCGCCGCTTCTGGGACGAGTCGGGCGTGGAGTTGACCAAGGTTCAGAGTCAGCCGACCCTGACGCGATCGACCCTTCATTCGATGACAGCGGTGGCGATAAACGGGGGTGGTAATCTTGGCGGGCTCTACCCGAACTCTGACGCTCACCGGTATCGCCTGGCGGCCGAGCTGCCGTCTCAGACGTTACTCATCCAAGAGCCTCAGACCGTCCATTTCGCTTCGGAGTCCAGTCGCCGAGAGTTCGAGGATCGGTTCGCTTCTCGACCCAATACGAGAATCGCAGGGCGGGATCATGCCACTCTGGCAACGTTGAGTCTCCTCATGGATGGGGTCGTGCTCAGCCCGGATCCCGTGCACATGCTTGGTTTCCTTCCGTCGCCGGATCCCATTCAAAAGGAGGTAGCTTTGCGTCGGAACGACGGTGAGTCCACTGGTCGACTCATCGATGGACTGGACTGGCCGCCGGATCCTTGGGATCTGAATGTCTTGCGCTGGTGGGCAAACCGCTCGGCCGAGGTGCCGCCGATCAAGAATCTTTTCCAGCGGAAGCCGGCCACTTGGATGGAGAAGGCGGAGCGTCGACTTGCTCGGGGAATCGCTTACCTTTCTCAGGGCGAGACGATCGTTACTGATCGCCTACATGCGATGCTGCTGGGCCTGCAGATGGGGCGGAGGGTGGTGGCGACTGATAACAGCTACGGGAAGCTCTCCGCGTACGCAGAGACGTGGCTCACCGGCTTTGGTAGTCAGCTTGACCTGAGGGAAGCTGACCCGGCGCGCTGAACAGCGTTGCACGAGACGCCCGCGGCGAGGCGCCGGCCGAAACACCCTTATGCTGAGGGCTAGTTACTTCCGGCCACGTTGAGGACTGTCTCGATTGTGGGAGATCAGACTCGGGGACTCATGACCAAGCGCGCACTCATTACGGGCATCACCGGGCAGGACGGGTCCTACCTTGCCGAGCTTCTGCTTCGGAAAGGCTACGAGGTGCACGGCGTGATTCGGCGTGCGTCCACCTTCAACACCGCGCGGATTGACCACCTCTACGTCGACCCCCACAACCCCGACGCGAAGCTCTACCTGCATTACGGGGACCTCGGCGACGGAGCACGTCTGGTGAGCCTGCTCGCCGACCTCAAGCCCGACGAGGTCTACAACCTGGCCGCGCAGTCGCACGTGCGTGTCTCGTTCGACGAGCCCGAACACACCGGTGACGTCACGGGTGTCGGGACGATGCGCATGCTCGAAGCCGTCCGGGTCTCCGGTATCCACACGCGCTTCTACCAGGCATCGTCGTCGGAGATGTTCGGCGCGACGCCGCCGCCGCAGAACGAAGAGACGCCGTTCTGGCCGCGCTCTCCGTACGGCGCCGCGAAGGTCTACAGCTACTGGGTGACGCGGAACTACCGCGAGGCTTACGGCATGTTCGCTGTGAACGGCATCCTCTTCAACCACGAGTCGCCACGTCGTGGCGAGACCTTCGTCACCCGCAAGATCACCCGTGCCGTGGCTCGGATCAAGGCGGGCATCGAGGACCACGTCTACCTCGGCAACCTCGACTCGGTGCGTGACTGGGGCTACGCGGCCGAGTACGTCGAGGGCATGTGGCGGATGCTGCAGGTCGACGAGCCGGACGACTTCGTGCTGGCCACCGGTGGCGATTTCACCGTGAAGGACTTCCTGTCCACCGCGTTCTCGCACGCCGGCCTGAACTGGGAGGACCACGTCCGATTCGATGAGCGCTACCTCCGCCCGAGCGAGGTTGACGCTCTGGTCGGCGATGCATCGAAGGCGAAGGAGAAGCTCGGCTGGGAGGCGACGGTCGACACCGCCGAGCTGGCCCGCATCATGGTCGACGCGGACATCGAGGCCCTCGAGCACGAAGGTCGGCCGTGGATCGACACCGTTCGTCTGCAGAGCTGGGAGTCCTGATGACCGACATCGACTTCACCCCTGGTCCGGTGGACCGTGGTGACCGGGTCTACGTCGCCGGCCACCGCGGGCTCGTCGGCTCAGCCGTTGCAAGGAAGCTCGACACCGAGGGCTTCACTGACGTCATCGGACGATCGTCCTCCGAACTGGACCTCAAGAACCGCGATGCCGTCTTCCGGTTCTTCGCCGAGGAACGACCGAAGCACGTCGTCCTCGCTGCGGCAAAGGTCGGCGGGATCATGGCGAACAACACCTACCCGCACGACTTCCTCAGCGAGAATCTGCAGATCCAGGTCAACGTGATGGACGCCGCAGTCGAGTACGGCGTCAAGCGCCTGGTGTTCCTCGGCTCGTCGTGCATCTACCCGAAGCTCGCCGAGCAGCCCATCCACGAGGACGCGCTGCTGACGGGGTACCTGGAGCCGACGAACGACGCATACGCGATCGCGAAGATCGCGGGCATCCTGCAGGTGCAGGCGGTGCGTCGCCAGCATGGCCTGCCATGGATCTCGGCGATGCCGACGAACCTGTACGGTCCGGGCGACAACTTCTCGCCGCAGGGCTCGCACGTGCTCCCCGCGCTGATCCGTCGATACGACGAGGCCGCGCGGTCCGGTGCTGACCGTGTCGAGAACTGGGGGACCGGGACGCCTCGGCGTGAGTTCCTGCACGTCGACGACATGGCAGCGGCGGTCTTCCACCTGCTGGAGCGCTACGACGGCCCGGACCAGGTCAACGTCGGCACCGGCTCCGACGTGACGATCCGCGAGATCGCCGAGACCATCGCGGCGATCGTCGGATTCGAGGGCGAGACGGTATGGGACACCAGCAAGCCAGACGGCACGCCGCAGAAGCTCCTCGACGTCTCCAAGCTTGCTGACGCGGGCTGGACGTCGCAGATCGGACTTGAGGACGGACTCCGCAGTACGGTCGCTTGGTATCGCGAGAACGCGGGGCGTGTACGGCAGTGAGCCGGTCCTTCTGGATGT
The DNA here is from genome assembly GCF_053345565.1 of Microbacterium sp. M1A1_1b. Lineage (NCBI taxonomy): Bacteria > Bacillati > Actinomycetota > Actinomycetes > Micrococcales > Microbacteriaceae > Microbacterium > Microbacterium sp. M1A1_1b. The sequence goes on from NZ_JBKFAJ010000003.1 coordinate 221,520, forward strand.
CTGGTTGTAAGCGTGCCCTGCTCCTTCGAAGACCTCTATTCTGTCTTTTCGTGCGATCCGAATTGCAGGCGCCCGAGTATCGCTGAACCTTGAGTGATGATGCGCGGTGCTCTCAAGAGCTGGGAGCGGCGTAAGTGGCTCAGGTGGATGCATTTTTGCGTCTGCCGGGAGCTTGGGGCGGGACAGGCGAGCGTTGTGTGCCAATGGGTTGCAACAGGGTTCCTCCTGCCGCTGTCACGGCCACGGGGCCTGCTGCAGACCATCATGGTCAAACTCACTTCCTCGCACGGTGCGTTAGGCCGTCTTGCGACTTCTGCATCACCAGCACTGAAGGGTATTGCAAAGCGATGCCAGCCTATGCTTTCGCGGGCTATTTGAGACGGGATTGGGAGATCAAGAAAGCGGCGGAGTTGAGTAGTAACGGATTGGTCGACTAGAGAGTGGTTCTGTCCCTTGTGAGCGGGGAGTCTTTGTGTTGGCAGCGCTCAGACCGATCGCCGAACCGGCGATCATTACGGCGTACACGCTAATGGTGAGATTGTCGGTGATCGACCCAAGCAGAATGACGATCACGGATAAAGCAGCGCCAATGTGTAGGGCGCGGACCTGTATGTTCTCTGCTTGGAGTACGGCTCGCACGGCCCGCGCGAGCAACATCAGCATGCCAAGGCCCCATAAGGTCATACCAACAATACCGGTGTCATCGAGAATGCGAAGGTACTCGTTGTGTGGATGTGCGATCCATCCAGGGAATCGATTGGAAATCAGCGTCTGAGCAGCGCCTGGACCGTGACCGATCCAAGGTGATTGCTGCCACTGCTCGATCGTCATGCCCCAGAGGACCGAACGCCCGGAGGAGTTGATTTCGATACCACCGATTGAGTAGCCGTCGCCGTCTATGAACCGGTCCCGGATCGCCGCCACATGCGTGATGAGTACGTACGCTCCTGCTGCAACGACGGTGGTCATCAGGAAGAGCCGCAGGACTATACGCGCGCCACCAGGCCGCTGCTTTTTGAACGGGCGCAATGCTATAACGATGATCAGCAAAATGGCCGCAATAGCTAGAGGTGTGCGCGAGAGCGAGAGTGCGATCACAAGGACGAGCATGACGGTCGGCACCCACGACGATCGTGCCGCAACGGTCACTGGCACGACGAGGACGAGTGCCAGGACGCTCAGCCAACCTGCCCCGCGCGCTGAGTAAGGGAAGGTGCCTGCACCGATTCCATCCCTGACTACCTCGATGAGGTAGAGGGCGGCGGAGGCGACCGCGAGCCACTTCCACCACGGGTACGCGCGCTCGAAGGTGCCTGACTCAGTTCGGGCATATACAACCGCGATTGTCGCCGGGAATATGAACCACACCAGAAGGTTTTGCAGACCGATAACCGAGGGCGCCATGCCAAATCGAACCGCCGCCCAGATCACAAACAGCTGCATCGGAAGCGGCACCGCTCGGGTCGAGAGTGCTGACCGGCTGCTAGCCAAGGTTGCGATTCCGACCAGGCCGAGCACGCCAGCTACCGCGATCGTAACCTCGCCCTGCACCTTGAAAATCGTGTTCAACGTGTCTTGCACGATGATGAACATCATCGCGATCCCGAGCGCGACCGGGATACGCGGTTTCGGAAGGACTTCGGTCACCGTCGGACAGTACCAGCGTCTCGGTGGCCGGCGGGGGTTAAGTTCGATTGACGTCGGCCAGTGATGCCGCCGGATCTGGCGGCGGCCTGCGCCGGGTACGGGGCCAAGATTCGGTAGCGCGCGTCAAGTAGAAGCGCCTAGGGCCACGGACTACCGAGAGACCTCGGGGTACGACCTAAGCTGATCTCATGTCCGACCAGCCCGAGTCCGGACGCACTGCAGCACGTCGGGGGTCTGGGGCCCGCGTTGTCCTGTGGGTCGTCCTCGCCCTCGTCCTCCTGCTGATCTTCGCCGTCGCGTGGGTGGGCATCCGTGGTGTCCTGGCGAAGGGGCACCTGGAACGCGCGGTCGGCGACGTCGACACCCTGCGGTCCCAGCTCACCGGCGGCGACACCGCTGCCGTGCAGAAGACCGCGAAGCATCTGCAGGACGAAGCGAGTGCGGCCCGGTCGCTGACCGGAGACCCGATTTGGGGCGCGTCGCAGTACGTGCCGTTCTTCGGGACGAACCTGCGCGCCGTCCGCCAGGTCTCCGTGGTCGTCGACGACGTCGCTCGGAACGCGGTCACGCCGGTGTCGGGCGTCGTCGGCAAGTTCGGCACGGACAGCTTCGCGCCGAAGGACGGCAAGATCGACCTGCAGCCGATCGAGGACGCCCAGCCGGCGGTCGCGAAGGCCACCTCGACCCTGCAGCACGCGGAGCGGGACGCCCAGGCGATCGACACCAGCGACACCCTCTCTCCCATCACCACCGCGGTCGGGCAGCTGCGGAACGCTCTGCAGTCCGCGTCGACCCAGGCCACGACCGCGAACCGCATCGTCCAGCTGGCTCCGGTGATGCTCGGGCACGACGGTGACCGCAACTACCTGCTGCTGTTCCAGAACAACGCCGAGTTGCGCGCAGGCGGGGGGATCCCGGGAGCCGTCGCCCGCCTGCAGGTCGAAGACGGGCACATCAGCCTGGCGGCACAGGCATCGAGCACGGACTTCGGGAAGTTCGACCAGTCCGTCCTGCCACTCGAGCCCGACACGAAGAGCCTGTACGGCTCGATCACGGGCGAGTACATCCAAGATGTCACGCTCACCCCGCGCTTCGACGTGTCAGCGCAGCTGGCACGCGAGATGTGGAAGCAGAAGTTCGGTGAACAGGTCGACGGGGTCCTGGCCATCGACCCTGTCACGCTCAGTTACATCCTGCGGGCGACCGGTCCGGTGCAGCTGCCGACCGGCGACACGTTGACTTCGGACAACGCGGTCAAGCTGCTGCTGAGCGACGTCTACAGCAAGTACCCGGACCCGAAGGTGCAGGACGCGTTCTTCGCCTCGGCTGCCAGCGCGGTGTTCGAGAAGGTCTCCAGTGGCACCTTCGACACGAAGCAGTTCATCGCGGCGCTGACCCAGGGCGCCGACGAGGACCGACTCCGACTGTGGAGCGCTGACGACGGCGAGCAGCAGCTGATCGACGGCACCCCGGTGTCCGGTGCCCTGCCGAGCGTGTCCAAGGCCACCCGGCAGTTCGGCGTCTACCTGAACGACGGCACCGGCTCGAAGATGGACTACTACCTCGACAAGACGGTGTCGGTCGGCACCTCGGTCTGCCGGAAGGACGGCCGGCCGACGTCCGTCGTTCAGGTCACACTGAAGAACACCGCTCCTGCGGACGCAGCCACGAGCCTGCCCGAGTACGTCACCGGCGGTGGTGACTTCGGCACCGAGCCCGGCACGATCAAGACGCTGATCGCCGTCTACGCGCCCACGAACGCGCTCTACCTCGGGTCCACACAGGACGGCAAGCAGGTGGGCGTGCAGACGGCCACCGACGGCGGGCACCCGGTGGCGCAGCTGCAGACCTTGCTGACTCCAGGCCAGAGCACGACGTTCCGTGTGGCGTTCCTGGGCCAGGCGAAGTACGCCAAGGCCGGCGTGCAGGCGATGTCGACGCCCGGCGTCCGGCAGAGCAAGGTCCTGCCGCTCACCTTCGACTGCGCCGACCCGACCAAGGGCTGACGGCGCGAACCATAGGCCCGCGCAGCAGTCCCAACGGGCTCCCACGAGTCGTGTTCGTCCACGGAGCGCGGTGTTCGATGCCCCCATTCCGGGGGTGACCGCGTGAACCTGGCCGATCGGACAGCGATCTGTTCACCTTCCGCACAGGTGGTCCGAGGCGACCGATCTCTCGCAGAATCCTGCCGTGAACTGGGGTTTCCTCGATCTACCTGTCGGTGCCGCCGTGCGTGCCGCTGGCGACGCGCCCGAACTGTGACCTCGAGTTAACGCGATCGACGCACAGAACATGACAACAAACTGGGAAAAGCCGATACATTGAGTGAACTTCGCCAATAACGCCCGCCATCATCACCAACGGCCTGGGCACGATGCGGCGGGGGAGCGGGCTCTGGTTCCAGGGTCTGGATGATCAGATCACTAGGGGAAACTTCATGAAGAAGCTCATTGCTGCGGTCGTGCTGGCTGGGGCCGCATTGCTCGCAACGCCGGCCGTCGCCAACGCTGCCGGTTACACGCCCGACTCCGATGTCTCCGTCTCCGGCAGCTACACCGCCGGTGGCACCGCTGCCGTGAGCTTCACGCCGGGTGCCTTCCAGGATAACGAGACCGTCAACGTCCAGGTCACCGGCGCCGGCGCCGTCACCCTGGGTGCGCTGCCGACCACGACCGTCTCGAAGTCCTACACGGCTTCGTCCGACGGCTCGCTCGTCGTCCGCGTCACCTTCCCGGCCGGCGCGTCGGGCACCTACAACCTGACCGCCACCGGCGCCACCTCGGGCGTCGTCGGCCTGGCCTCCTTCACCGTCGCTCCGGCTGACGCTGCGGTCGCCACCGGCTCGAACGGCACCAACGGCACCCTCGCCTTCACCGGTGGCACCATCTCCGCTCTGGCCCTCTGGGTCGGCGGCGGCGCTGTCGTCCTGGGTGGTGGCCTGCTCGTGGTCCGCGGCTCGGTCCGTCGCCAGCGCGAGACCGTCTGAGTCTCGACACACTGAACGAAGCCCCCGCAGCCGTCTGGCTGCGGGGGCTTCGTCATGTCCGGAGTGCACGACCAGGCGTGCTCACCGCGTGAGCAGCGCCAGCACCACCAGCACGACCGCGGCCACGGCGACGACCGCCAGCACGATGTACAGCCACGGCGGCGTCCGCCCCGGCCGCTTCAGCTGACGCGGGGGCTGGTTGCGGTTGTCCATGCCGCGGAGTGTGCAGCACCAACCTGTGCACCACACGGCTCAGCCACGCGAAGCACATGAACCCCTCCGCATTCCCGATCCGCCCGGGGTTGTGGACGGTGTCCAGATCGCGAGTACCCCGTGCAGGAGATGTACCCCGAAACACATTGGTACCAGCCCGGAAACACAGGGCTCCACCTGTCCCTCGCATTGACAACTCCCGTGAATCCACGGGAGCGCTCGTGTCACCCGGGGTGCAGGACATAGCGTTGAGGTCATCAGGACACGTACCCCGTATGGCGAAGGAGCAGCCACATGAGCATGACCGAGACCCACCCCGCCGTGGCCGAGGTGACCCTCGACACGGAGACCATCGAGGTCATCGCTGCGATCGAAGCCCAGGTCGTCACCTCCGCCGCACCGCAGCGCGCACGGATCCTCTGGACCCGCCCCGACACCGGCCTGTGGGCAGCGAACTACGGCGGCTACTACGGCGGCACGGTCGACAAGCAGGGCTCGCACTACTTCGTGTCGGACACGTTCGGCCAGTACGTCGGCGACTTCCGCTCACTCGACGAAGCCCAGGCCCGTCTCGCTGAGCGACTGCACACCGTCCTGCCGGACGTCATCCGCTCCTGACCCCGGTCCGACCGCACGATCAACGCCCCGCCGCACTCCGGCGGGGCTTCGTCGTTCCCAGGGCGACCACACCCAGCACCACCACGCCCAGCAGCGCACCGATGACCGCGCCGCTGGTGTTCGCGAGCACGTCGTCGAACGACGCGAACCGCGCCGGCAGGAACAGCGCCTGCCCGATCTCGATCGCCGAGCTCACCACCAGCCCGGCCACGCAGCCCACCCACCACGCGCGGGTCCCCAGCCGCAGCACGACGAGCAACCCGAGCGGCACGAAGAACAGCACGTTCGCGCTGAACTCCAGCGCCCCGTAGCCGAACCACGCGGGGACGCCGACACGGTGCACCAGGTCCAGCACGCGCAGGATCACCGGGTGGGCACCGGCGTCGACGGGGGAGCCCCAGTACCCCACCACCAGCACGCCCAGGCCGTACAGCACCAGCAGCGTCGTCGCGAGCCGCCGACTGCGCGGCGTCGGAGCGACGGCGCGGGTCCGCAGCGCGGCGAGCACCAGGGCGCCGAGCAGGACACCGACCGCGCACGCCACGATCCCGGAGGCCCAGGTCCGGCCCGGCGTGCCACCCTGCGCCGCGCGGATGCTCACGACCAGCACGCAGGCGACCGCCGCCCACGCGGACGCGCGCCACCCGGCGACGGCGGACGACCCGCGCCCGGCGGCCGCCACGAGCGCGGGCAGCGGCACGGTGACGGCCGTCACGGCCATCGCGGTGACGAAGCCGTCCTCGACGGTCAGGAGGCCGTGCCCGACACCCCGCAGCGCTGCGACCCCGGTACGGAACAGCCCCACCGCCTCGCTCGCCACCCCGGGCAGCGTCGCGGCCACCAGGACGGCCAGCACCGCCAGGCCCAGCACGAGGCGGGCGATCACGGCCGTCCGGGGCATGGTCACGAGGGTCGACGCTACCGGTCCCCGGCTGGCACCCGGACTGGGAGGTCCCCACTACTGGGGACCGGACATGTCCCCACAGGGGCTCTGTGAACTGCCAGGATCGGCCTCGGCGCGAACGGCCGTTCTCCGGTTCCCTGACCGTGACGATCGACGCCACCGCGCCCGACAGCCTCGACCCGAAAGAGACTCTCATGCTGCCTGCAGACCAGGGCACCACTGTGCCCGCACGCCGTCTCGGCGTCCGACCCGTCGCCGTCCTGATGGCCGCGCTGCTCGTCGGCGCCGGCCTGAGCACCGCCACGGCCGTCGTCGCCGCCACCCCGGCATCGGCGGTGGTCGCGGCGACGACCGACGGACACTTCGTCTGCGACCAGAACACGTTGTACGCGACGAACTCGGCGGGCAAGGTCGTCGCGATCGACATCAGCGCCGCAGCGTCGAAGGGCTCGACGGCCGACGTCGCCGACCTCGGCACGCAGGCGAACAACGGCCTGGGCATCTCGCGTGAGGGCACGGCGATGTTCGCGGCGTCGAACGGGGCGAGCGCGACGCTGCGCTCGTTCGACCCCGCGACGAACACCGCGTCGGCCGCGATCCCGACCGACAAGACCCGCACGGTCATCCGCGGAGCGGTCAACCCGGTCACGGGCATCTACTACTACGGCGACAACACCGGCTGGCTCGGCGCGTACGACCCGGCCAAGCAGCAGTACCTCGGCCAGGTCGGCCAGATCACCGGCCTGAAGTCGGGCAACGGCGACTTCGCGTTCAGCTCGGGCGGGCTGTTCTTCGTCGTGGCGGCCGACACGGTCTACCGGGTGAACACCGAGGCCGTCCCGGCCACCTCCGGCGCCACGTCGCTGAGCACCACGCCGATCGCCACCCTGCCGCAGGGCACCAGCAGCCCGGGCATCGCGTTCTCGTCCGACGGCTACCTGTACGTGTCGAACACGACCACCGCCAACAACGTCGCCACGACCACGATCTACCAGCTCGACCCGACCGCGGGCACCCAGCTGCGGTCGTTCCCGGTCGTGGGCAACTTCGCCGCGACCGACCTGGCGACCTGCAACTACGCCGACACCGTCGCGGGCGCGTCGAGCGTCGACCAGCGCTGGAACAGTGGCGACCAGTTCGGCCTGGCGATCACGGGCGACGGCATCACCAGCACCAGCAGCGGCACCACGGCGACCACGAGCGGCTCGGACACCGGTGTCCAGCGCCAGAAGGCAGGCGCCGTCCTGGTCACCCCGGACAAGCACTACACGGTGACCCAGACCGCGGCGGGCACCACGGACCCGGCCGACTACGCCACCACGTGGAAGGCCGTCGACACCAACAGTGGCCGCACCGTGGCGAACGGCACCGGCAGCACCGCGGCGTTCACGTTCCCCCGGGCCGTGTCCAGCGACGGCACCGACGTCGTCGTGACGTTCACGAACACGCTGCAGCGCACCCACGTCGGCACGGCGGCCGACACCGCCGTCGCCGAGTCCGGTGAGCCCCTGACGGTGCCGGCATCGTCCGGCGTCCTGGCGAACGACACCGGCGACGGGCTGACCGTCGTGTCGAACACCAAGCCAGCACACGGCACCGTGACCGTGAACCCCGACGGCTCGTACACGTACACGCCCGATGACGGTTTCTCGGGCACGGACGGCTTCGACTACGTCGCGCAGGACGGCTCCGGTCGCCAGGCGACGGGCACCGTGACGGTCACCGTCACCCCGACCGCGGCCGCCGACGCCATCACCGTGCACGCCGGATCAACGGCGTCCGCGAACGGTGCCTCGGGCCTGCTGGCGAACGACATCGGCGACGGCCTGACCGTCGTCGCGAACACGCAGCCCGCGCACGGATCGGTGTCCGTCGACCCCGACGGCGCCTACCGGTACACGCCGGCGGACGGGTTCTCCGGCTCCGACACCTTCACCTACACGGCGAAGGACACCAAGGGCCACACGACCACCGCCACCGTGACGGTCACCGTCGTGCCGACCGCGGGGGCCGACACGGTCACCGCGACGGCCGGACAGCCGACCGTCGGAGCCGCACCGGGCCTCCTGGCCGACGACCAGGGCACCGGACTGACCGTCGCCGGATCGACGCAGCCTGCCCACGGCGCCGTCGTGGTCGGGAAGGACGGGTCGTACACGTACACCCCGGCCGACGGGTGGTCCGGGCCGGACCAGTTCGACTACACGGTGACCGACGGCACCTCGAGCGACACCGTCACGGTCACGGTGCACGTCGCACCCCGGGCCCTCGACGACGCCGCGAGCACCACGGCCGGCGACCCGGTCGTCCGGACCGGGCGCACGGACGGCGTCCTGGGCAACGACCTGGGCGACGGCCTGTCGATCACGGCGGACACGACACCGGCACACGGGGCGCTCGAACTCGACCGCACCACCGGCGCGTACCGGTACACCCCGGTCGACGGGTTCTCCGGCCGCGACACGTTCACGTACACGGTGCTGGACGCCGCCGGGGCCCTCAGCACGGCGACGGTCACGCTGACCGTGGTGCCGGCCGCCGCCGACGACACCGCCACCACCCGGGCGAACGTCCCCGTCACCATCGCCGTGCAGGCGAACGACCACGGCACGGACCTGACGACCGCGCTCGTCGACGCCCCGACGAACGGCACGGCCGTCGTCGCCGACGACGGGTCGATCGACTACACCCCGGCCACGGGGACCTCGGGCACGGACCACCTGACCTACCGGGTCACCGACCCCACCGGGCTGGTCTCCCGCACGGGGACCGTCACCGTGACCGTGACGCCGCGCGCCCTGCCCGACGCTGCCGCGACCACCGCCGACCAGCCGGTCACGGTCGCCGCGACGACCCTGTCGGGCAACGACGTGGGCACCGGCCTGCACGTCACCGGCGTGCGGGACGCGACGGGTGGCACGGTCGCGCTCGACGCCGCGGGCGACGCGGTCTTCACGCCGGCCGCGGGCTCGTCGGGCACCGGGACGTTCTGGTACGACGCCACGGACGCGTCGGATCGCACGGCCTCGAGCTGGGTCGTCGTGATCGTCGGCCCGATGGCCACACCCGACAGCGCGACCGCAACGGCGGGCTCCACGCTCACGGTGTCCACGGTCGACGGGGTCCTGGCGAACGACCGCGGCACCGACCTGACCGCCACGGTCGACGTCGAACCCCTGCACGGTGCGCTGGACCTGGCGCCGGACGGCTCGTACACGTACACGCCGGCCGACGGGTTCTCCGGCCCGGACTCGTTCACGTACACGGCGAAGGACGGCTCCGACAGCACCACCACCGGGCTCGTGAGCATCACCGTGCGGCCGAGCACCGCGGCGGACACGATCACCACGACGGCGAACACGCCCGTCACGGTGACCTCGCGTGACCTGACGGCGAACGACCACGGCACCGGACTCACCGTCTCCGCCGTGCGTGACGCCGGCACGGGCTCGGTCGTCCGGAACGCCGACGGCACCGTGACGTACACGCCCGCCGCGGGGACCTCCGGCACGGACACCTTCACGTACCAGGTCACCGGCGCGAACGGCAACACCGCGACCGGCACCGTCACCGTGACGATCGACCCCGTGGTCGCGGCTCCCGACACCACGGCCACCGCGGACGGCGAGCTCGTCGTGCCCGCCGACCAGGGCGTGCTCGCCGACTCGACCGGATCCGACCTGCACGTGACGGACCACACGGACCCCTCGCACGGTTCGGTCACCGTCGACCCTGCCGGTGGGTACACGTACACGCCGACGACCGGGTACTCCGGCCCGGACACCTTCGACGCGACCGTCCGCGACGGATCGGGCAACACCACGACGGCGACCGTCACGATCACCGTCGCCCCGAAGGCCGTGCACGACACCGCCAGCACCACGGCGGGCACCGCGGTCGACGTCCCCGTGACCGCGAACGACAGCGGGACCGCCCTGCACGTCACCGCGGTGTCTGCGCCGGCAGCGTCGGTCGGCACGGGGCCGGTCGGCACGGGTTCGGGCGGCACGGGACCGGTCGGCACGGCGTCGGTCTCCGGCACGGGCACGGTCACGTTCGTCCCCGCGGACGGGTTCTCCGGCACGGCGACGTTCGGGTACACCGCGACGGACGGCACCGGCAGCACCGCCACCGCGACGGTCACCGTCACCGTGACCCCCGTCGCGGTCGCCGACACCCTGAGCACGCCCGCCGGCACCGCGCTGCCGATCAGCAGCGCGACCGTGACCGGCAACGACCACGGCACCGGACTGCACGTCACCGGACACGGCGACGCTCGGCACGGCACCGTGACCGAGGGCGTCGACGGCGGTCTGGTCTACACGCCGGCGCCGGGAGCCTCGGGCACCGACACGTTCACGTACACCGCGACGGACGCCTGGGGGCAGTCGACCACGGCGACCGTGACCGTGCTCGTCGGCACCGTGGCGGTCGACCACACTGCGACCACGGCGACGAACGGCACCGTGCGGGCCGCTGCCGGCACGGGCGTGTTGACGGGTGACTCCGGCACGGCGCTGTGGGCCGCAGTCGACCGCAAGCCCGCGCACGGCACCGTGCACGTGGCGAAGGACGGCTCGTACGTCTACACCCCGGCCCAGGACTGGTCGGGCATCGACACCTTCACGTACACGGCCACCGACGCCGAGGAGAACACCGCCACCGGCCTGGTGACGATCACCGTCGTGCCGACCGTCCGCGACGACCGTGCCCGCACCACCGCGGGCACCGCCGTCACCGTCCGGGGGCCGGGCGTGCTCGGCAACGACCGTGGCACCCGGCTGCAGGTCGTCGCGGTCGGCACCGCTGGCCACGGCACCGCGACCATCGCGGCCGACGGCACGTGCGTGTACACGCCCGCCGCCGGGTTCTCCGGCACCGACCGGGTGACGTACACCGCGCAGGACGCCTCCGGGCAGCGCGTCGACGGCACGATGCTGGTCACGGTCGGGATCGTCGCGCGACAGGACGCCGCCACTACGGTCGCCGGGGTCGCCGTCGCGCACGACGCCGGCCACGGCCTGCTGCGGAACGACCTCGGCACCGACCTGACCGCGGCGCTCGACCGGAAGCCCGCGCACGGCACCGCTCGCGTGGGCGCCGACGGGTCGTACGTCTACACGCCGGCGACCGGGTTCACCGGGACGGACGTGTTCTCGTACACGGTGACGGACGCCTCGGGGCAGACGACGAGCGCCACGGCGACGATGGTGGTGCTGGCCCACGCCGTCGCGACCGACGACGCGGCGACGGGCACGAAGGGCAGGGCCGTCACGATCGCGCCGCTCGACAACGACCACCCCACCGGTGGTGCGACGTTCCAGCGCGGCACGCTGCACCTGCTCGACGCGGCGACCGGCGCGAGCGTCGACCGTCTGGTCGTCGACGGCGAGGGCACCTGGACCGTCACCGACGGCGTCGTCACCTTCACGCCCGAGGTCGGACACACCGGCACCCTGCAGGTCGGGTACGCCGTGACCGACAGCGACGGGCAGGTCGTCACGGCCACCATCACCGTCACCTACCCGATCGGCTTGGCCGCCAAGCTGCACGCCGCGCAGCTCGCCTTCACGGGAACGACCGGGCTGACCGGGCTCGGCTTGGCCGCGCTCGCGCTGCTGCTGGGAGGGATCGCCCTGCTGCTCCGACGACGGAACGCGCGCGCCTGACCCAACTCGGCTGACGGACAGGAGGCCCGGATCACCACCGCCACACGGCGGACGTGATCCGGGCCTCCTGTCCGTGTCGGTGGCCCGCGGGGGCGGGGGCAGGTCGCGTCAGAAGAGCGTGTCGGTGCCGGGCTGCGGGGTTGCGCCGGACGGGTCCACCGGTTCGATCAGCTGCGGGCCGTCGTTCCGGACGCTGTTGACGGTGCGGGCGACCTCGTACTGCGTCAGACCTGCTGCGACCTCGAGCGACTCGTGGTCCAGCAGCGCCAGCAGATCGTCGGCCGCAAGCTCACCGCCCAGCCAGTCGTCGTAGCCGTCGGGAGTCAGGAACGCCGGCATCCGGTCGTGCACCTCGCCCGGAGCGACGTGGGCGTCCCGCGTGATGATCGCCAGCGAGAGCTTCCACTTGTCGGGGTCGTCCTCGGGCTTGGTCGGGTCGGGCCAGGCACTCACGACGCCGGCCATCGCGAGCGCCCCGCCGGGTTCGTGCACGAAGTGGGGTTCCTTGCCGTCCTCGCGCACGACCCACTCGTAGTAGCCCTGCGCCGGGACGATGCACCGGTTCGTCAGGAAGGCCCGCTTGAACATGCCGCTCGTGGCCACGGTCTCGATGCGGGCGTTGATCGGCTTCGGGCGCTGCTTCGCGAAGTCCTTCGCCCAGGTCGGCACGAAGCCCCAGCTGATGCGCGGGAGTTCGCGCTCGCCGTGACGCTGCCGGACGGCGTACACGGGGTCAGTCGGTGCGACGTTCCAGCTCGGGGCCAGGCCGGCATGCACCTCGCCGGAGTCCGGGTCGACGTGTTCGGTCCCCGAGGCGAGCTCGGCCAGGAGCTCCGGAAGCAGGTCGGCGGTGGTGTCGGAGACGACGAAGCGGCCACACATGCGCCCAGTGTGCCCCGTCCCACCGACGCCCGTGCCGTGCCGCGGCGCGTGCCCGTGCCGTGCCGCCGCGCGTGCCCGTGCGCGAGCCCGTGCGCGTGCCGCCGCGCGTGCCGAGTCTCGGCGCAGCGGACAGTTCGCGCCGGCCGGACGCCGCAAGGTGTCCGCGGGGCCGAGTCTCGTTGAGGCGAGTGGCGAGTGGCGAGCGGCGGCGGTGCGCCGTGGTTCGTCCTGCGGGTTGGCCGATCTGGTCGGTGGAACCCGGGGATCGCGGACCAGATCGGCCATCGCGCATTGGGAACCCGTCCGGGTCCGGGGGCGGCTCTGTGCCCCGAGGGATCAGGTCCGTGCCCTGGCCCGGCACTCGCGGCGGCGGGGTGGGGTCGGCGGGGCGAGGCCAGCGGGGCCAAGCGGTGCGGGGCGGCGAGACTCGGTGGTGCGGACAGGTTGCGCCGTCGGGATGCCGTGCGGGGTCCGCGGGGCCGAGTCTCGTCAGAGGGATGCGGCCTCGCGGCGGGCGCGCTCGGCACGGCCCAGGCGCGTCAGCATCGAGGGCAGGTTGCCGGCGTAGACGAGCATGAGCACCGGCCACACGTGCGCGGACCCGACGACCGCGAAGCTGATCGCCGCCAGCACCCCGCCGGCGACGAGTGCCGTTCTCCGCGTCAGGTCCACGATGACGCCGCGGCGGTACAGCGCGGTGTCGATCAGGACGGCCTCGCGGTCCTCGGGCGCGATCGCCGGTGGCCGGACCGCCAGGTAGCGCTGGATCGACGACCGGACGGTGCGGGCCGTGTCGGGGCGGACCTGCCGGCCGTTGATCGTCGCGACGGGCTCGGACCGCCCCGACAGAGGACAGCACGCGAACGCGACCAGACCGACCCCGAGCGCCAGCAGCAGCACGATGACCGTGGCGCCACCGGGCCGCAGTCCGGTCCAGTGCCGGCCGAGCTCGAACACGGTCATCCCGGCCGCGGCGACCGCCATCGCCGCGAGCGCCACTCCGAACGCGCGGCGCACGCGAGCCGGGGACACCGCGTCGCCGACCTGCTGCCAGTACGTCTGCCAACCGAGTCGCAGCACGGGCGCTACCTGTCCTCGCCCGGCAGGCCGAGCTTCGACCCTGAACGGGTGCTCGGACGTCCCGGGCGCACGGAGGTGCTCGCGGCGCGGGGCGGTGCGTCCGGCAGGAGCTCGGCGAGGGCACGTGCGCGTTCGACCCTGCCGAGGCGGATCACGTTCGTCACGGTGCGGACCACGGCGATCAGCGCGACCCAGAGCACGATCCGGGCGGGCACCTCGAGCAGGACGACCGCGACGGTGCCCAGCACGACGACCACCAGCAGGAGCAGCCCGCGGTACACCTCGGGCACCATCCCGGCGCGGATGACCGCTGCATCCCGCAGCACGTCGTCGCGGTCGGCGGGGTCGATCGTCGGCGCGCCACCGCGGCGGAAGTACTGCTCGACGCCGTCCCGCGCCTGGGTCATGGCTCCGGACCAGTACAGGCGTGCGCCGTCCGGGCCGGTGGGGCGGAGGGGGACGAGTGCGGCGCCGAGCACGCCGACCGCGAGCGCGAGCATCACGACACCGACCAGTCCTGCGGCGCTGCCCAGGTCCGGCCACGGCGTGACGAGCCCGACACCGACCAGGACCAGCGCTGCCCCCACCGCAACCAGGGCACCGACGACCGCCGACCATCGCCGACGTGCCGCGGGGACGGCGTGGCTGAACTCGTCGCGGAACACGCGCCAGCCGAGGAAGTACATGCTTCGTTCCTACTCGGCCGGCCGCCGGACACGCCCGGCTGGTCTCGACCGCGCACACCCGGCACCGCACGGCGGCGGGCCGGATCAGCGATCGTCCAGGCAGGGGCGCTCACCTGCTGCCATGAGTCTCGACATCGTCTACACCGCCGTCGCCCACGCCTCCGGGGGTGGCCGCGACGGCCACGTCCGCAGCGAGGACGACCGCCTGGACCTCGACACCCGTCCGCCGAAGGAGATGGGCGGCAGCGGCGAGGGCACCAACCCCGAGCAGCTCTTCGCCGCCGGGTACGCCGCGTGCTTCCTCGGCGCGCTGCACGCCGCGGGCAAGGAGCTCGAGGTCGACACCACCGGCGCCGAGGTCTCCGCCGAGGTCGGCATCGGTGGGAACGGCAGCGGCGGCTTCGGCCTGGCGGTCGAGCTCGACGTGTACATGCCCAACGTCGAGCAGGCGAAGCGGCAGCGCGCCGCCGAGCGGGCGCACGAGATCTGCCCCTACTCCAACGCCACCCGCGGCAACATCACCGTCACGCTGTCCCTGGTCGACTGACACGCTGGTCCACGTGGACCCCGCGTCGCGCTGCCCCTGCCTGAGCGGCAACCCCTACGGCGAGTGCTGCGGCCCCCTGCACGCCGGGGCCGCAGCACCCACCGCCGAACGGCTCATGCGCTCCCGGTTCTCGGCGTTCGCGCTCGGGCTGCCCGAGTACCTGCTGCGCTCGTGGCACCCGAGCACCCGACCGGCCACGCTCGAACTCGACCCCGACCAGCGCTGGACCCGGCTCGACATCACCGCGACCCAGGCGGGAGGCCCGTTCGACTCGCGGGGCACGGTCGCCTTCCGCGCGTGGTGGCGGACCGACACCGACCGTGGCACGCTCGAGGAGACGAGCGACTTCGTCCGCGAGCAGGGCCGCTGGTTCTACCTGGACGGGGTCGTGGCGTCCTGAGGAGCACCATGCCCGACTCCCGTCCCACCCGCGACCTCACCACGTTCGGCGCCCGCACCACGGCCGCCCAGGTGGTGGACGGCATCGACCTGACCGGCCGCACCGCGATCGTCACCGGAGCGGCTTCGGGCATCGGCGTCGAGACGGCCCGGGCGCTCGCCGGAGCCGGCGCGACGGTGACCATGGCGGTCCGCGACACCGACGCCGGACACCGTGTCGCCGAGGACATCGCGAGCACCACCGGTCGACCGGCGCCCGCGGTCGTCGCGCTGCACCTGGACCGCCCGGCCTCGGTCGACGCGTTCGTCGCCGCATGGGACAGTCCGCTCCACATGCTCATCGCCAACGCCGGGGTGATGGACTCCCCCGAGAGCTACACGCCTGCTGGCTGGGAGTCGCAGTTCGCCACCAACCACCTGGGGCACTTCGCCCTGGCGCTCGGGCTGCACGGCGCCCTGACCGCGGCCGGCGACGCCCGGATCGTCGCCGTGTCGTCGAGCGGGCACGGCTCGTCGCCCGTCGTGTTCGACGACCTGTTCTTCCGTCGCCGCGCCTACGACCCGGGCATGGCGTACGCCCAGTCGAAGACCGCGAACGCCCTGTTCGCCGTCGGGGTCGGGCTGCGCTGGGCGGACGACGGCATCACCGCGAACTCCTGCATGCCCGGCGGCATCTGGACCGGGCTGCAGAAACACTGGGACCCGGACGTCCTGGCGGCGACGAAGGTCGCCGCGGCCGACCTCGTGAAGACCCCGGCGCAGGGAGCGGCCACGTCCGTGCTGCTGGCCACGGCGCCGGAGCTCGCCGACGTCACGGGGAAGTACTTCGAGGACTGCCACGAGTCCGCCGTGGTCGATGCCGTGCAGGACGGCCTGTACGGGGTGCTGCCCTGGGCGCTCGACACCCACGACGCCGATCGCCTGTGGGACGTGTCCGTCGCGCTGCTCGACGCCGAGGCACGCACCCGGCGCTGAGCACTGAGCGCCGAGCACTGCGCTCCGCGGGCCCGCTACCCGACGATCGTCTCCGGCAGCCGCACCGCGTGCCGCATCGCCCGGCGCACGGCGGCCTCGTCCGGCAGCAGCTCGTCGTCGTCCCCCGTCAGGAAGAACCGGATCTGCCCGATGGCCTGTTCGGTCAGCATGTCCAGGCCGTTCAGCACCCGACCCCCGGCAGTCGACCACCGCCGGGCAACCGCCGTCGGCCACGGCTCGTACGCCACGTCGAACAGCACCGCGTCGGGGCCGCTCGGGGTCAGGGGCAGGTCGTCGGCCGCGCCCCCGGGCAGCGTCGACACGACGAACCCCAGCGGGCCGGCCTGCACCAGCTCGGTCAGCGGGTGCACCTCGAGCGTGATGCCGAGCCGCGTCGCGAGCGTGACCAGGTCGCCCGCGCGGCCGGTGTCGCGCACGAACACCCGGACCAGCGAGGCGCCGAGCCGCAGCGACGCCATCAGGGCACTGGCTGCCGTGGCGCCCCCGCCCAGGATCGTGGCCTGGCCAGGGACGTGCCCGAGCGCTGCCACGGGCCGCACGATGCCCTCGACGTCGGTGTTCGCGCCCGACCGCTCGACTCCGTCGCCGACGCTGCGGAACGCCAGGGTGTTCGCGACCCCGAGCTCGTCGACCAGCGGCGTCGTGCGGTCGAGCAGCGGCAGCACCTCGCGCTTCAGCGGCATCGTCAGGCTGAGTCCGCGGTACCCGGCCTGCGCGGGTCCCAGTCCCGCGATGAAGGCGTCGAGCCCGCCCGAGGCCACCTCGTGCCGTCCGTACGTGAACGGGACGCCGAGCTCCTGGTACGCGGCCAGGTGCAGCGTGGGGGAGAGCGAGTGCGCGATCGGCGAGCCGAGCACGGCCAGCGCGGTGCGGTCCGGGTCGCGCCAGGTGGGGGTCACGGTCAGCGAGCATAGTCAGCCCGGATCAGCGTCAGGCGCTTAGGGTAGCCTTACTTCCGTGATCCGAACCTCCCTCCCCAAGCAGCGCCTGCGCCGCGTGCTCGCAGCAGCCGGCGCCGTCGTGGCCGCGTCGCTCGTCCTGGCCGGCTGCTCCGCCGGCTCGACGACCGCCCAGTCGAACCCGTCCTCCAGCGGCGACGGTGCCTTCCCCGTCTCCATCACGACCGGCCTCGGCACCACGACGATCGAGTCGCAGCCCAAGCGCGTCGTCGCCCTCGGCTGGGGTGACGCCGAGACGGCCCTCGAACTCGGCGTGCAGCCCGTCGGTGCCAGCGACTGGCTGGCGTTCGGCGGCGACGGCGTCGGTCCGTGGCTCAAGGACGCCTACACGAAGTCGCCGAAGATCATCAACACGCTCGAGCCCAGCTACGAAGACATCCTCAAGCTCAAGCCGGACCTGATCCTCGACGTCAAGTCCTCGGGCGACAAGGACCGCTACAGCAAGCTCTCGGCGATCGCGCCCACCGTGGCGATCCCGAAGGGCGGCGCGAACTACCTGGCGACGACCAAGCAGCAGACCACGATGATCGCGAAGGCGCTCGGCAAGGTCGACCAGGGCAAGAAGCTGCTCGACGGCGTCGACACGGCCTACGCCGCAGCACGCAAGGCCCACCCCGAGTTCCAGGGCAAGACGGCCGTCATCGGCGCCTACACGTCCGAGGGCTTCGGCGCCTACGCCTCGGCCGACAGCCGCGCGCAGTTCATGCAGCAGCTCGGCTTCACGATCCCGAAGAAGATCGACCAAGAAGCCGGCAAGCAGTTCTCGGTGTCGCTGTCGAACGAGAACCTCGACCTGCTGGACGCCGACCTGACCGTGATCCTGCCGATCTACGTCGAGGCCTCCAAGGCCGAGGCAGACCCGCTGTTCCAGAAGGTGCCGTCCGTGCAGGCCGGCCACGACATCGTCGTCGACGACAAGGACGTCTCGTCCGCCTTCTCGATGGGCACCACCGCCGCGATCGAGTGGGCGCTCAAGCGTCTGCCCGACCAGTTCGCGGCGAAGCTCGGCTGAGCCGACCAGACCAGCTGAACGGCCAGGAGGCCCGGATCACCACCCACGGACCGGTTGCGGTCCGCCGGGGGTGCGCCGGGCCTCCTGGCCGTTGCCTGGTGCGCGCGCCCTGGCGGGCGTGCGCTGGTGGGGCGGTTCAGCCCCCGATCGTCGAGCCGATCAGCGCGAAGAGCAGGGCGATCAGCGGGAAGCCGCCCTGGATGAGCGCCGTGCTGAAGTAGCGGCGGCCGGTGCCGGCGAGCACCACGGCGGCACCGAGCATGCTCGCGGTGGCGAACACGACCAGGGTCCAGCCGGTCGCGCCGTTGCCCGCGTAGGCCAGGACGACACCCAGGAACGCGCCGATCGCCAGGAACAGGTTGTAGAAGCCCTGGTTGAAGGCGAGGCCCTGGGTGGCGCGTGCCTCGGCGTCCGAGGCGATGCCGAACGTCTTGCGCACGCGCGGGCTGGTCCAGGCGATCGACTCCATGAAGAAGATGTAGACGTGCAGCAGCCCGGCGAGGATCGCGAACACGGTGGACAGGACGAGGAGCGCCGACATGGGACCATCCTCCCACCGTTAGGCTCGGGCCATGAGCGAGTACGACGAAGCTGCCGTGTCGGAACTGCGGAGCATCCGCCAGAGCATCGACAACATCGACGCCGCGGTGATCCACATGCTCGCGGAACGCTTCAAGTACACGCAGCGGGTGGGGTACCTCAAGGCCAGCGCCGGCATGCCCGCGGCCGACCCGGCGCGTGAGCAGATCCAGGTGACGCGGCTGCGGTCCCTGGCGGCGGAGTCGCACCTGGACCCGGCGTTCGCGGAGAAGTTCCTGAACTTCATCGTCGCCGAGGTCATCCACCACCACGAGCAGATCGCCGGGGCCGAGGCGTGAGCGAGGGCGCTGCGGTGCCGTCGTTCTTCGTCGGGTCCTACACCGCGACCGGGGGTGGGAACGCGACCGGGATCTCGCTGGTGCAGGACGGTGTCGCATCGACCGTGGCCGTGATGGACGACCCGTCGTTCCTTGCCGTCGCGGGTGACCGCGTGTACGCCGTGTCCGAGGTCGTCGACGGCAGCGTCAGTGCCTTCCGTCGGAACGGCTCGGCGCTCGAGCACCTGTGGGACGCACCCGCCGGTGGGGACGCGCCGTGCCACGTGCGGGTCGACGCCGCGGGCGCGCTCGTGCTGACGAACTACACGTCCGGGACCGTGACCGCGGTGGGGCTCGACGGTGCAGGCGCTGCTGGTGCTGGTGCTGGTGCTGGTGCTGGTGCCGGTGCTGCTGGTCCTGGCGCGACCGTGGTGCTGCCCGACGTTACCGGACCCGATCCGGACCGGCAGGACGGGCCGCACGCGCACCAGTCGATCGCGACGCCCGAGGGCACGATCCTGGTGGCGGACCTGGGCGGGGACGCGCTGCACGAGTTCGCGGTGTCTGGGTCTGGGTCTGGTTCTGGTTCGGGGTCGGGTTCTGGTTCTGGGTCTGGTTCGGGGTCCGGTTCTGGTTCTGGCTCTGGTTCTGGTTCGTCGTCCGTCGGGCTGTCGTCGGTGCGGGTGCACCACGTCGCGCCGGGAGCGGGCCCGCGGCACATGGCGTGGTTCGACGGCGACCTGTTCGTCGCCGGCGAGCTCGACGGCCAGGTGCACCGGCTGCGGCGAGACGAGGGTGGATCGTTCCGGACCGTCGCATCAGCGGGGACGGGCTCGGTCGTGCCGGGCGACTCGCTGCTCAGCCACATCGAGGTCGTCGACGCCGGTCGCGTGGTCGTCGCCGTCCGGGGTCGTGACGAGATCGCCGTGCTCGACGCGGCCGACGGCGGGCTGACCTTCGTGGGCGCTGTTCCGTGCGGAGGCACCTGGCCGCGGCACTTCGCCCGCGTGCCCGGGTTCCTGCTGGTCGCGAACGAGCGGTCCGACGCCGTGGCAGTGCTGCCCGTCGGGGACGACGGGATGCCGGGGGAGCCCGTCGGACAGATCGCCGTCGGTACGCCCACCTGCGTGGTGCCGCTCTCGTAGACCTGGTCCGGCGCCGGGTCAGAACTCGATCAGGTTCTCGAACGCGCGACCAGCGGCCAGCGCCGAGACCTGTCGGCGCATCAGTTCGATCGACCGCGGCACGCTCAGGTCGGTGTTGCCCCCGACGTGTGGCGTGAGCACGGTGTTCGGTGTCGTCCAGAGCGGGTGCCCGGCCGGCAGCGGCTCGGGGTCGGTCACGTCCAGCCCCGCCGACAGCCGTCCGCGCTGCAGTTCGGCGACCAGGGCGTCGGTGTCGACGACCCGACCCCGGGCGACGTTCACCACGAGGGCACCGTCGGGCAGCGCCGCCAACAGCGCGGCGTCGACCAGGTGGTCGGTCTCGTCGGTGAGGGGAGCGATGAGCACCAGCACGTGCGTGGTGCGGGCGAGTTCGGGCAGCTCGCCGAACGCGTGCACGTGGCGGCCGTCCTGCTCGCGCGCCGTCCGGGCGACGACGGTCACGTCGGTCCTGAAGGCCTCGAACCGGGTCGCGATGGCGCTGCCGATCGCGCCGTAACCCACCACCGTGACCCGACGGTCCGCCAACGAGCGGGTCGTGCGGACGTCCCAGACGCCGTTCGTCCGGTCGATCTGGAACTGCCCGATCTCCCGCAGCGCCGTGAGGGCCAGGCCCACGGCGAGCTCGGCGGTCTCGTCGTCGTGGATGCCCCGGCCGTTCGCCAGCTGTGCGTGCCCGGGGACGTGCGGCACGGCGTGCTCGTAGCCGGCGCTCGGCAGCTGCAGCAGCTGCAGGTTCGGCAGGTCGTGGACGTACTGCCACCGGTGCCGACCCTGGAAGTAGAACGGCAGCATCGTGATCGCGACGTCGTCCGGACGCTCGTGGGGAGATCCGACGTCCCAAACGCCGAGCTCGATGCCGTCCGGCACGGGGCCGAAGCGGTCGACGAGCTCGGCGAAGGGCAGCGTGACGAGGAGGTCGGCGGACACGGTGCGGGCCGCTCAGCTGTCCGTGCGGGGCGAGAAGGTGCCGTCGGACGCCAGTGGCCCGCGGCCCAGGACACCCTCGGTCACGGTCTCTTGGATGACGTCACCGAAGCGGCTCGGCAGGGTCGCGCCGTGCGTGCCGCGGAGCTCGTCGACCGAGACCTCGAACGCGCCCTGGACCTCGAGCGCCTGCGAGTGGCCGTCGGTCACGCCGATGCGCAGCACCGGGAAGCCCCGGCCGTTGCACAGGCCCTGGAACCGCACGTCGTCCTCGCGGCGGACGGTGACGATGACCCGGGCAGTCGACTCCGAGAACAGGGCCGTGGCCAGGTCGATGCCGTCGCGTTCCTGCAGCTCGTCGAGGACCACGCGCGCGCCGACCCGGAAGCGCAGGACCGACTCGGCGAGTGCCTGACCCAGGCCGCCGTCCGCCAGGTCGTGTGCGCTGCTGAGCAGCTGCTCGTCGGTGGCTGCGGCCAGCAGCGAGCCGAGCTCCTTCTCGCGCGCCAGGTCGACCTTGGGCGGGCGACCGCCCAGGTGCCCGTGCACCGTGCCGGCCCATGCCGAACCGTCGAGCTCGAGGTCGGTCGTGCCGAGCAGGTAGATGTTGTGGCCGTCGTCCTGCCAGCCCGAGGGCACGCGCTTGGCGACGTCGTCGATGACCCCGAGCACGCCGACCACTGGGGTGGGGTGGATCGGCGTCGAACCGGTCTGGTTGTAGAACGACACGTTGCCGCCCGTGACGGGGATGCCGAGCTCCATGCAGCCGTCGGCCAGTCCCTCGACCGCCTGCGAGAACTGCCACATGACCTCGGGGTTCTCCGGCGAGCCGAAGTTCAGGCAGTCGGTCACCGCGGCCGGGATCGCCCCGGTGACGGCGACGTTGCGGTACGCCTCGGCCAGCGCCAGACGAGCACCCTGCTTGGGGTCGAGCTGGCAGTAGCGACCGTTGGCGTCGGTGGCGATCGTCACGCCCAGGCCGGTCTCCTCGTCGATGCGGATCATGCCGCCGTCGTCGGGGAACGCGAGCGCGGTGTTGCCGAGCACGTAGGTGTCGTACTGGTTCGTGACCCAGTCCTTCGACGCCAGGTTCGGTGATCCGAGCAGCTGCAGGAACTGGGCCTTGAGTGCCGGACCCGTCTCGGGACGGTCGAGCGAGTCGGCGCTGTCGGCCTGCAGCGCGTCGATCCACGTCGGGTAGGCGACCGGGCGGTCGTACACGGGGCCGTCGACGGCGACGGTGCGCGGGTCGACGTTCACGATCTCCTGGCCCTGCCAGTCGATGACGAGACGGCCGGTGCCGGTGACCTCGCCCAGCACGCTGGTCTCGACCTCCCACTTGCCGACGACCTGCAGGAACGCGTCGAGCTTGTCGGGGCGGACGACCGCCATCATGCGCTCCTGGCTCTCCGACATCAGGATCTCTTCGGCGGTGAGCGTGGGGTCGCGCAGCAGGACGTCGTCGAGCGAGATGTGCATGCCGCCGTCGCCGTTGCTGGCGAGTTCGGACGTGGCGCACGAGATGCCCGCGGCGCCGAGGTCCTGGATGCCCTCGACCAGGTCCTTCTGGAACAGCTCGAGGCAGCACTCGATCAGGACCTTCTCGGCGAAGGGGTCGCCGACCTGCACGGCGGGACGCTTGGTCGGGCCGCCCTCGGTGAAGGTGTCGGACGCCAGGATCGACGCCCCGCCGATGCCGTCGCCACCGGTGCGGGCGCCGAACAGCACGACCTTGTTGCCCGCACCCGAGGCGTTCGCCAGGTGCAGGTCCTCGTGCCGCAGGACGCCGACCGCCAGCGCGTTGACCAGCGGGTTGCCCTGGTACACCGGGTCGAAGTAGGTCTCGCCGCCGATGTTCGGCAGGCCCAGGCAGTTGCCGTAGAACGAGATGCCGCCGACGACCCCGTGCACGACGCGCGCCGTGTCCTCGTGGTCGATCGCGCCGAAGCGCAGCTGGTCCATCACGGCGACCGGACGAGCACCCATCGAGATGATGTCGCGGACGATGCCGCCGACACCCGTGGCCGCACCCTGGTACGGCTCGACGTACGAGGGGTGGTTGTGCGACTCGACCTTGAAGGTCACGGCCCAGCCGTTGCCGACGTCGACGACGCCGGCGTTCTCGCCCATGCCGACCATCAGGTCCTTGGTCATCTCCGGCGTGACCTTCTTGCCGAACTGCCGCAGGTAGTTCTTGCTCGACTTGTACGAGCAGTGCTCGGACCACATGACCGAGTACATCGCCAGCTCACCCGAGGTGGGGCGGCGGCCCAGGATCTCGCGGATCTTGGCGTACTCGTCGGCCTTGAGCCCGAGGGCCTCGTACGGCTGGTCCTTGTCGGGGGTCGTCGCCGCGTCCTGCACGGTGTCGGGCTTGGGGCGCACGTGGGTCGTCACGGTGTTGTCGTTCCCTGCTGCAGTGGAGTCGGTCACGTCGGTCGGGTCGGTCGGCTCGGTCACGTGACGAGCGTCGACGCGATCACGGAGGTGAAGAAGGTCAGGCCGTCCGTGCCGGAGGCCATCGCCGCGGGGGTGTCCGGGCCGAAGCCGGGCTCGGTCGCGTGCTCGGGGTGCGGCATCAGGCCGACGACGTTGCCGCGCTCGTTGGACACGCCGGCGATGTCGTCGATGGACCCGTTCGGGTTCACGCCGACGTAGCGGAACACGACCTGGCCGTTGTCCTCGATGCGCTTGATCTCGTCGGCGTCGGCGACGAACCGGCCGTCGGCGTTCTTGAGCGGGATCGTGATCTCCTGCTGGGCGCTGAAGCCGGAGGTCCATGCCGTGCCGGTGTTCTCGACGCGCAGCTTCTGGTCGCGCCGGATGAACTGCTGGTGCGCGTTGCGGGTGTGGGCGCCGGGGACCAGACGGGCTTCGGCGAGCATCTGGAAGCCGTTGCAGATGCCGAGCACGGGCATGCCCTTGCCGGCGGCGTCGATGACCTCGGCCATGATCGGGGCCTTGGCGGCGATGGCTCCGGCGCGCAGGTAGTCGCCGTACGAGAACCCGCCGGGCAGCACGATGGCGTCGACGCCCTGCAGGTCGTGCTCGCCGTGCCAGAGCGCGACGGGCTCGGCTCCGGCGAGACGGACCGCGCGCTGGGCGTCACGGTCGTCGAGCGAACCGGGGAACGTGATGACGCCGATGCGCATCGCGGTCACTCGGCGCTGCTGTGCTCGGCGACGCTGACCGAGACCACGTCTTCGATCACGGCGTTGGAGAAGATGTCCGCGGCGATCTCGCGGACCTCGGCGAGCTTGGCGTCGTCGACGGGGCCGTCGACGGTCACCTCGAACCGCTTTCCGATGCGGACGTTGGTCAGGTCGTTCTTGCCGAGGCGGGCGAGGGCGTTGCCCACCGCCTTGCCCTGGGGGTCGAGGATCTCGGCCTTCGGCATGACCTCGACGACGATCGTTGGCACGTGTTCACTCCAGCACGGTGGGTCGGTTGGGGACACCACGAGTCTAGATGCCGCGCAGCGACTGCTGCGGCCGGTTGTGGAGAACTGGTCCGTCCGGTATATTCCAAGTCGAATAGTCCACCTCGACCAGTTCGATCCGACCCTGACAGGAGGCCCGGTGCCGGAACTCACGCCGCTCGCGTTCGCCGCGCTCGGGCTCCTGAACGAGGGGCCGACCCACCCGTACGAGATGTTCCAGACGATGGTGCACCGCCGTGACAACCGGAACGTCAAGGTCCGGCCCGGCACGCTGTACCACCAGGTGGGGCGCCTCGTGGAGCTCGGGTACGCCGAGGTCGTGGGCACCGATCGCGAGGGCAACCGGCCCGAGCGCACGACCTACGCGATCACCGAAGCCGGTCGGGCCGCCCTGCGGGAACGCCTGCTCGTGCTGCTCAGCCAGCCTGCCGAGGAGTACCCGGTCTTCCACCTCGCGGTGTCCGAGATCGAGAACCTGCCCGCGGCCGATGCCCTCGACGCACTCAGTGCACGGACCCGTGCGCTCGAGACCCAGCTCGCCGAGGCCGAGACGATCCGTCGGGTCGTCCTCATGAAGGACCTGCCCGAGCGGTACTGGCTGGACGTGTCGTACGTCCATGCCATGCTGCGCGCACAGATCGAGTGGCTCCGTGCCACGACGGCCCGCATCGCCGACGGTGCCGTCCCCTGGACCTGACCGGTCCTGACGAACACATCCACACCACCAGCAAGGAAACACACTCGATGACTGCTGTCTCGTCGCCCCCCGCGACCACCGAGAAGAAGCCGTGGCCAGCCCTCTGGGCCCTGGTCGTCGGGTTCTTCATGATCCTGGTCGACTCCACGATCGTCTCCGTGGCCACCCCGACCATCGCCCAGAAACTCGACGCCGACATCAACAGCGTGATCTGGGTGACCAGCGCCTACCTGTTGGCGTACGCCGTCCCGCTGCTGATCACCGGCCGACTGGGTGACCGCTTCGGCCCCAAGGTCATGTACCAGATCGGGCTCGTGGTCTTCACGCTCGCCAGCCTGTGGTGCGGGTTCTCCGGCTCGATCGAGACCCTGATCATCGCCCGCGTCGTGCAGGGTCTCGGCGCCGCGATGATGACGCCGCAGACCATGGCCGTCATCACGCGCATCTTCCCGCCGCAGAACCGCGGCGCCGCGATGGGCCTGTGGGGTGCCGTCGCCGGCGTCGCCTCGCTCGTCGGCCCGATCCTCGGCGGCCTGCTCGTCGACGGCTTCGGCTGGGAGTGGATCTTCTTCGTCAACGTGCCCGTGGGTGTCGTCGCGTTCGTCCTCGCCCAGCGCTTCGTGCCGTCGTTCGAGCGCCACGGCCACCGCTTCGACGTGCTCGGCATCGTCCTGAGCGCCGTCGGGCTCTTCCTGCTCGTCTTCGGCATCCAAGAGGGCGAGACGTACGACTGGGGCGTCATCACCGGCGTCATCTCGGTCTGGTCGCTCATCATCACCGGCATCGTCGTGCTCGTCGCCTTCGTGGTGTGGCAGGGCGTCCAGAAGGGTGAGCCGCTGCTGCCCCTCGGCCTGTTCAAGGACCGCAACTTCACGCTGGCCAACATCGCGATCACGGCCGTCGGCGTGGCGATCTCGTCCTTCGCGCTGCCGATCATGCTCTGGGCCCAGGACGTCCTGCGCTTCTCGCCCACCCAGGCCGCACTGCTGCTCGTGCCGCAGGCCGTCATCGCCGCCGGGCTCTCGCCGCTCGTCGGCAAGAAGCTCACCGTGTGGAACCCCCGCTGGGTCGCCGCGTTCGGTCTCGCCTGCTTCTCGGGTGGCCTGTTCTGGTTCGGTGCGCTGCTGTCGTCGGGCGCCGACTGGGGCTGGACGCTCCTGCCGAGCGCGCTCCTCGGTCTCGCCAACGCCTGCATGTGGGGCCCGCTGTCCGTCTCGGCGACGCGCAACCTGCCGCCGAAGCTCGCCGGTGCCGGTTCGGGTGTCTACAACACCACCCGGCAGATCGGTGCCGTGCTGGGCTCCGCGGGCATCGCGGCGCTGATCGAGTCCCGCATCACGGCGAACTTCCCGGCACAGTCGGGTGGCACGTCCACCGGCGGCGCCGAGCAGCAGGTCGGCGCACTCCCCGCGTTCCTGCAGCAGCCGTTCGCCACGGCGATGGGTCAGTCGCTCGTGCTGCCGGCCTTGGTGCTGGTCGTCGCGATCGTCGCGGCGCTGTTCCTGGCGAAGCCGAAGCAGACCGTCGCCTGGAGCCAGACCGGGTCCGTCGCGACCCAGCCCGGCGCCCCTGCCGACGGCCCCGCGGCCCCCGCCGGGCACGGAGCCCACGCCGCAGCGCCCGCGCCCACCTCGCCCGAAGAGGAACTCGCCGTGGTCGACCACCACGGCCGCCACTCCGGCGCCGAGTAGCCCGCACGCCCGTACGCCCCCGACCGCACCCGCGGCCGGGGGCGTCGTCGTGTGTTTGCGCGCGCGAACAGCCCGGCGGCGTTCTGTCGCTTACGCGTAAGCGACAGTTCGGCGCGAACAGTCGGGCGCGTTCTGTCGCTTTCACGAGTCGGCCGCCCGGCTCCTCCGCCGAAGCGACAGTTCGGCGCGAACAGTCGGCAGCGCTCTGTCGCTTTCGCGAAGGCGACAGTTCGGCCCGAAGGCGACACGTCGGCGCGAAGGCGACGGGCCCGCTCGCGCCCGACGGCACCCGGGGTCAGCGGCGGCGCTGCAGGTGCTCGCGGGTCAGCGCGTCCATCTCGTCGTCGGACAGGGCATCGACGGCGCGGGCCTCGCGGCGGTCGGTCCGCTGCCACCGTACGAACAGCGAGATCAGCACGGGGATGTCCGCGACCTCGGCGATGAACCACAGCAGGTCGCCCGCCAGGTGCTGGTCGCGCAGCGGCGACGGGAACCACGCGGGACCCGAGGCCATCACGGTCGCCCCGTCGAGCACGTGGTTCGTGATGCGCAGCACGATGCCGGGGATCGCGTCGAGCATGAGCTCCACGAAGGCCAGCAGGAACTCCGCCGTGACGAACGTCGACGACCGCAGCAGCCCCGGTTCGGACAGCGGCGCGAGCAGCCCGAACCCGAGCACCGGCACCAGGACCGTGATCGCGACGGCCCACACCGGGGACTCGCGGATCGTCGCCGACAGGGGTGTCAGCAGCAGGCAGAACAGCGTCAGCGCGACCAGGGGCGAGACGATCGCGGTGCCGAGCACACGCACCGGACGCGACCGCATGACCGCGGTGGCCGCGTCGGCCAGGCGGGCGGGGCCTCCTGTCCGGAGCAGCGCGATCGGGGCGCCGATCGCGGCGAACGTGGGCACCGCGAAGAACAGCAGTGCCAGCCGCAGCACGAACGCCCACCGCAGCGTCTGGTCGTACACACCGACGATCCCGAACTGCAGCACGCCGAACAGCGCCAGCGCGCCGACGAACGACAGCGTGCGCCACCAGGGCCACGTGGCTCGGCGGCGGTGGGCCCCGACGACCCACCAGCCGTACGCGACCGCCGCGACCACGATCATGACGACCGCGAGCGGATCGAGGTGCCAGATGCTCCAGAACTCGGACGGTGACGGCGTGGTGGGCCTCCTGGATCACACGGTGTGGGCGCGCTGCAGGACCATCCTCGGCCCGCGGGGGACCGATGCCGCTCGGAGCCGGAGCCGATCCGGTGAGAACGGGTTCAGATCCGCGTGACGCCCGCCGCCGGGACCGTCCGGGACAGCAGCCAGACCCCGATCGGGACCAGTACCGCACCCAGGAGCGCGACCCCGAGCGACAGGTGCAGCTGCATCACGACGAACGCCGGGCCGACCGTGCACAGGACCGCGACGGCGACGACGGGCCAGGCGGGACGGTCGGCGCCGGGGACCAGGCGGGGGAGCGGCCGGTCGAACCAGCGCAGCCCCCGCGCCACCGCCAACGCCGTCGCGAGCACCACCACCACGGCCACGGCCCGGGTCGCCCACCACGTCGCCGAACCGGGCGCCGGGAACGGGATGCCGATGAACAGCGCGATGCCGTTGAGAGCGATGAACAGGGGCAGGTGCCACAGGTAGATCGTCATGCCGTCGCGGCCGAGCAGGAACACGACGCCCTGCGCCGCACGGGTGCGCATGAGCCGGGTGAGCGGCGCGTGCACGACCTGCACCAGGCACACCTGTGCCACGGCGAGCAGGGCCAGCGGGAGCATCGGCGGGTTGAGGTCCTGCAGCATGTCCGGCGACCAGAGCCCGACGAGCGTGATCGCGATGGTGACCGCGTACGTCAGGACGGCGACGACGGCGAGCAGTGCGCGCGAGCGCTGCCGGAACCAGCCGTCCGCCCACAGGAACCCGAGCTGCTGCGCGAACAGCCACACGGGGCCGAGGTTGAGCAGCCCGACGTCGGCGACCCCGGTGGACAGGCGGACCGCGTCGACCACGCCCGCCAGCAGCAGGAGTGCGCCCAGGGTGCGCCACGGAGCGCGGGCGTGCAGGCGTGCCATCAGCGGCACGCAGCACTGGGTGATGCCGTAGGCGGCGAGGAACCACAGCGGCGACCCGATGCCGAACGCCACGGTCGCCAGCAGGTCGGCCGGTGTGCCCAGGGCCGTGGCGACCCCGAGCCCCAGCGCGAGCACGACCAGCAGCGGGACCGCCGGGCGGAACAACCGCACCAGCCGGGTTGCGGTCCAGTCGCGGGCGCCCCCGCCGCGGGCCACGGTGCTGCGCCACCCGACGGCGCTGGCGAACCCGCCGACCACGAAGAACAGCGGCATCACCTGCCCGACCCAGGTGGCCGGCACGTACCAGTCCGCCTGCTGCAGGGGACTGGTGACGCGGATGCCGGCGTCGTCGGCGGCGATCCCGACCATCGTGACGTGCACGACGACGACGAGGACGACGCACGCCGTCCGGATGAGGTCGACGACCAGGTCTCGCTGCGCGATGATCCCCCGGACGTCCACGCTGGTCTGCGCCTGCTGAGTGGACATGGCGTGACGCTACCGGGCGGTCGGCGGTTCCCAGGCGCTGTCCAGCCGATCGCGACCGAACCGTGACACATTGTATTCCGGTACGGGAATGCATCCCGTCACGCCATGTCGTGTAAGGTCATGCTTGTCTTGAATGTTGCAAAAGAAGGGGGAGTCATGGACGTCGACGCCACGCTGCTCCGCACTGCGGGCCTCCGGGTGACGACCCCGCGTCTGGCGGTGCTGCGGGCGACCGAGACCATGCCGCACGCCACGGCCGACGACATCGTCACCGCGCTCGCCGCTGAACTCCCCACCACCAGTCACCAGGCGGTGTACGGGGTCCTGGCAGCGCTGACCGGGGTCGGCCTCGTACGACGGATCGAGCCCGCCGGCAGCCCGGCTCGCTACGAGCGACGCACCGGCGACAACCACCACCACGTCGTCTGCACCCTGTGCGGCGCCATCCAAGACGTCGACTGCGCCGTCGGGCACGCGCCGTGCCTGACCCCGTCCGAGACCCATGGTTTCGCCGTCACCACTGCCGAGGTCACGTACTGGGGGATCTGCGAGCAGTGCGCCGCGGCCGAACGCGACGACACGGACGCCGTGCCGACGGCCTGACCGGCTGACGGCGGCGCAGCACCAGCGCCGCCGCGGACCGCCCCGCCCCGCGCACCCGCGCCTGGCCTGCCTGACGCCACCCCGAACCACCCTGACCGAACCAACCGTTCCACCCAAGGAGGAACCGTGTCCGACCAGAACACGACCGACGACCGCCCCGCTGGCGCCCCCGTCACCACGACCAACAGCGGCGCTCCCGTGTCGAGCGACCAGCACTCGATGGGTGTGGGCGCCGACGGGCCCCTCGCCCTGCACGACCACTACCTGGTCGAGAAGCTCGCCCAGTTCAACCGCGAGCGGGTCCCGGAGCGCGTCGTGCACGCCAAGGGCGGCGGCGCGTTCGGCACCTTCACCGTCACGCAGGACGTCAGCCGTTACACCCGCGCCGCGTTCCTGCAGCCCGGGCAGCAGACCGAGATGCTCGCGCGCTTCTCGAGCGTCGCCGGCGAGCAGGGCTCCCCGGACACCTGGCGCGACCCCCGCGGCTTCGCGCTGAAGTTCTACACGTCCGAGGGCAACTACGACCTGGTCGGCAACAACACCCCGGTGTTCTTCATCCGCGACGGCATCAAGTTCCCGGACTTCATCCGCTCGCAGAAGCGCCTGCCCGGCTCGCACCTGCGCGACCACGACATGCAGTGGGACTTCTGGACCCTGTCGCCCGAGTCGGCGCACCAGGTCACCTGGCTGATGGGCGACCGCGGCCTGCCGTCGAGCTGGCGCCACATGGACGGCTTCAGCTCGCACACCTACCAGTGGATCAACGCCGAGGGCGAGCGCTTCTGGGTCAAGTACCACTTCATCACCGAGCAGGGCCACGAGACCCTGACGCAGCAGGACGCCGACCGCATCGCCGGCGAGGACGCGGACTTCCACATCCGCGACCTGCGCGAGGCGATCGACCGCGGCGACCACCCGCGCTGGACCCTCAAGGTGCAGGTCATGCCGTACGAGGACGCCGCCAGCTACCGCTTCAACCCGTTCGACCTGACGAAGGTGTGGCCGCACGCGGACTACCCGCTCATCGAGGTCGGCACGATGGAGCTCAACCGCAACCCGGAGAACTACTTCGCGCAGATCGAGCAGGCCACCTTCGCGCCGTCGAACTTCGTGCCCGGCATCGCGGCGAGCCCGGACAAGATGCTCCTGGCGCGCATCTTCAGCTACGCGGACGCCCACCGCTACCGTGTCGGCACGAACCACGCGCAGCTGCCGGTGAACGCCCCGAAGAACCAGGTGCACTCGTACTCGAAGGACGGCGCGATGCGCTTCGACTTCCAGCAGGCCGAGGTGCCGGTGTACGCGCCGAACTCGCTCGGCGGTGCCCACGCCGACGCCACCGCCACGGACGACGTCCCCGGCTGGGAGTCCGACGGCGCGCTGCAGCGTGCGGCTGCGACGCTCCACCCCGAGGACGACGACTTCGGCCAGGCCGGCACCCTGGTGCGCGAGGTCCTGGACGACGCCGCCCGCGAGCGACTTGTCGGCAACATCGCCGGGCACGTCTCGAAGGTGACGCGCGACGACCTGCGCGAGCGGGTCTTCGCGTACTGGACCGCCGTCGACGCCGACCTGGGTGCGCGCGTGCGCGCCGCAGTCGTGCCGAGCGCGCCGGGTTCGAACGAGGACCCGGAGAAGGTGGCGGTCGAGGTCTAGACCCCATCCCCAGAACGGACTGGAGGCGCGGTGCCAGCTGGCACCGCGCTTCCCGTCCGTCATGTGGGGGCGTGTCAGACCTGCTGGCCGTTCAGTCAGATCGGGCCAGGTCTGATCAGCGCGTCCAGTCCTCGGCCTAGACCTGTTGCGCGTTCAGCCAGATCGGTCCAGGTCTGATCAGCGCGTCCAGTCCTCGGCCTAGACCTGTTGCGCGTTCAGCCAGATCGGACCAGACGGCCAGTCCTCGACCCTGTCGGTGACCGGCAGGATCAGCCAGCCGCCCTGCTCGGTCTCGGAGACGCCGGCGCCCTCGGCGGTGAAGGCGCTGAACGTGGTGACGGCGTCGTCCATCAGGTGCCATCCCATGCGGACGTAGAACGGCACGGTCGCCTCGCCGGTGCCGAGGAACCCGTAGGGCACGCGGAGTCCTTCGAGGACTGTCTGCGTGCGGGTCATCAGCTCGCGGCCGATGCCGGTGCCCTGCATCCGCGGTGCGACGGCGACCAGTCCGGTGTCGCCGATCAGGACGTCCTGCCCGCCGACGCCGATGAACATCCGGCGGATCCCGACGTGGGCCAGGACGACACCGTCGGCATCGCGGGCGATCACCCGGCGCTCGGGTTGCATGCCGGACCAGCTCCGACCGCCCACGTACCAGTGCGACCAGTCCGGGAACGCCTGCCCCAGCATCGCCGCGATCGCCTCGTGGTCGGGGAGGCTCAGCGTGCTCTCCTCGACCACCTCCCACCGGATGTCGTCGCTCATGGGTCCATCCTGCCCGGGTGGCGCCGCGGCCGGATCCCCGCATGGCCGAGTCTCGGCCATGCGGACATCTTGCGGGCCGCGGACGGCGCAGGATGTCCGCGGAGCCGAGACTCGGCGAGCGGCCCGCGGCCCGCGGCCGACGCGCGGCCGGCGCTACCCGCGACCGGGCGCCGTCACCTCGATGCGGTTCGCCCACGGGTCCTCGAACGCCACGGTCCGCCCGTCGTCCGCGGTCTGCACCCCGGTGTCGTGCATCCGGGCGACCAGCGCGCCGAGATCGTCCGTCCCCGGCACCTCGATGCGCACGAGGCCCAGGCCGAGTGCGAGCTGCCGACGCCCGGCGCCACGGGAGTTCCACGTGTTCATCGCCATGTGGTGGTGGTACCCGCCGGCGCTGACGAACAGGGCCTCACCCCAGCCCGCGGTCGTCGCGAAGCCGAGCTGGTCCACGTAGAACGCCTTCGCCGAGGCCACGTCGCCGACGGACAGGTGCACGTGCCCGATGCGACCCGGCCGTGCCGCGGCACCGGACAGCGCGGACTCGGTCAGGTGCTCCTGCAGGAACTGGTTCGGGTCGACGAAGATCGTGGCCATGTCGACCATGCCGTGCGTCCACGACCACTCGGTGCGGTCCCGGTCCCAGTACAGCTCGACGCCGTTGCCCTCGGGGTCGCTGAAGTAGAAGGCGTTGCTGACCAGGTGGTCGGCGCTGCCGGTGAAGGTCTGCGGGTACTGCGTGGCGACCGAGTACAGGGCGGCGGCCAGGTCGGCGCGGGTGTCGAACAGGATCGCGGTGTGGAACAGGCCGGCCTCGTGCGCGCCGGCGTGCTGCATCGTGGGGGCGTGTTCCAGGATCACGATCGGTGTCGTGCCGCGACCGAGCACGGCGACTCCGCCGGCGTTCGAGAGCAGGCTGAGCCGGATGCCGTCCCGGTAGTAGGCGATCATCCGGTCGAGGTCGGCGACCCGGAGGGTGACGGCGCCCATCCCGGTGTCGGCGGCGAGGAGGTCCTGCGTGTGCATCGGACCAGTGTGCGCCGATTTGGTTGACGCGTCAACCAAATCGGTCTCAGCGGGCGCTGAACCCGCCGTCCGACTTGAGCAGCTGCCCGTTCACCCAGCCGCCATCCGACCCGAGCAGGAACCCGACGAGCGCAGCGGTGTCCGCGGGCAGCGACGGCCGGCCGAGCGGTGTCTGTTCGGCCGCGGACTGCCGGATCTGGTCGGTCATCCACCCGGTGTCGTTCGGCCCCGGGCTGACCAGGTTCGCGCTCACCCGGACGTCGCCGAGCTCCTGCGCGGCACCGATGACCAGCCGGTCGAGGGCGCCCTTGCTCGTGCCGTACGGCAGGTTGAACCCGACGTGGTCACTGGTCAGCGCGACGACCCGGCGGCGGTCGATCGGCGCGTCCGCCCCGGCCCGGAGCCGTGCCGCGTACGCCTGCACGAGCAGGAACGGTGCGCGGACGTTCACCGCCAGATGCCGGTCGAACGACTCGAGCGTGGTCGAGGCGAAGTCCGAGGCCACTGACTCGCAGTGCGACATCACGATCGCGGTCACCGGGGCGCCCGCCTGCTGCTCGGCTCGGCCGACGAGCGCGGCCGCCTGTTCCGGGTCCGCCAGGTCGACCGGGAGGCGCGACACCCGTGCACCCGCGTGCTCGCACCCGGCGACGACGGCGTCGATGCCGTCCGGATCGGCCGCACCGTGCACCCGCTCGTCGTACAGGCTCCACCACGACAGGGCCAGGTCCCAGCCGTCCGTCGCCAGCCGCGCCGCGATCGCGGCACCGATGCCGGCCCGCCGGCCGACCCCGGTCACCAGGGCCAGCGGTCTGCGCGACGTGCGGGGTGCTTGGGTCATGTGACGGGCCTCCTGTCCGGACCGCCGCGACGGTGCGGCGACCCGTCCAGCCTGGCACAGGGGCAGGATGGGCAGATGGCCCGTTCCCGCCCCGCTCCGGGCGACCTCTCCGTCGAGCACGTGCGCGACCGGCTGTCGTCGTACGTGTACGGCAACATCACCGTGCTCGCCGCCGCGATTGCCGTGGACCCGCACGCGATCGAGGACGGTTCGGCGGTGTGGGCCGTGCTCGCGACGGCGGTGCTGACCTACGCGGCGCACGTGCTGTCGCACCTGGTAGCCCACGGCGTCGGTGCCGACGAGACGTCCGACGACGCCCGCCGCGAGTCGTTCGCGACGATCGCGCGGAACGCCAACCCGATCGCCACCTCGGGGCTCATCCCCGCCGTCCTGTACGCGGTGGCGTGGGCGGGGTGGATCCCGGGCACCTGGGCGCAGACCGCGGCGCTCGTCATCCTGGTCGTCCGCATCGGCCTGGTCGGCGTCTTCATGCAGCGGTTCAGCGGACAGCGGCCGACGTTCGGAGCGCTGTGGGGTGGGATCGCGCTGGCAGCGGTCGCGTTCGTCATCGGGCTCGTGAAGGTGGTGTTGACGCATTGAGCGAGACAGCACCGACACCAGCACCGACACCGAAGCGCCGCTCGACGTTCCTGCGCGACCTGGTGATCATCGTCGTCGCAGCGCTGCTGGCCTCGTTCCTGGTGAAGGCGTACCTGGTGCGGTCGTTCTGGATCCCGAGCGGGTCGATGGAGAACACGCTGATGATCAACGACCGGGTGCTGGTGAACGAGCTCGTGCCGAGGGTCGCACCACTCCGTCGAGGCGACGTGATCGTGTTCCGCGACCCGGGCGGGTGGCTCGGACCGGGCATGGGCGACGACCTGGTGAAGCGGGTCATCGGCCTGCCGGGCGACACCGTGGCGTGCTGCAACGCCCAGGGCCGGCTGTCGGTGAACGGCCACGCGGTCGACGAGCCCTACGTGGTGCTCTCGCGGGGGTCCGACCGGGTGGTGCGGGACGACTTCTCCGTGACGGTGCCCGCCGGCGCGCTCTGGGTGATGGGGGACAACCGGTACGACTCGGCGGACTCGCGGGTCCACGGGACGGTGCCCGAGGCGGACGTGGTCGGCCGGGCGTTCGTCATCACGTGGCCGGCCGGCCGGTGGTCGGTGCTGTCGCGGTACGGCGACGAGTGGGACGGGGTGCCGGCGCCCTGAGCGCGGCCGCGCGCACGCCGCGGGTGACGGGGCCGGGCGGGCGCTGCGTGGTGCGGGTGACGGGGCGGGGCGGGCGGGCTCTGCGTGGTGCGGCGTTGGCCGGGTGGTGCGGCGGAACAACCGCGCACGGGGCGGTCAGGCGGGCACGGGCTGCCAGCCGAGCACGGTGCGGGGTTGCGGGGCGGGCGCTGCGTGGTGCGGGGTTGGCCGGGTGGTGCGGCGGAACAACCGCGCACGGGGCCGTCAGGCGGGCACGAGCCGCCAGCCGAGCACGGTGCGCGAAGCGCCGACCCGAAGCGCCGCCCCGCGCCCCGCCCCCGCGCTGCTCAGCAGCCCGAGGAGGACAGCGTGACGTCGGTGACCTGCCCGCTCAGCACGGTCGTCGTCTGCGTGCACAGGTCGTCGGCGCGGACGCGGACCTTGCCCACCGCGATGCCGGCGAACTCGAGCCGGTCGCCGGGGAACGCCTTCTGGTGCGCCGCGGTCCGGCCGTTCGGCACCAGGACCTCGACCATGTAGGCGTGCTCGGCCTCGTTCGGCGAGACGGACACGGTCACGCGACCGGTCGAGTCCTCGGCCTTGCAGCCGGTCAGCACCAGGGCGGCAGCGAGCCCGACGATCAGGACGGTGGCGGGGCGACGGAACACCCCGCAAGCCTACGCGGACCCGAGCAGCCACCCGTTGTCGGCGGCGACGCGCAGTGCCTCGGTCGCGTTCCGTGCGGCGGTCTTGCCGATCGCGGCGGACAGGTGGTTCCGGACGGTCCCCTCGGACAGGTGCAGGGCGCCCGCGACGCCCGCCACGGTCGGCGCGGTGCGGAAGGCGATCAGGGCGTCGGTCTCCCGCGGGGTCAGCGGCGACGGTCCCGCCGCGAGCGACTCGGCCGCCAGCACCGGGTCGACCACGCGCAGCCCGGCAGCGACGCGACGGACGGCGTCGGCGAGCTGCTCGGCGGGGGTGTCCTTGACGACGAAGCCCGCGGCACCCGACTCGAGCGCCCGCCGCAGGTACCCCGGTCGGCCGAACGTGGTGACGATGAGCGACCGGCAGCCGGGCAGCTCGGCAGCGAGCTGGGCTGCCGCGGTCAGGCCGTCGGCGCCGGGCATCTCGACGTCGAGCAGGGCAACGGTCGCGCCGCTCTCCCGCGCGGCGTCGAGCACCAGGTCGCCCCGCGCCACCTGGGCCACGACGTCGATGTCCCGCTCGAGCGACAGCAGCGATGCCAAGGCTCCGCGGACGAGCGCCTGGTCGTCGGCGAGCAGCACCCGGATCGTGTCGGTCATCGTCGTCCTCGTTCCACCCGCAGCAGGAAGCCGCCCAGGTCGCTCGTGCCGGTCCGGACCGAGGCCCCGACGGCGTCCGCCCGTTCGCACAGCCCGCGCAGCCCGTTGCCGCCGAACACGGGCGCACCCACGACGGGCGCCCCGACCACTGGCGCCCCGACCACGGGCGCACCGTCCGTCGGCCCGGCGGGGGAGCCGAGCACCCCGGTGCCGTCGTCCTCGACGGTCAGCGCCGTGCGGGTGATCGTGATGCGCACCGCCGAGGCCGCCGCGTGCCGGATGACGTTCGTCACGCCCTCGCGCAGCACCCACGCGAACAGGCTGCGCACGTCGGTCGCGGCAGCGTCCCCGGTCGCGGGCAGGTCCGCGTCGATCTGGGCCGCCGACAGCGCGGCGCGGGCGGAGACCAGCTCGGCGTCGAGCGAGGCCTCACGGTACCCGCTGACCGCCTGGCGCAGGCCCTGCAGTGCCTCGCGGGACAGTCGTTCCACGTCCTGCATCTCGGCCTTCGCCCGCGCGGGGTCACTGTCCACCAGCCGTGCGGCCAGCTCGGACTTCATCGTGACCACGGTCAGCGAGTGCCCGAGCACGTCGTGCAGGTCGCGGGAGAACCGGGCGCGTTCCTCGACCACCGCCAGCCGGGTGATCTCGTCCTGCGCGTCGCCCAGGCGGTCCTCGGCCTCGCGCTGACGCCCGAAGAACAGCATCGACGCCCCGACGGACACCGTGATGAAGGGGGCGAACAGGATCCCCGAGGCCGAGGCGGCGTCCCAGCCCAGCGAGGCCGCGACCCCCAGCTGTGCGGCGACGGTCAGCCCGGTCACCCCCATCGCGACCCACAGCCGCGCCGCGACGAAGCCCGACAGCGACACCAGCAGCAGCCACGACCACACCGCCAACAGGCCGATGACCGCGAGCATCAGTGCGGAGCAGAGCGCGAAGCCGCCGACGACGACCAGGCGCCCGGTGATCCCGCGGCGCCACATCAGTTCGGGCGCGATCATGTACAGCGCGTACAGGACCACGAGCGCCGCGGTCGCGACGGCGTGGTCGCCGACCGACCGGCCGTCCGTCCACAGCGCGACGATCAGCAGCGACTGCCACAGCAGCCCGAAGACCGCCCCGCCGTACCAGCGTCGGCGCGCGTGCGCGATCTCCGCCTGGTCGGAGCTGGGCGGTGCGGCCCACGGGAACGCACGTGACGGACGGGAGGCCCGTGGGGCCTGTCGCACGTCCGTCACGTCGTCCACGTGGGCCAGCGTAGGGCGCTCGGTCACTGTCGCGCCGCGTCGCGGCGGTAGCGCCACACGATGACGGCGCCGAGCAGCACCGCCCACCCGGTCAGCACCATCGCGGGCTCGAGCATGCCCGCCGTGCCGGTCGCACCAGCACCCATCTGGCCGATGCGGTTGAGCCAGTACGAGGGCAGCAGGTGCGCGACGTCGCCCATCCACGCCGGCATGATCGACAGCGGCACCCACAGCCCGCCCAGGATCGCCAGGCCCATGAACACCACCATGAACAGCGGCTGCGCGAACGCGGGCTTGGCGAACTGCCCGATCAGGATCGCGATCAGCGCGAACGGCACCACACCGCACCAGATGCCGAACGCGGCTGCAGCCCAGTGCCCGAGGTCGAGCGAGGCATGCAGGGCGAACACGGCGACGAGCAGTGTGACGACGATCGACATCGCCGCGAAGGCCATCGCCGCGATCACCTTCGACACCATGAAGCCCCACCCGGACAGCGGTGTGACGCGGAGTTGCCGGTTCCACCCGATCGAGCGTTCGTTGACGATCGCGAAGGCCTGGCTGAGTGCCGCCATCATCGCGCCGTACGACGCCATCTGCATTGTCGTGACGACCAGGTACTGCAGGTGCGTCGTGGGGTCGGTCTGCGACCCGTAGGCCGCACCGAAGACCAGCAGCATCACGGCGGGGACGGCGAAGGTGAAGACCATCGCCCGGACGTTGCGCAGCTGGCGCTTCGTCTCGAGCAGCACGTAGCGGACCGGCAGGCGACCACCGCCGATGGAGGGGGCGAGTGCGCGCGGGGCAGCGGCGACGTCGGTCGCGGCGGTGGCGGTCATGCGGAGACTCCGATCGGGTCGACGGACGTGGCGTCCGAGGTCAGGGCGAGGAAGGCGTCGTCCATGGTCGAGGCGACCACCTCGACGTCGTGGGCCGCGGGGAACATGGTGAGCAGGGCCCGGAGCGTGGTGTCCGAGTCGTCGGTGCGCAGCGTGACGGAGCCGTGCCGGGCCTCCAGGCCGACCGTGCCGGGCAGCGCGGCCAGCGCGACGTGCTCGCTGTCAGCGACACCGCGGAAACGGATCGTGCGTGTCGCGGCGACGGCCTTGATCTCGGCGGGGGAGCCGTCGGCGACCACCCGCCCGTGCCGCAGGATCACGATGCGGTCGGCGAACGTGTCGGCTTCGTCCAGGTAGTGGGTGGCGAAGACGACCGTGCGGCCGGCGTCCGTGAAGTCCCGCATCGACGCCCAGAACGTGTGCCGGGCCTCGACGTCCATCGCGGCGGTCGGCTCGTCCAGCACCAGCAGATCGGGGTCCGAGACCACCGCGACGGCGAAGCGTGCGCGCTGCAGCTGCCCGCCGGACAGCTTGTTCACCCGCCGCCCGGCGATGTCGGTGCACCGGGCGCGCTCCAGCGCCTCGGCGATCGGCATCGGGGTGCGGTGCGCCGCGGCGACCAGGGCGACGGCCTCGCGCACCGTCATGTCGGGCAGCAACGCCCCGCCCTGCAGCATCGCGCCGACCCGGCCGTCGACGACCGCACGGCGCGGGTCCGCGCCGAACAGGCGGGCCGACCCCTCGGTGGGGGTCGACAGGCCGAGCGCCAGGTCGACGGTCGTGGTCTTGCCGGCGCCGTTCGGGCCGAGGAGGGCGACGACCTCGCCCGGACGGATCGTCAGGTCGATGCCGTCGACGGCGGTCACGGCGCCGAAGCGCTTGCGCAGGCCGCTGAGTTCGATGACCGGGATGTCGTCCCGGGCCGCTGTCTCGTTCATGGCTCCAGCGTCCCGCTCGTCCACAACACGCCCATGGGGCGTCCGTCACGGATGTGGCATGACTTCT
Organism: Microbacterium sp. M1A1_1b; assembly: GCF_053345565.1. Lineage (NCBI taxonomy): Bacteria > Bacillati > Actinomycetota > Actinomycetes > Micrococcales > Microbacteriaceae > Microbacterium > Microbacterium sp. M1A1_1b. Next base: position 261,942 of record NZ_JBKFAJ010000003.1, read on the forward strand.
GTCACGGGCGGGGCCGCTCGGGCGGCAGCCTCGTGACCAGGGGTTGCTCGCGCGTGGCCCGTCTTCTGGGGGCAGACGTCCTCCGATCTGGGGACAGGCGCTGTCCGGTCGGCGCGTTACCGTGGAGGGCATGGCAGCCGAGACCGCGAGCGCGGTGCAGTCGACCTCTCCCGCAACGGACGCGGTGCGGCGGGCGGCGCTCCTGGCGGCCCTCGACGTCGTGCAGGGCGGTGCCGAGGAACGGTTCGAACGGATCACCCGCATCGCGCGCGAGGCCTTCGGCGTCTCGGGATCCTTCCTCAACCTGGCCGGTGACGAGCACCTCACGATCAAGTCGCAGCAGGGCGAGAAGCCCTTCGGCCCGACGATCCCGCTCGAGGACACCTTCTGCGGCCGCACGCTGGCCAGCCCCGGACCCGTCCTGGTGCCCGACGCCACCGCCGATGCCCGCTTCCGCGACCTGCCGATGGTCACGGGCGACCCGAACATCCGGTTCTACGCCGGGGTGCCGCTCCGCCTGGGCGACGAGCACGTGAAGGTCGGGACGCTCTGCCTGATCGACCCCGCACCGCGCACGCTCGACGACGACGACGTCGCCCTGCTGCAGGAACTCGGCATCTGGGCCGAACGCGAACTCGCCGCCGGCGCCGACGAGGACCGCGTGCGCTCCGTCCTGGCCGGGCTCGAGCCGGGCGCCGTCGAGGTCCCCGGGTACCGCGTCACCGGGATGTCGGTGCCCCACGGCGTCGTGTCCGGCGACTTCCACGACTGGCACGTCTCCGACCGGGGCCTGCACGTCACCCTCGCCGACGTCATGGGCAAGGGCATGTCCGCCGGGCTGCTGGCGGCGAACATCCGCGGCGCGCTGCTCGCCCACGGTGCCGCGCCGGCGCCGGGGGCCATCGGCGCCGTCGAGGCCCAGGTGGCGCCCGAACTCAGCCGCGCCGAGTCCTTCGCCACGCTCTTCCACGGGGTGCTCGAACCCGCCACCGGCACGGTCGAGTTCATCGACGCGGGACACGGGCTCGTGCTCCAGCTGCACCACGACGGCACCGAGACCATCCACCGGTCGCTCGACCTGCCGCTCGGCCTGCACCCGATCGGGTTCGCACGCTCGACGGGGTCGCTCGAGCTCGAGCCCGGCGACGTCCTGATCCTGGTCAGCGACGGCGCGCTCGAGCTGTGGGACTCCACGTTGGCGTCGCTGTCCCGCCTCGGGGGGCTGTACCGCGGGTCGGCGGACGTCGAGACGTTCCTGGGGCGGATCCGGGCGCGGGCACTGTCGCACGACCCGGGCGACGACCTGACCGTCGTCGTGGTGGCGCGCGACGCCTGACGGGCGCCGGGCGCTCGTGCGGCGGGTGCGGGGTGCCCGGCGGCGGGTGCTCGTGTTGGCGCTCGTGCTTGTCGGTCCGCTGAGTGGTCGCAACACCCCGTCGGCGGCCGCCGAGTGGTCGCAGATCGTCGTTCCGAGGCGTGCCGAGCGACGGTTCGTGACCGGTCGGCGGACGTGAGCGGGGTGTTGTGACCGGTCAAGCGGCCGGGCGGGTGCCGGGCGACGCGGACGCAGACGCCGTTCGGGTCAGGCGCCGAGGCGCTCGATGAGCTCGCGGTAGCGCGCAGCCGTCCGCTCGACGATCTCGTCGGGCAGCACCGGCGGCGTGCCCTGCTTGTCCCAGTGGGCGCTGAGCCAGTCGCGCACGATCTGCTTGTCGAAGGAGTCCGTGCGGTTGCCGTCGTCGTACGAGCGGGCGTCCCAGTAGCGGCTGGAGTCGCTGGTCAGGACTTCGTCGCCGATGCGGATCTGTCCGGCGGCGTCGTGGCCGAACTCGAACTTGGTGTCCGCGATGATGACCCCGCGCTGCAGTGCGATGGCCGCCGCTTCGGAGTACACGTGCAGGGACAGTTCGCGCAGGGTCGCGGCGACGTCCGGCCCGACGAGTTCCTCGGTGCGCTCGTAGGAGATGTTCTCGTCGTGCTCGCCCTGGGGTGCCTTGTACGCCGGCGTGTAGATCGGCTCGGGCAGCCGGTCGCCGTTCGACAGGCCGGCCGGCAGCTCGACGCCGCAGACACTGCCCGACTGCTGGTACTCGAGCCACCCGCTGCCGACCAGGTACCCGCGGACGACGCACTCGACCGGGAACATCGTCAGCGGCATGACGTGCATGGAGCGTGCCGCGACGGACGACGGCACCGGCGTGCTGGTGGCCGACGGGCCGAGCAGGTGGTTCGGGACGTCACCGAGCTGGGTGAACCAGAACCGCGACAACCGCGTGAGCAGCTCGCCCTTGCCGGGGATGGGCGGTTCGAGTGCGAAGTCGTAGGCGCTGACGCGGTCCGACGCCACCAGCAGCAGTTCGGTCGCACCGGCCACGGTCGCCGCGTCTGCGGGGACGTAGAGCTCGCGGACCTTGCCGGACGACACGTGCCGCCAGCCGTCGACGTGCGGGGCGGTCATCGGGTGACCTTCGCCGCGATGTCGGTGCGGAACTGGCCACCCGGCAGCGTGATGTCGTGCAGGCCGGCGTACGCGCGCTCGCGGGCCTGGGTGAAGTCGGTGCCGGTGGCGACGACGCTGAGCACCCGGCCCCCGGTCGCGACGAGCTCGCCGTCGAGCACCCCGGTTGCAGCATGCAGCACCGAGACGCCCGGGCGGGCGTTCGCGGCATCGACACCGGTCAGGGTGCGGCCGGTCTTCGGGCTCTCCGGGTAGCCCTCGCTGGCCAGGACGACGGTGACCGCCACCTGGTCGCTGAACGCCGGCGCGGGCACGCCGCCGAGCTGTCCGGTGGCGGCTGCGAGCAGGAGCGTGCTGAGCGGCGTGGTGAGCCGGGGCAGGACGACCTGGGTCTCGGGGTCGCCGAAGCGGGCGTTGAACTCGATGACCCGCACGCCCTGCTCGGTGACGATGAGCCCGCAGTACAGCAGGCCGACGAACGGGGTGCCCTCGTGCTCGAGCCGGCGGATCGTGGGGAGTGCCACCAGGTCGGCGACCTCGGCCACGAACGCGGCTTCCGAGCCCCACCGGTCGGCGAGCCACGGCAGCGGTGAGTACGCACCCATGCCGCCCGTGTTCGGGCCGACGTCGCCGTCGCCCAGGCGCTTGTAGTCCTGGGCCGGGCTGAGTGCCGCGACGTCGTGTCCGTCGCTCAGGAAGAACAGGGAGACTTCTTCGCCGTCGAGGAACTCCTCGATCACGACCGGACCGTGCTGCAGCCAGTACGTGGCGTGGTCGATCGCGGCCTGGCGGTCCTCGGTCACGAGCACGCCCTTGCCCGCGGCCAGCCCGTCGGCCTTGACGACGTGGGGAGCACCGAGCTCGTCGATCGCGGCGACGGCTTCGTCGAGGGTGCCCGCGGAGACCGGACGGCCCGTCGGCACCCCCGCTTCGGCCATCACGCGCTTGGCGAAGGCCTTCGAGCCCTCGAGCGCCGCAGCGGCCTTGCTCGGCCCGAACACGGCGATGCCCCGGGTGCGGAGCGGGTCGGCGACACCGGCGATCAGCGGCGCTTCGGGCCCGACGACGACGAGCTCGATGTCGTTCTCGAGCGCGTACTCGGCGACGAGCGGGCCGTTGGTGGGGTCGAGTGACACGGTCTCGACGTCGGCCGCGATGCCGGCGTTGCCGGGCGCGACGGTGATGACGTGACCGGCCTGTTCGGCCAGGAGCGCCGTGGTGATGGCGTGCTCGCGGGCACCGGAACCGAGGACGAGGATTCGCACCCGATCACCCTACCGAGACGGAGCGCCCCGCCGCAGTGCACCGGCTAGCCTGTGGACATGCCGGGCAGGACGATCGACGACGCTGCGGGGTCGGCCGCGCTGCGGGCCGTGGTCGACGGAGCGACGGACCGCCCCTCGGTCGCGACGGCCGTGCGGTGGACGCTCCAGCGTCTGGCCGAGGACGTGCCGGGCAACAGCGTGGAGGTCCGGGTGCCGCCGTTCGCGGCGGTCCAGGCCGTCCCGGGGCCGCGACACACCCGCGGCACCCCGCCGAACGTGATCGAGACCGACGCCGCCACGTGGATCGCGCTGGCGACCGGAGCGATGCGCTGGGACGACCCGGCCGTGGCGACGAAGGTCAGCGCCTCGGGGTCGCGTGCCGACCTGGCGTCGTTCCTGCCGGTGCGCACGACACCCTGACGAGCGAACACGAGCTGATCCGAACACGAGCCGGCTCGACACGCCGGTGCGTACCCGCGGGGATCGAATTAGGTAGCACCTACCGATGTGCCGATCCGCGTCGCGGTCATAGCGTTGGTGTCACCGGGATTCGGACCCGACCCGAACGGGTCCGAACCCGGCAACAGGGGCAACGGTACGCGATGTTCTGCGTCCCGTGTCAAACCGTCCGGCGTGGCGTGCTGCAATGCGCAACGAATCCGCCGGATGTGGACGCCCCGCAGCCGCTCGACCGACAGGACAACGACGTCCCGCCGGCCGTCCGGTCCAGGCGTCAGGCGACGTGCAGCAGGTCCGCCAGCTCCGACCGCGCGTGCAGCTCCCACTTCTGGAACACCCGCGACAGGTGCGCGTCGATCGTCCGCACGGACAGTCCGAGCCGTTCGGCGATGAGCCGGTTCGACAGCCCCTGCGCCGCCAGCTCGGCGACCTCGTACTCGCGCCGCGTCAACGGCGGACGGGCCAGGTTGTCGGTGACGTAGAGCCCGCACCGTGCCAGGGCGCCGTACGAGGCGACGATCCGGGTGCGGTCGCCGGACTGGTTCGCGGCGACGTACTCCCGCACGGCGTGTGCGAGGGGGCCGTCCACGTGGCCCGCAGCGACACCGAGCGCGTCGAGTGTGGGCGCGAGGTCCTGTCCACGGACGAGCGCCGCGGCGTGCACGATCATCTGGCCGGACAACACCTCGGTCCACGACCCGGCGGCGGTCGACCGGGCGATGATGTCCTCTGCGTGCTCGAGGCCGAGCGGGTTGCCGAGCAGCACCTCGGCCCAGGCGACCGACGAGGCCATCTGTTCGCCCGTGATGCGCATCGCCCGCTGCGGGGTGGCGCGCCATCGTTCGATCGCGGCCGTCGCTGCTTCGGCGCGGCCGGCGGATGCCAGCGCCATCGCCAGTCGCGCCCAGGGGTAGGCGCCGAAACCGCCGGAGTCGGCGATCGCGTACCGCTCGCATGCCGCCGAGAACGCACTGACCGCGTCGTCCCACCGGCGCTGCCCGATCGCCAGGTTGCCGGCGCCGATCAGCTCGAGCGTGAAGTCGTACTTCAGGAAGGGGTTCGACCGCTTGACCGAGATCGACGTGATCATGTCGTCGAAGTCGCCGCGCCAGACCTGCACCTGGTGCATGACCGACAGCAGTTCGCCGACGCTCCAGGGTGCGTCTTCGACGTGCACGGTCGCGGTGGCGAGGCACGCCGTTCCGAGGGCCATTGCGTCGTCCAGGCGACCGGCGGTCGCCAGGGCCGTCACGGCACACGGCGCCAGGCACAGGAACCCCATCGGTACGGTCGGCGCGTGCACGATCCCGGACCGCTCGACCTCGTCGCGGACCTCGGTGAAGTGCCCGCCCCACCCCAGGTGTGCCAGGCCGAGCAGCCGCAGCCGTTCGACGGCGTCGGGGCTCGCGACGTAGTCGACGGCGGCGTCGGTCATCGCGACGGCTGCCATCGTGTCGTCGTCGTGGAACTGCCGGATGTTGGCGAGGGTCTCGCACGCGTCGATCACGACGGCGTCGGCGACCTCTCCTCGGCGCGACCGGACCAGGTCCCACGCAGCCTGCGCGTCAGCGCGCCCGGCTTCGCGTCCGATGCTGTACCCCCGGGCGAGCGACCGCAGGCACAGGGCGACGACGCGTTCGGTCGGGGTCAGGTCCACCCGCAGCGCTGCGGAACTCAGGGCGATCGCGCTCTCGAGCTCCTGCAGGCCGCTCGCGACCTGTGCCGCGTCGAGCAGCTGGGCGACCGGTGGCCGGACGCCGCACTCGAGTGCCCACAGCGCAGCACGCAGCCGGGCCGCCGGGGTCGCGCCCTCGTGGTGGTCCGCCCGGAAGGCGTTGGCACGGGCGAAGAGCGTCGTCCGGCGGGCGACGGGCACCAGGGAGCGCACGACCTCGCCGATCAGCGGGTGCGAGGGCCGGACGATCGGTGCGCCGTCCGCCAGGCTGTCGATGCGGACCAGGCCGAGTGCGACCACGTGGTCGACGTCCCCGCCACCGACCAGCCCGAGCAGGCGGGACAGCGGGATCGGGTCGGCCAGGGCCACGATGTCGACGACGTCGCGCAGGTCCCCCGGCAGCGACCCGAGCTCGGTGCGGTACATGTCGGCCAAGCTGTTCGACGCCGTGATCCGTCCGCGCCAGTACCACCCGGACGCGGTGTGCTCGAGCGCACCGGACGTCAGCGCCGCGCGCACGACCTCGCGCAGGTACAGCGGGTTGCCGTCGGTCGCGCGGTGGACCCGCTCGACTGAGGCCGACTCCAGGGGCGCGTCGAGCGCCTGCTCGATCAGTCGTGCGGTGTCCTGCAGGTCGAGGGGGCCCAGGTCGATCCGCTCGAGCAGGTCGTCCTGCCACAGTGACCGCAGCGGTTCGGCCAGCGCGGTGAAGTCGCGGCAGGTCAGCACCAGGCGTGCGTGCTGGTTCCGGACCAACCAGGCGACGTAGCGCGCGGAGATCGCGTCCAGGTGGTCGGCGTCGTCGATCCGGATCAGCAGGTCACGGTCGACCGCGTCAGCCGCTTCGCGCAGTCGTCGTTCGGACCCGGTCTCGTCGGACAGCACCTCGGCCGGCAGGTCGCCGAAGCGCTCGGAGATCGCGCCGAAGGGCATCGAGGTCCCCGTGGCGACCGCCGTGATCGGCACGAGCAGCGTGCGCCCGTCGGGGTCGCGCCCTGCGACCCGATCGGTCACGCGGGCGGCGGCGGTGCTCTTGCCGAGCCCCGGCGCACCCACGAGCGCCACGCTGGTGTGGTGTTCGGCCACGACCGCGACGGCGCGGTCCTCTTCCGCACGCTGCACGATCGGCCACGCGATGCGCGCCGGAACCCGACGACCGCGCGAGCCCAGCTCGTCCGTCCGTGTCATCCAGCGTCACCTCCCCCGGTGGGATACCGATCAGTACGGACCATCCTCTCCCGGAACCGGGTGCGGTGGCAGGCCACGGGACGTCCCACAGTGGGGGACAATGGGGGTGTGAGCAACACCGACCGACCTGACGACACCCCGGATCCGCGGCCCGCCGCCGGTTCGTCCTCGGACCGGGTGACCATCCGCCGTGCTCCCAAGTTCGGCGTGTTCATCATCGGCGGCGGCGTGGTCGGCTTCCTCGTGGTGGTCGTCGTCATCGCGCTCACCCTCAACATCGACCGGGGCGGGCAGACCGAGTCCGTCGGTTTCGGCGGCCTGGTCGGCTACTTCGGTCTGTGGGGCGTCGCGGTCGGCGGGTTCGTCGGCGCGCTCGTGGCGATCGTCCTCGACCGGGTGCTGGCCCGCCGCGCCGCCGACCTGACGGCCGAACGCGTCGCCGTCGAGACCCCGCCCGAGACGGTCGACGGCGAGGTCGAGGACCAGGGCGACCAGCGGCCGTAGCCGCCACCATCCACACACGGGAGGCCCGGTGCCAGCTGGCACCGGGCCTCCCGTCTGTCATGGGCTGCGTCTGCAGCCGCGGTCAGCTGAGCTGGTTGGCCTCGACCCAGGACAGGTACTCCGGGCTCACCGTGCCGGTGACGTACTCACCGGTGAAGCAGCTCATCTCGAGGTCGGTGACGTCGGAGCCCTCGATGATCGCGTCCTGCATGTCGCCGATCTCCTGGTAGATCAGGTGGTCGCTGCCGAGCACGCGGTTGATGTCCGGGATCTTCCGGTCGTGCGCGATGAGCTCGGCACGCGTCGGCATGTTGATGCCGTACACGTGCGGGTAGCGGACCGGCGGCGCGGCACTGGTGAACGTGACCTCGTTGGCGCCGGCTGCTCGGGCCATCTCGACGATCTCCTTGCTGGTCGTGCCGCGCACGATCGAGTCGTCGACGATCAGGATGTTCTTGCCCTTGAACTCGGACGACATCGCGTTGAGCTTCTGCCGGACCGAGCGCTTGCGCTCGGCCTGCCCCGGCATGATGAACGTGCGGCCGACGTAGCGGTTCTTGTAGAAGCCCTCGCGGTACTCGATGCCGAGCTTCTGCGCGACCTGCATGGCGGCGGGACGGCTGGAGTCCGGGATCGGCATCACGACGTCGATGTCGCCGGTCGGGGCGTACTGCGCGATCGTGTCCGCCAGCCGGTTGCCCAGGCGCAGGCGGGCGTCGTACACCGAGATGCCGTTCATGATCGAGTCGGGGCGGGCCAGGTAGACGTACTCGAACGAGCACGGCACCAGGCGCGGGTTCCGGGCGCACTGCCGGGTGTGCATCGTGCCGTCCATCTCGACGAACACGGCCTCGCCCGGGGCGACGTCGCGGACGATCTCGTAGCCGCCGGACTCGAGCACGAGCGACTCGGACGCGACGACCCACTCGGACTTCTCGGCCTCGTTGAACCGGTGCCCCAGGATGAGTGGCCGGATGCCGTACGGGTCGCGGAACGCCAGCAGGCCGTGCCCGGCGATCGTGGCGATGGCGGCGTACGAGCCCTCGACGCGCTCGTGCACGCGCTCGACGGCGTCGAACACCTGCCCGGGGTCGAGGTCCTTGCCCCGCACCTGGCCCTGCAGCTCGTGCGCCAGCACGTTCACCAACAGCTCGGTGTCCGAGCTGGTGTTGAGGTGCCGGCGGTCGATGTCGAAGAGCTCACGGGTGAGCTCACGCGTGTTCGTGAGGTTGCCGTTGTGCACCAGGACGATGCCGTAGGGCGCGTTCACGTAGAAGGGCTGTGCTTCTTCTTCGTTGCTGGCGGCGCCCTTGGTGGCGTACCGCACGTGCCCCAGGCCCATGGTGCCGAGCAGCGCACGCATGTCGCGGGTGCGGAACGCTTCGCGCACGTGCCCACGCGTCTTGTGCATGTGGTGGATGTGCCCCTCGACCGTGGCGATGCCCGTCGAGTCCTGTCCCCGGTGTTGCAACAGGAGCAGTGCGTCGTAGATGGATTGGTTTGCTGGCCCCTGGTTGACGAGGCCGACGATGCCGCACATGCGCGGAGTGCTCCAGACCGTAGGATCGGGTGGTACCGAACAAGTCTGCCATGCCCCGCGGAGGACGACGTATGCCCAACCCCTACGCCGAGGCCGGCGTCGACACCGCTGCCGGTGACCTGGCCGTCGAGCTCATGAAGTCCGCCGTCTCGGCGACCCACAACGCCTCGGTGCTGGGGGGTGTGGGCGGATTCGCGGGACTCTACGACGTCTCGTTCTTGAAGGACTTCTCACGACCGCTGCTCGCGACCTCGACCGACGGCGTCGGCACGAAGGTCGCCATCGCCCAGGCGATCGACAAGCACGACACCATCGGCCAAGACCTGGTGGGCATGGTCGTCGACGACATCGTCGTGGTCGGCGCGAAGCCGCTGTTCATGACGGACTACATCGCCTGCGGCCGGGTCGTGCCGAACCGCATCGCCGACATCGTCGCCGGGATCGCCCGTGGCTGCGCCGACACCGGCACGGCGCTGGTCGGCGGCGAGACGGCCGAGCACCCGGGGCTGCTCGGACCGGACGACTACGACGTGGCGGGTGCCGCGGTCGGTGCGGTTGAGGCGTCCGACGTCCTGGGCGCTCCGCTGGTTCTCGACGGGGATGTCGTCATCGCGATCGCTTCGTCGGGGTTGCACTCGAACGGGTACTCGCTCGTCCGGCACATCCTGTCCACGCGTGGGGTCTCTTACACCGACACGCTGCCCGAGTTCGGCTCCGGCACCGTCGGTGAAGCGCTGCTCGAACCGACGCGGCTGTACACGACGCCGCTGCTCGGGCTGCTGGCGGACCACCCCGGTGCGGTGCACTCGATGTCGCACGTGACCGGTGGTGGCATCGCGGCGAACCTGGCGCGCGTGCTGCCCGTCGGGTCGTGGGTCGAGGTCGACCGTGCAACGTGGGAGCCCCTGCCCGTGTTCCGCGTGCTCGCCGACATGGCGGGGACGCCGATCGAGGACACCGAGGGCACGTGGAACCTCGGCATCGGGATGTTCGCCGTCGTGGATGCCGGTGCTGCGTCGGCGGTCGTCGATGCGCTCGGTGCCGCGGGCATGGCGTCGTGGCCGGTCGGTGTCGTGTCGATGTCCGCACGCGAGCTCGACGGGTTCGAGCAGGGTGCGAAGGGCGTCGACGGGGGCGCGGTGCGGCTGACCGGGGCCTACGCGGGCTGAGGCTGGCGCGCGGGTGCGTGTGCGTGGGCGCGCGCGGGCACGCGCGGGTCACGTGCCGACTTGGAACGACATGCTCGATGTCGCACGACGTCCACGGTGTCGCTCGGGCGGCAGGCCGCCCGCGAGGCGACATGGTCGATGTCGTACGACGTCGGCGGTGTCGCGCGGGCGGCGTGCGCCCGCGATGCGCCGCGCGTGCGTGCCCCCGCGCACACGAGAACGCCGCGCTGCCCGAGGGCGCGCGGCGTCATCCAGCCCAGGTCAGGCGGACTTGTTCTGGTCCTGCTGGGGCTCGAACTCGTCGTCTTCGTCGAGCTGCTCGGGACCGTACTGGTCCGCCCAGCGGTCGGTGTAGTCCTCGTCCGAGTGCTGCCCGGAAGCGAGCTCGCGTTCGAGTGCACCGTAGTTCGTCTCCGGGCTGAAGTACTTCAGCTCCCGAGCGACCTTGGTGTGCTTTGCCTTCTGACGGCCGCGCCCCATGCGTGACCCCCTCGTGTGTCGGCTCGTGTCCGGTCGTACGGGGGACGAGTCATCACCCGGGAATCCGAACGGTTCGTGGTTGCAAATCTGCCGATCACTCTACCATGTACCCCTGTCCGGACCCGCCGCACGCCGAGCCCGATCGCGACCGGTGGTCCGGCAGAATCGGACGTGATGACCGACCCCACGTCCGGACTCGTCCCCGTCGACCAGCACGCGCGCGTGGTCGTCATCGGCGCGGGGCAGGCCGGGCTGTCCGTGGCCTACCACCTGCGCCGCCTGGGACTCGAGCCCGGGTCCGACCTGGTGGTCCTGGACCGGGCGCCGGGGGCGGGAGGCGCGTGGCAGTTCCGGTGGGAGGCGCTGCGGCTCGGCTGGGCCCACCGCGTCCACGACCTGCCCGGCATGCCGGAGATGGGGCTGCGGTTCGAGGACGCGGACCGCGGTCGACCGGCGCGCGACGTCGTCGGCGAGTACTACCGCCGCTACGAGGAACACCACGAGTTCCGGGTCCGCCGACCCGTCGCGGTGACGGCGGTCACGCGCGTCGAGGGTGGTCTGCAGGTGTCGGTGCGGTCCGCCGACGGCCACCAGCAGCAGATCGTCGCCGAGGCCGTGGTGAACGCCTCGGGCACCTGGGGAACACCGTTCGTGCCGTGGTTCCCCGGCCGTGACACCTTCACGGGTCGGCAGGTCGACACCACGGAGTACCGGGCGGCGAGCGAGTTCGCCGGGCAGGACGTGGTCGTGGTGGGCGGTGGCACGAGCGCGATCGGGTTCCTGCTCGAACTCGACGGCGTCGCCCGGTCGACGCGGTGGTTCACCCGGCGGCCGATGGTGTGGAGCGACGGTTCGGCGCTCGACGTGGAGTCCGCCGTCGCCGCGGTGGCGGAGCAGGACCAGGCCGCCCGTGCCGGCGAGGTGCTGCCGAGCATCGTCAGCGGAACCGGAGTGCCGGTGTCGCGCCGCATCCAGCAGGGCCTGGACCACGGCGTGCTGCACGACGAGCCGATGTTCGCGGCGGTGGAGCCCGACGGGGTGCTCTCCCGTGACGGCGAGCACGTGCACGCGGACGCGATCATCTGGGCCACGGGCTTCCGGGCCGACCTGCGGCACCTCGCACCGCTGCACCTGCGGACCGAGCACGGCGGCGTGGCCGTCGTCGACGGGCAGAGCGTGGACGAGCCGCGGTTGTTCCTGGCGGGCTACGGTCCCCAGGCCTCGACGATCGGGGCCAACCGCGCCGGACGCCGCACGGCACGGCAGGTGATGGCGGTCCTGGCCAGCGACTGACCTCGAACGGTGCACGGGGCAGGCGGCGTGGTGCGAGGTTGTTGGCTCGGTGCGAGGTTGTTGCCTCGCACCGAGCGGCGAACCGCGCACCACGGGCGAACCGCGCACGGTGCGCCGTGCGGGGTCGGCGGCGCTACGCGGCCAGGGGCTCCTCGGCACCACGTCGGCGGCGGGACGCACGGAGCACCAGGGCGTCGAGCGACAGCCGCCCGGGGCCGGTCAGCGCGACGGCGAGCGCACCCGCGCCCAGCACGAGCACGTACTCGAACCCGCCGTCCTGCGAGAAGAACCCGGCCGAGCCGTGGGCCAGCACGCCCGCGACGACCATGTCGACCGCCAGCAGCAGCCCCACGATCCGGGTGGCGACGCCGAGCACCAGGAACACGCCCCCGACCAGTTCGAGTGCGGCCACGACGGGCGCTGCCACTTCGGCGAAGGGGACGCCCATGCCGGCGAAGCCGTTCGCGACGCCCGGGATGCCCTGGGCGAACTTCTGCGCGCCGTGGGCGATGAAGACCACGCCGAGAGCGACGCGGAGCACGGTCAGGCCGATCGATGTCGATGTCGTTCGCATGGCCTCGACCGTACGAGGTGACGCGTCATCGATCCGGGTCGTTGACCGCTCTGCCCGGGGATCGCCAGCCGATGTCCAGCCTGCGGTCCCCGAAAGCGTGGACCGCAGGCCCGGACCGAACGACCGTCAGGACGTGGCGCCGATCGTGCCGGAGGTGTCCGACCCGTCCGGGGTGCCGCGTCCGGTCTCGTGCTGCAGGCGGTCGATGTGCTCCGACGCCTCGGCCTTGGTCAGGTCGGCGGGGAGTTCCTCGCCGGCCTCGCGCGCCAGGGTGTCGAGGTAGCTGCGCTGCGGGCCGGTCATGGGCTCGTCGCCGGTGACCCACTGCTCGGGGTCCTTGCTGGCCGTCGTGGAGGGGTCGGGACGGGCGCCGCCGAGGGTCTCGCCCGAGTGGTCCTCGTCGGCGTCGTGGGCAGGAGTGGGAGTTGCGTCGGTCATGGCACGGACGCTACGCCGCCCCCACTGACACCCGGAGCGGCCCCGGGGGACACGCACGCGGACGGGACACGCACGCCGACGGGACACCAGCGCCGACGGGACACCAGCGCCGACGGACACGTCCGCTCAGACCGGCACGGCCGTGTACCGCACCAGGTCCGGCCCGACCTCGTTCGCCGCGATCGGCACCGACCGCTCACCCTGCCGGATCCACATCGTGTTCGCGGGCTCGTCGATCCGCTCGACCGGGTGCAGTGACCCGTCGAGCAGCACCGCCGCCCGCACCTGCACCCGACCCGAGGGCTCCCGTGGCGGCAGCCCTGGCACGTCGTCCGCGTACGCCGGGTACTCGCCGGGCGCCAGCAGCGGGCTGATCGGTGTCGTCACGATCTCGGTGCCGACGGCCCCGGACGCGGTCGGCACGTCGGCGCGCACGGTGACCAACCGGACCACCTGGTCCTTCGGCAGCGGGACGTCGACGACGCCGGAACCGGCCAGTGCGCGGAACGCGGGCCGACCGTCGGGGCCGAGGTGGGCCTCCTGGCCGTCGATCCGGACGCGACCGCGTCCCCGGGTGTCGGCGTAGGTGCCGGGGGACAGGTCGGAGCGGCGCGCCTCGATGGCCGGGACGACGACCCGGTCGGGTCGGTACCAGTCGCGCAGGGTGGCCGGGTCGACCCAGCCGATGCTCGCGACGCCCCTGGTCAGGGACGCGTCGTCGTCGACGGCGCGTTCGTCGACCGCGCCGAGCGGGTGCGACCCGACGACCGCGACCAGGCCCTCGTGGTCGTCGTCGCGGTCCTCGAGCACCTCGACGCGTTGCGACACCTTGCCACCGTGGCCGTCGAACGTCGCGTAGGTGCGCAGGTCGGGAGCGTCGGTCATGGCATCAGATCGTAGGCCTGGAGGGCCGGGTCACTCCGCAGACGTCGGCGACCGGACGGCAGACGCCGGCACCAGGGCCGTCACCTCGCCCGTGCACTCGGCCGGGTCCACACCCTCGGCCGGACCGGCCGGTCGGGTCGCGCGACGGGACGGCTGCGCGCCCGGGTGCTGTGCGTCCGCCCGGTGGGGGTCGGTGTGCCCGGGCAGGACGAGGAGCGCCTGTGCCTGCAGGCTGTTGCGCTGGTCGGACCGGGCCAGGCGGTCGTCGTCCTCGTTGCGGAACACGCCGTTCGGCGCGCGGCGGAGCGACGGCCGGACGGGTTCGCCGCGGCGGTCCTGTCCGGGCAGGGGACGCGAACGACGGCCGTACAGCAGTTCGGACGAGTCGAGCAGCCACGGCACCAGTGCGACCGTGACACCGTGCACGAGCAGCAGGCGCTTGCGGATCCGGCGGCCGCGGTGATTGTGGAGCAGGCCCTCCCACCAGTGTCCGACGACGAAGACGGGCGTGTAGACGGTGACGACCTCGGAGCCGTGCTCGAGCCGGTGCGCCTTGATGTACCGGATCAGCGGCGTCGAGATGTCGCGGTAGGGGCTCGGCACGATGGTGAGCGGGACCTCGATCCCGTGCTCCGCCCACTGCTGCTGCAGCAGGGCGGCCTCGGCGTCGTCGATGGCGACGTGCACGGCCTCGAGTCCGGCGTGCTCGGCCGCGATGGCGTAGTCGAGGGCCTTGAGCACGGGCTTCTGCAGCTTGTTCACCAGGACGATCGCGTGGTCGCCGGTCGCGCCGAACTCGGTCTCGACGTCGACCTCGATCTCGTGCTTGACGTCGCGGTAGTAGCGGTTCACGCCGAGCATCAGCACGAACAGCACGGGCATGATGACGAACACCAGCCAGGCGCCGTGCGTGAACTTCGTGATCGTGACGATGACCAGGACGACGAAGGTGAACGTCGCACCCGTGGCGTTGATCGCCCGCGAGCGCATCACCTGCCCGCGGTTGACGGGCTCGGTCGCGGTGCCCTCGCGGTCCTCGCGCAACAGCCGGGTCCAGTGCCGCACCATGCCGGTCTGCCCGAGCGTGAACGACACGAACACACCGATGATGTACAGCTGGATCAGGCTCGTGACGTTGGCCCGGTAGACCACCAACAGCGCGGCGGCGACCAGCGCGAGGACGATGACGCCGTTGCTGTAGATCAGGCGGTCGCCGCGGGTCGACAGGGCCTTGGGGGCGTACGAGTCGCGCGCCAGGATCGAGCCGAGCAGCGGGAAGCCGTTGAACGCCGTGTTGGCCGCCAGCAGCAGGACGGCGGCGGTGGTGGCCTGGATGACGAAGAACAGCACGGTGTTGTTGCCGAACGTCGCGGCGGCGATCTGCGCGATCAGCGAGCGCTGCGGGGTCGTCGTGCAGTTCGCGAAGCCCTGCAGGTCGCAGGCGCTCTCGGCGTAGTGCACGCGGGACACCAGCGCCAGCGTGATCAGGCCGACGAACAGCACGATCGCGATGCCGCCCATCGCCACCAGCGTCGCTTGCGCGTTCTTCACCTTCGGGCGGCGGAAGGCCTGCACGCCGTTCGCGATCGCCTCGACCCCCGTCAGCGCCGAACAGCCCGAGGCGAAGGCGCGCAGGAGCAGCAGGATGAAGGCCGCCTGCGTGGTGTGCTCGACGTTCTGCACCGTGTACGCGGCGGACTCGGCGACGGGGGCGTTGCCGGCCAGCACGCGGATCAACCCGGTGACGACCATGACGAACACGCTCGCGACGAACAGGTAGGTCGGCACGGCGAAGGCCTTGCTCGACTCGCGCACACCCCGCAGGTTCGCGGCGGCGAGCAGCACGACGAAGACCAGTGCGAGCTCGACGCGGAACTCGTTCAGCACGGGCAGCGCGGAGATGATGTTGTCCACGCCCGAGGCCACCGACACGGCGACCGTCATCACGTAGTCGACGAGCAACGCGCTCGCCACGACCAGGCCCGCCTTCTCGCCCAGGTTGCGGTGCGCGACCTCGTAGTCGCCGCCGCCGGAGGGGTACGCCTTGATGAGCTGGCGGTAGGACGCGACGACGACGAGCAGCAGCAGCACGACCAGTGCGGCGACCCACGGGGCGAAGGTCAGGAACGCCATCCCGCCCAGCAGCAGGATCATCAGGAGCTCCTGCGGCGCGTACGCCACGCTGGACAGCGGGTCGCTCGCGAAGATCGGCAGTGCCAGGTGCTTCGGGAGGAGCTGTCCTTCGAGCTTCTCAGAGGGCAGGGGCTCCCCGATCAGTCGCGACTTCAGCGACCGGATCTCGTTCGTCACGAGCGGCAAACCTACTCACTTCCGGACGGGAGTCAACACGAGCGGCCCGCGCGGTGTTCCCACATCGGCGAACTCGGCCGGCCAGACCCCTTGTGGTTGACGCTGCGTCAACGTCTACCGTCGTGGACATGAGCGGTTCGACAGACATCCCGACGCCCGCTGCGAAGGCGCCGCACAGCATCGCCGACGTGGCCCGGTCCGCCGGGGTGTCCAGCCGGACGCTCCGGCACTACGACGCGATCGGGCTGCTGCCCGTGACCGCGGTCGGCGACGGCGGGCTCCGCCGCTACGACGACCGCGCGCTCGTGCGGCTGCAGCGCATCCTGCTGCTGCGCGGGCTCGGGCTCGGCCTGCCCGCGATCCGGCGCGTGCTGGACGGCGAACAGGACGACGTCGTCGCGCTCACCGCACACGTCGCGTGGCTCGAACGGGAACGCGACCGCATCGCACGGCAGCTCGCCGCGGTGCGCACCACCATCACGAAACTGCAGGCAGGACAAGACATGACCACGAACGACACCTTCGACGGGTTCGACCAGACGCGGTTCCGCGCCGAGGTCGAGGAGCGCTGGGGCGCGGACGCCTGGCAGCGTGGTGCCACCTGGTGGGACGCGAAGGACCCCGCCGCCAAGCAGGCGTTCCAGGACGAACAGCGGGCGATCGCTGCCGACGCTGCCGCACTGGCGGCCTCGGGCGACGCGTCGTCGTCCCCGCGGGCGCTCGCGCTGGCCCGGCGGCAGTTCGCGTGGCTGGCCCAGGCGACTCCGCCAGCCGAGCTGACCGCCGACCGGTTCCGCACGCTGGGCGACATGTACGTCGCCGACGAGCGGTTCACCCACGCCTACGAGTGGGCGGGGCCCGGCGCGGCCCGAGCGCTCCGCGACGCGATGCACGCGCTGGCGGACGCGGGGCTCTGAGGCGCGGGCGGGGCGGCCGCGGCAGGGCGCCGGCTGCGGTTCTCACCCCCTCACCGACATCGCGCCCCGTGGAGACGGGGCGCGATGTCGTTGCGGGGGTGCGAACCGGACGGGAGGCCCGGGTCGTCGCCGGCACGCCGGTGCGGGTCAGAGCGACTTGCGCAGTGCCTCGAGCCCGTCACGCAGGCGCGTGACACTGTCCGGCGAGAGCGTGCCGCGGGTCGCACGACGCCGCAGGTCGGCGCGGACCTGCTGCCGGAACGACGACAGCGCCATCTCGAGCTCCCGCAGTGCGCGGGCGCTCTCGGACGGCACCGAGGTCGGTTCCTCGGTGTTGGCGCTCTGGGCCGAGGCGGCGAGGTCCGCACGCAGGGACCGCATCGCGTCGCCGACCGAGGCACGGACACCGTCGGCGAGCGAGCGCACCGAGTCGTTCACGCCCTGTTCGAGCGAGTCGATCTCGTCCTTGCGGGCGTCGAGTTCGGCGCGGCCGGCCTCGGTGATCGCGTAGACGGTCTTGCGGCCGTCGGCGGTCTTGCTGACCAGGCCGTCCTCTTCCAGCTTCGCCAGACGCGGGTACACCGTGCCGGCGCTCGGGACGTAGGTGCCGCCGAAGCGCTCGCCGAGGGCCTGGATGACCTCGTACCCGTGCATGGGGTGGTCGGCGAGCAGTGTCAGCAGGTACAGGCGCAGGTGGCCGTGCGCGAAGACCGGACTCATTCGGGTGCCTCGCTCTCGTCGACGACGGGCGCGGTCGGAGCGGCAGGCGCGGTCGGCGCGACGGGCGCGGTGGGGTCCGTCGGGCCGGCAGGGGCGCTCGGCGCGGTGGCGGTCGGCGCGGCGGGGGCACTCGGCGGCGCGTGCAGCACCGCGATGTCGCCGGAGACGGAGTTCACGCGCAGGTCGAGCCACTGGCCGGACAGCTCGCCGCCCTGCTTGACGTACGAGCCGCGCACGCCCTTGATCTCGGCGTCGTCGAACTGCAGCTTGCCGCTGGCCGTGCTGACGGTGCAGCGGTAGGGGATGCCGTCTTCGAGCCGGACGCTCACGCCGCCGGACACGGTGTTGACCTTGGCGGAGTCGGGGGTGCCGCGCAGGTCGAGCACGACGTCGGCGGACACCCCGTCGGCCGAGAACCGCGGGATCTCACCCGTCGCGACGACGTCACCGGACACGGTGTGCACGGTCAGGGCGCCGTCGAGGTCGCGCATCGTGGTGGTGCCCGAGACCGCGTTGACGGTGATGTCGCCGGCCACGCCGTCGACGACCACGTCGCCGGAGACGGTGTTGAGCGTCGCGCCGCGGTTGGTCCCCGACAGCAGCGCGCCGGCGGACACGACCCCGAGCGTCACGCCCGCGTCGCGGGGGACCAGGATGCTGACGTCGGCGTGGGCCTTGCCACGGAACGACTTCAGGAAGCCGATCGGGTCGTCCCAGCGGATCTGGGGGTGGTCGACGGTCAGGGTGTCACCGTCGAGCTCGACCTTGAGCGGCTTGCCGGACACGCTGTGGACCTCGATGCGCGCGGTGGGTTCGTCGTGTGCGACGACGTCGACCTGCCCGCCGACCAGGCCGACCCGGACCGACCGGACGATGCCCGTGTCGATGACCTTGGGCTCTTCGACGAGCCATTTCTCCTGTGCCATGCTGTCTCCTCGAACTCGCGATGTATCGCGTCTGGTGTGGACACGATACATCGCGAGTCGGGATGGTGCAACGACTTCCGTCACTGCTTGTCGAGCGCGGCCTGTGCTTTCTGTTCGGCGGCCTTGAGGGCGTCCTCCGGGCTGGTCTTCAGCAGCATCGCGGACTGCAGCTGCGTGGACAGTGCCGCGCTGACCTCGCCGTACGCGGTGATGGACGGACGGGCCTTGGCGTACTCGAGCTCGTCGGCGAAGGCCGTCAGGCGCGGGTTGTCCTCGAGGTACTTCTTCCACGTCGCGTTGTCCGACGTCTTCTTGTTCGCGGGCAGCAGGCCGGTGTTGATGTCCCACTTCGCCTCGGTGTCGGGGCTCAGCCACCACTGCATGAACTTCCACGACGCGTCCTGCTTGGCCTTCGTCGACTTCAGCAGGTACGAGTTGTTCGTGCCGAGGTTCATCGCCGGCTTGTCGATGCCGGGGAGTGCGAAGACGCCGACGTTGTCCTTCTTGAGCGTGCTGTCGATGGTCGACAGGTCGTACGCGCCGGTGATGGCCATGGCGGCCTTCTTGCTCGTCAGTGCCGGCACAGCGCCGTTCGTCGAGGTCGTCATGAGCGACTGTGGGTACGCGGATCCGTCCTTCAGCATGTCGGTCCACGCCGTCAGCGCCTTGACGCCCGCGTCACTGTTGAACTCGACCTTGGTGTTGTCGTCGTTCAAGAAGTCACCACCGGCGCTCCACAGCATCGACTGCCACGTGAAGACCGGCCACTCACCGGTGCCGATCGGCAGGTAGGCGCCGTACTGCGTGGTGCCCTTCGTGAGCTTCTTCGCGTCCGCGGCCAGCTCGGCCCACGTGGTCGGGGTGTCGGTGATGCCGGCGTCCTTGAACATCTGCTTGTTGTAGACGACCGCGTAGTCACCGATGTCCGTGGGGAGCGTGTACTGCTTGCCGTTGAACGCGCCTGTCGACAGCATGCCCTCGGTGAAGTTGTCCTTCGTGATACTGCCGCTCGACAGGTAGTCCTCCAGTGGCAGGACCTTGCCGGTCTCGATGACCTGGCCGGTCTGCTGGGGCGTGCTGTCACCGAGCACCAGGTCCGGGCCGGTGTCGTTCTTCAGTGCGTTGATGAGCTTGGCGTCGAACTGGTCGGACGAGGCCGCGTACTGGGGCTGGACCTCGATCGTGTCCTGCGAGGCGTTGTACTCGTCGATGAGCTTCTTCACCTCGGTGGCCTGGGGGCCGGTGTAGTTGTGCCACAGCGTGATCGTCGTCTTGCCGCCGCTGGAGCCGGAGTTGCCGGTGACGGACCCGCCGGAACAGCCGGACAGGGCCAGTGCGGCTCCGACGGCGAGAGCCGCGATGCCGAGCAGTCGCTTGCGCATGAGATGTCCTTTCTCGGACGTCTTGGGGGAGAGGAGCGGAAGGAGAACGGAAGGAGGTGCGGGGTTCGTCAGCGCAGGCCGCCAGCCATGGCCGACACGATCTGCTTCTGGAAGATGATGAAGACGACGAACACCGGCAGGATCGCGAGCGTCGACCCGGCCATCAGCAGGTTGAAGCTCTGACTCGCGTTCGCCGACTGCAGCTGCGTCAGACCGACCGACACCGTGAAGAACTCGGTCTTGGACGCGACCAGGAACTGGAAGAAGAAGTTGTTCCAGTTGTAGACGAACGACAGCACCGCGAACGAGCCGATCATCGGGGTGGCCATCGGTGTCACGACGGACCACATCCGCCGCCACACCCCGGCACCGTCCACCCGGCTGGCGTCCTCGATCTCGCTCGGGAACGAGGTGAAGAACTGCCGGAACAGGAAGGTCCCGAGGATCGAGGGGATGTTCGGCACGATCAGGCCCTGGTAGCTGTTCAGCCAGTGCAGCGACGACAGCAGCGTGATGAGCGGGGTGAAGACGACCTCGAACGGCACCAGCAGCGCGGCCAGCAGCACGAGGAAGACGATGTTCTTGCCGGGGAACTTCAGCCGCGAGAACGCGAACCCGGCCGCCAGGCTCGTGACGATCTGCCCCGCGGTGGTGGCGATCGCGACGACGGTGGAGTTGAAGTAGTACAGCCCGAACGGCGCGACGGTGAAGATGTCGGAGTAGTTCGACAGCTGCCAGTGCCGCGGGAAGAACGACGGCGGGAACGCCAGCGCCTCTTCCGACGACTTGAAGCTCGTCAGCACCATCCACAGGAACGGGCCGAAGAACAGCACGACCGCGACGATCAGGATGACGTGGCGCAGGACCGCAGGCGAGTGCTTGCGGAACAGCACGCCGGCGGGCCGGCTACGGCGGGGACGGGAGGCTCGGTGCGCGTCCGCCAGGGGCGCGCCGGAGAGTGCTTCGGTCACTAGCGGTCCTAGTTCAGCTCGACGGGGTCGCGGCGGTTGATGATCCGCAGCTGGATGATCGCGATGATGATGCCCACCAGGAGCAGGATGACGGCGGCGGCGCTGGCCGAGCCCCCGTGGAAGAACACGAAGCCCTGGTTGTAGATGTAGTACAGGATCGTCTCGCTCGAGTTGATCGGGCCGCCCTGCGTCAGGACGTACACCTGCGTGAAGACCTGCAGCGCGCCGATGACCCCCGTCACGGCCAGGAACCCCGTGGTCGGTGCCACCAGGGGCAGCGAGATGCGGAAGAAGCGGCGGATCGGGCCGGCACCGTCGAGGGTTGCCGCCTCCATGTAGGACGCGGGGATGTTCGACATGGCGGCCGAGTAGATGATCATCGTGTAGCCGACGCCCTGCCAGATCGAGAACACGATCACCGAGATCAGCGCCCACGGCTCACTCGTCAGGAACCCGATCGGCGGGATGCCGAGCGCGGTGACGACGCCGTTCACGACGCCGCCGAGCGGAGAGAGCAGGAAGCTGAAGATGAGCGCGCTGCCCACGATGGGGGCGATGTACGGCACGAAGAGCAGTGCCCGGTAGATCCCGCGTCCGCGGAACGGCTGGGCGAGCAGCGCCGCGAAGAACAGCCCGAGCGCCATCGTGACGGGCACCACCACGACCACGTAGAGCGCCGTGTTGCCCGCGGCCTGCAGGAACTCGCCGTCCTGGAACAGTCCGGTGAAGTTCGACAGCCCGACGAAGCCGTTCGTCTGGCCCGAGGCCGGGTCCCAGTTGGTGAACGAGTAGAACACCGTCTGGGCCAGTGGGTACAGGTAGAACAGTGCGAGCAGCACCGTGGTCGGGGCGATCAGGGCGTACCCCGCCCGACCCTCGCGGCGTTCCATCGCGCTCGCGTCGGCGGTCGATGAACGCCGACGGCGGATGGTCACCCTGGTTGGGTCGTCGACCGCACTCGTCATGCGGGCCTCCTTACGGTTCTTCGTTGAACGCTAGGAATCGGCTGTTTCGAGCACATTACCGTTCGATGACCAAAAGTAAACAGTCGAAAGTGGGCAGACTTTGTTCGGCAATCGACAACAAGGTCGATACAGTGTCGGCATGACCGAGCGCCACTACCAGGACATGGGGCGGAGTCCCGGATCCGCCGGGGACGTGCTGCGCCTGATCCGTTCCGCCGACACCGTCTCGCGCTCGAGCATCGCCCGCAGCACCGGACTGGCACCCTCCACCGCGTCGGCGCGGGTCGACGCCCTGACCGCCCTGGGGCTGGTCCGCGAGACCGGCTCCGAGGGGTCGCGCGGGGGTCGTCGTGCGCGGCGGCTCGAGCTCGCCGCCGACGCCGGGTTCGTCGCCGCGGCCGACCTCGGCGCCAACCACGTCCGCATCGTCCTGAGCGACCTGGCGGGCACGGTGCTTGCCGACACCGAGGCGCTCGCGCACGGCACGGCCACCGTCCCGGTCGCCAGCGGCCCCCGGGCGTCGGTCGCCGCGCTCTGGCAGCGCTTCGTCGAGCTCGCCGCGGACAACGACCTCGACATGGCCCGGTTCCGCGGCGCCGCGATCAGCGTCCCCGCGCCGGTGTCCTACCCCGGCGGCAGCATCGCGACCCCGAGCTTCGAACCGTCCTGGCACGGCGCCGTCCTGCCCGAGCTGTTCGCCGAGTACACCGACGTCGCGGTGCTGGTCGAGAACGACGCCAACCTGATCGCCGTCGCCGAACGGCCGGTCGACGGGGACGACGCCACCCTGGTCGCCGTGAAGGTGGGGACGCGCATCGGCGCCGGGGTCCTGCTCGACGGCCGCCTGCACCGCGGTGTCGGGGGAGCGGCCGGTGAGATCAGCCACACGCCCGTCGACGGCCAGGCAGCGATCGGGTGCACCTGCGGGGTGCCGAACTGCCTGGAGTCCGTCGCGAGCGGCGGGGCGATCGTGGCCCGGCTGCGGGCCGCCGGCCGCGACGTGTCCGGCACCCACGGCCTCCTGGCCCTGGCCGCCCAGGGCGACACGGCGGTCCTCGACGAGCTGCGCCGGGCGGGCGAGCACATCGGCCGCGTGCTCGCGGGCATCGTGAACTTCTGCAACCCGAGCGACGTCGTGCTCGCGGGCGCGATGTCGGCCTCCGGCGTCCTCGTCGCCACGATCCGTGGCGAGCTGTACCGGTCGTGCCTGCCGATGATCGCGGACGACCTCGACGTCCGTGCCAGCGCGTCGCCCCGCGACGCCGGGATCCGCGGGGCCACCCTGCTGGCGATCGACGAGGTCCTGGCGCCCACCCGCATCGACGAACTCGTCCGCACCGCGTCGGAGCAGTCCGCATGAGCACCGCGCTGCCCGGTGCCGTCGTCGCGGTCGACGTCGGCGGCACCACCGTGAAGGGCCAGGTCCGCATCGGCGACGTGGTGCTCGACCGGGTGGTCGTCCCGACCTCCGGCGGCGTCGAGCCCGTCCCGGCGGGGCCCGGTGGTGCCGCGCTCGCCGCCGTGCGCTCCGTCATCGACCGGCTCGTCACGAGCGCCCGGGCAGCGGGTCACCCGCTCGTGGCCATCGGGCTCTGCACCCCCGGCGTGGTCGACTCCGAGGCGGGCCGGGTCGTCGTCGCCGTGAACCTCGGCTGGCAGGACCTGCCGATCGTCGACCTGCTGCGCGAGCGCTACGGCGTGCCGGTGGCCGTCGCGCACGACGCCCGGGCGGCGGCGACCGCGGAGATCGCCGCACGCGCCGCAGCCGGTCGCGACGTCGACGAGATGGTCTTCATCCCGATCGGCACGGGCGTGTCCGCCAGCCTGGTCGTCGACGGCCGGCTGGTCGTCGGCGCAGCGGGCGGTGCCGGCGAGGTCGGACACGTGTGCGTGCGACCGGGTGGCGAACCCTGCACCTGTGGTCAGCGTGGCTGCGTCGAGGCCTACGCGTCCGCGCGCAACCTCCGTCGGCGCTACCGCGAGGCCGGTGGCACCCTCGACGGCGGTGCACCCGAGATCATCGACGCGATCGACACCGATCCCGTCGCGGCCGCCGTGTGGGCCGACGCCGTGGACGCCCTGGGCGCCGGGGTCGCGATCCTGGCAGCCGTGCTCGACCCGGCCGTGGTCGTCATCGGCGGCGGACTCGGCGAGGCGGGGGAACGCCTGCTCGTCCCGCTCCGCGCCGCCGTCGACGCCCGACTCGGCTGGCGACCAGCCCCGCGGATCGAGCAGTCGCTCGTCGGCGCCGGTGCCGGACTCGCCGGTGCCGCGGTGCTGGCGAGCGCCGCCGCTGCGACGTCGACACCGAGCCCCGCCCCCATCCGTTCCACCGACCCCGTCACCGTCGACCACCCCAGGAGGACACCATGACCGCACCGCGACCGCAGATCGGCCTCGTCGGGGCGGGGGTGATCGCCCAGGCCCACCTGCCGAACCTGCTCCGGTTGGGCGACGTCCTGGTGTACTCCGAGGTCGGCGCCCCCGAGCTCGTGGCGACGTTCGGCGGCCAGGTCGTCGACTCGCTCGACGAACTCCTGGAGCGCGTCGACGTGGTCGACGTCGTCGTCCCCACCTACGCCCACGCCGAGGTCGTCCGTGCCGCACTGGCCGCGGGCAAGGACGTCATCAGCGAGAAGCCCCTCGCCCGATCGGACGAGGACGCCGACGACCTGGTCCGCCGTGCGCACCAGGCCGGTCGCCAGCTCTACCCGGCCCACGTCGTGCGGTACTTCCCCGAGTACGTCCGGCTCAAGCACGCGGTCGACGCCGGGCAGTTGGGTGACCTCGCGGTGCTCCGCTTCGTCCGGTCGGGTGCCTTCCCGACCCGGTCGGCCTGGTTCGCCGACCCGGAGCTGTCGGGCGGCATCATCATGGACCAGATGATCCACGACCTGGACATCGCCCGGTGGATCGCCGGCGAGGTCGTCCGGGTCAGCGCCGTGCACGTCCGGAAGGGCGACGTCGAACACCCCGTCGAGGCAGCGCACGTGCTGCTCACCCACGCGTCCGGCGCGATCAGCCACGTCGCGGGCGTCTGGGGACCGGACCACCTGCCCTTCGTCACCGAGTACTCGGTCACGGGCACGCTCGGCAGCCTGTCGCACGACTCGCGCGCCGAACGGAACTACGTCGCCGAGCTGGTGGACGCCGAGGGCATCGGCGGGGACATGCCCGAGGTCGACCCGGCCGAGGACCCGTACTTCCTCGAGATCCGCGAGTACCTCGGCGCGTTCCAGGGTGGTGCGACCCCGCGGGTGTCTGCCGAGGACGGCGCCACCGCGGTGCACATCGTCAACGCGGCGCTCCGCTCGGTCGCCACCGGTCAGCCCGTCGACCTGCCCCGGGCGGGGGTGCACGCATGAGCACGCTCCGCATCGGCGTGATGTCCTTCGCGCACACGCACGCCATCGGCTACCTGGCCGCCCTGGCCGCGATGCCCGACGTCGAGGTCGTCGGCACCGACCCCGACGGCGTCTCGACCGGCACCGAGCTCGTCGACCTGCGCGGCCGCGCGCTCGCCGACGCCCTCGGCGTCGCCTACGTCGACTCGTACGAACAGCTGCTGGAGCAGGGCGTCGATGCTGTCGTGGTCACGAGCGAGAACGCCCGCCACCGGCCCCTGGTCGAGATGGCCGCGGCCGCCGGCGCGCACGTGCTGTGCGAGAAGCCGCTCGCGACGACGTGGGAGGACGGGCTCGCGATGCGCGCCGCCGCAGAAGCCGCGGGCGTCATGCTCATGGTCGCCTTCCCGGTCCGGTTCGCCAGCACCTTCGCCCGGCTCACGGCGGCCAAGCGCGCGGGCAGCCTGGGCGAGGTGTTCGCGGTGCGCGGTGCCAACAACGGCATGCTGCCGCTCACCCGGTCGTGGTTCACCGAACCCGAGCTGTCGGGTGGCGGCGCGCTCGTGGACCACGTCGTGCACATCGCCGACCTGCTCGACGAACTGCTCGACGGCACGCCGGCCGTGTCCGTCACCGCGGTCACGAACCGCACGCTGCACGCCGCGCGGGCGAAGGCCGAGACCGCAGGCCTGGTCACGATCACCTACGCGGACGGCACCGTCGCGGCGATCGACTGCTCGTGGAGCCGCCCGGACACGTCGCCGACCTGGGGCGGACTGGCGATCACGGTCGTCGGGACCGGGGGATCGGTCGACATCGACTTCTTCGGGCCGAGCGCCCGCGGGCTCGAGTCCGCCACGGGGCGCTCGGTCGTGCTGCCGTACGGACCGGACTTCGACGCGGCCATGCTCGACACCTTCGTCGCCGCGGTCCGTCGTGGCGAGCAGCCCCAGCCCGACGCCGCCGTGGGACTCCGGACGCTGGCGGTCGTCCTGGCAGCGCAGGAGTCGGCGGCGACCGGCACGACCGTGGCGGTCCGGTCGGTCTGACCCGACCACCGGACGGACGGGAGGCTCGGTGCCGGACCGGCACGGAGCCTCCCGTCCGTCAGCGGACCACGCCGGGCGCTCTGGCCGGTCCGTGCGTCAACGGGTCACGCCGGCCCGCCGGCGGCCGCCCACAGGCGGCGGGCGTTCGCGATGCCCCGCGCGACCGCCTCGCGGTCGTCCTCGAGTCCCTCGAACTCGATCGAGACGGGCCCGTCGAACCCGCTCCGGGCGATCCGCTCCACGATCCGCGGGATCGGCAGGTCACCGTGGCCCACGACGGTGCCGAGCACGGCGCGGCCGGCGAGCGTGGTCAGCCAGCCCTCGGCGGCGGGCGGGGTCTGCCGCACCAGGAAGTCCTTCAGGTGCACCACGGCCGCGACCGGCAGCAGACGGTCGACGGCCACCAGCGGATCGGCGTCGACGCAGATCACGTTGCCGACGTCGAGCAGCACGCGGAACGCGGGCTGGTCCACCTCGTGCACCAGCCGCAGCAGGCGCTCGGGGTCGTTGAACGCGAAGCCGTGGTCCTCGACCATCGGGGTGATCCCGAGCCCGGCCGCGTGGTCGGCGAGCGAACGGACGACGGGCACGATCCGCTCCAGACGGTCCTCGAACTCGGCCTGGTCGGACTCGCGCCACGCCCACGGCACGACGTCGTGCCGGAACCGGGTGATCCCGAGCCGGTGTGCGACGTCCAGGTGCGCCCGCAGCCGAGCGACCTGGTCGTCGACGTCCGGGCCGCTCAGGTCCGCGCCCACGGCCAGGTTCGCGAGCTCGACCCCGCGGTCGGTCGCGTGCTGGCCGATCCGGTCGACCAGTGCCGGGTCGGTCAGCAGCTCGTCGCCGACCGCCAGCTCGAGGTGGTCCGCATCGGCGTCCGCGACCCAGTCGACCACGTCGAGCAGGGTCATCGACCCGTTCGTCAGGGAGCGGGCGAAGCTGTAGGACGAGACTCCGAGGCGCATGCCGCGACCCTATCCGCGTCCTCCGCGACGACACCAGCACCGGTGCGCACCGGACTCCACGGGAACCGACGGAACAGCGGCATGAGCGGCTGCACCATCGGGCCGATCGCGAAGGCCGCGATGACGGTGCCCGCGCCGACGTCGCCCCCGAGGAACCAGCCGACGACGACGACCGTGACCTCGATCAGTGTCCGGGCCAGCCAGACGGGCCAGCCGAGCCGCTCGTGCAGGCCGACCATCAACCCGTCGCGCGCACCCGTGCCGAACCCCGCGCCGATGTAGCACGCGGTGGCCAGAGCGAGCAGCAGCAGGCCCGCGACGAACAGCAGGACCCGGCCGACCAGCTCGGTCGGCGTCGGGACGAGCCACAGCACCAGGTCCGCCGACGGGCCGATCGCCAGGGCGTTCAGCAGGGTGCCGATGCCGGGCTTCTGCCGGAGCGGGATCCAGAACAGCAGGATGATCCCGCTCGACACCACGGTGATGAGCCCGAACGACCACGGCACCACGTGCTCGAGCCCTTCGGTCAGCACGGTCCACGAGCTCACCCCCACGACAGCGCGGACCTGCAGCGCGGTGGACGCGCCGTACAGGAACAGGCCGACGAAGAGCTGCACGAAGCGGAGTGACATGATCGTGGGGCGGGACACGATCCGATCGTGGCCGGAATTGGACTGCCGGTCGAGAGCCAATCCGGCTACGGTGGCCGGATGACCCCCGTCCTACTGAGTGCCCGTGCCGCCGCCGCCCTGCTGCGGGAGTGGCGCGCCGGGTCGAACGCCGTCGCGTACGAGGCCCTCGCCGACGCGGTCCGCATGCTCGTCATCGACGGCCGGATCCCGCTCGGCACCCGGATGCCCGCCGAGCGCGGACTGGCCGAGGCGCTCGGCGTCTCGCGCACCACGGTCGCGAACGCCTACGCGCGGCTGCGGTCCTCCGGGTACCTGGTGTCCCTGCGGGGATCCGGCAGCGTGGTCCGGCTGCCCCGCGACCTGGTCGGCCGGCCCGACCCCGAGCGTCTGGGCGGGGTGGTGTCGGGCGACGTCCTCGACCTGCGGAAGGCGGCGCTGCACGCGGCTCCGGGCATCGCCGAGGCCGTCGAACGGGCGATGCGCCACGTCCCAGCGGCGCTCGCCGGCATCGGGTACGACACCGTCGGCGACCCGGGGCTCCGTGCCGCCATCGCCGCGCGATACACCGATCGGGGGCTGCCGACATCGTCCGACCAGGTGATCGTGACCATCGGCGCCCAGCACGCGATCGCCCTGCTCGCCCGCGTGCTCGTCCGACGGGGGGATGCCGTGCTCGTCGAGTCGCCGACCTACCCGCACGCGCACGAGGCGTTCCGCGAGGCCGGCGGGCGCCTGGTCGGGGTGCCCGTCGACGCGCGGACCGGGTGGGACGTCGCCGTGCTCGAGGCCACGCTCCGCCGATCCACCCCGGCCGTCGCCTACGTGATGCCGGAGCTGCACAACCCGACCGGTTCGACGATGTCGGCCGAGGCCCGCGCGCTCCTGGTCGACGTCGCCGAGCGCGTCGGGACGACCGTCATCGCGGACGAGACGATGGGCGAACTGCGGATCGACGGACCCGCCTCGGTGCCGCTCGCCGCGCGCGCGTCGTCCGTGGTGATGATCGGGTCGGCCGACAAGGTGTTCTGGGGCGGCCTGCGGATCGGCTGGATCCGCGCCGAGCCGGACCTGCTCCAACGGCTGCTGCTCGCCCGCCCGACGGGCGACCTCGGCACGCCGGTGCTCGACCAGCTGGTGGCGCGCGAGCTGGTGCCGCTGACCGAGACCGTCCTGGAGGCCCGGCGTGCGTCGCTGCGCGAGGGTCGCGACGAGGTGGTGGGGGCGTTGCGCACGCGGCTGCCGGAGTGGGACGTGCCGTCGCCGGCGGGCGGGTTGACGACGTGGGTGGGGCTCGGACGACCCGTCTCGAGCGCACTCGTCCTGGCGGCGCGGACCGAGGGCGTGGTGCTCGCATCCGGTGGGGTGTTCGGGCCGGACGGCGGGTTCGAACGGTTCCTGCGGGTGCCGTTCACGATGGCGCCGGCCGAGCGGGTGCGACTGGTCGACGTGCTCGAGCGGTCGTGGGCGCGGACGGGCGGTTCGAGCGTGGGCACGCGGGGGTCGTTGGCCGCGGTGGTCTGAGCGCGCGGTGGCGCTCGTGGTGGTGTGGTGCTCGCACGTGCTCGTCATTCCTCCGGAGGACCCGCGACCGGTGTGGTTCGCCCGTCCGGGTGACGACGGGCGCGCATCGGGTCGTCAGGCTGGTCACATGACCCCGCTCGCGCCTGCTCGTCCCGTGTCACCGGTCCCGCCCGTGCCCGTGGTGGCGCGCGTGTCGATGGTCTTCGGCAGCGCCCTGCTGGCCGGCGTGCTGACGTCGTTCGGCCAGGCCGTCGGTCCGCTGTCCACCCTGTCGAACTCCGCCGGTCCGTGGTTCCTGGTCGCCGTCGTCCTGCTGCTCGGGCTGCGGATCCGGACAGGACGCGCCGGACTCGCGCTGGCGATGGTCTCCGGTGTCGTGCTGCTCGAGCTGCTGCACGTGGGCTACTGGGCGACGTCGAACCTGCGGGGGTTCCCGGACACGCTGTCGCCCACCAGCTTCTGGGTGCTCATGGCCGTCCCCGCCGGCGTGCTGGCCGGGGCCGTGTCCATCGCCGTGCGCTCCGCCGACGGTCGGCAGCGCGGCGCGGCAGCGGGGGCCGTCGCCGCGGTGCTCATCGGCGAGGGCATGCGGTCGCTGCTGCAGGTCGCGGCGACGACCGGCGTCGTGACGTGGATCGTGGAGATCGGCGTCGGCGTCGCGGTGCTCGTGACGGGCATCGTCCTGGCGCGGTCGCCCGGTGCCCGGGTGCTGGCACTCGGTACCGGGGTGGTCGGATCGGTCGCGGTGCTGGCGACGTACCTGCTGCTCGGCAGCTGAGCCCGGCGTCGGTCCCACCTGCAAGGATCATCGCGTGTACCTGCTCTCGGTCTTCAGCCTGCGGAACCGCGCGCTCATCGCGCTGGTGACGATCGTCGTCGCGATCTTCGGCGGCATCGCGCTGTCCAGCCTCAAGCAGGAGCTGATCCCGAGCGTCCAGTTCCCCCAGGTCGCCATCGTCAGCGCGTACCCCGGCGCCACACCCGAGGTCGTCTCGAACGACGTCTCGACCAAGATCGAGCAGGGCATCCAGGCGGTGCCCGACCTGAAGTCGACGACCGCCACCTCGTCGACCGGCCAGAGCGTCGTGTCGGCCGAGTTCGCCTACGGGTCGAACCTCGCCAGCGCCGAGGACAAGATCCAGACCGTCGTCAACGCCCTGTCGCTACCGGACTCGGTGCAGACCCAGATCGTCACCGGGTCCTTCGACGACCTGCCCGTGATCCAGCTCGCGGTGTCGTCGAAGGGCGACCAGGAGCAACTGGTCGACCGGCTGACCGCCACGGCCGTCCCCGACCTCGAGAAGCTCGACGGTGTCCGTGCGGCGGACGTCTACGGCAACCCGGGTCGCCGTGTGCTGATCACCCCGGACCGCACGGCACTCGGGGAGCGGGGCCTGTCCGAGACGGCGATCTCCGACGCCCTCAAGGACAACGGCACGCTGATCCCCGGCGGCACCATCACCCAGGACGGCTCCACGCTGTCGGTGCAGACCGGGGAGCGCATCGCCTCGATCGCCGACATCAAGGCGCTGCCGCTCACCGGGGGCACCACGGCGCCCGGTGCGAGCCCGACCGCCACCACGATCGGCGACGTCGCGAAGGTCGCGATCACCGAGTCCCCGCGCACCTCGATCAGCCGGGTGGACGGCGAGCAGGCCCTGACGATCGCCATCACCAAGACGCAGGACGCCAACACCGTCGACGTGTCGAAGACCGTGCGGGCCGCGCTGCCCGGCATCGAGTCCAAGATCACCGGGGACCCGCGCGTCACGGTCGTCTTCGACCAGGCGCCCTACATCCAGCAGTCGATCGACTCCCTGGCCGAGGAAGGCCTGCTCGGGCTCGGGTTCGCCGTCGTCGTGATCCTGGTGTTCCTGCTGTCCGTCCGTTCCACGATCGTCACCGCGATCTCGATCCCCACGTCGGTGCTGCTGGCGGCGATCGGCATGCGTGCCGCCGACTACACGCTCAACATCATCACGCTGGCGGCCCTGACGATCGCGATCGGCCGCGTGGTCGACGACTCCATCGTCGTCATCGAGAACATCAAGCGGCACCTGCAACCCGGGGTGGACCGCCGCCAGGCCGTGCTCGACGGCGTGCGCGAGGTCGCGGGCGCCGTGACCGCGTCGACGCTGACCACGGTCGTCGTGTTCCTGCCGGTGGCGTTCGTCGCCGAGCTCGTCGGCGAGCTGTTCCGGCCGTTCGCCCTCACCGTGACGATGGCGCTCATCGCGTCCCTGCTCGTCGCGCTGACGATCGTGCCCGTGCTGGCGTACTGGTTCCTCCGCGCGCCGAAGGGGCACGAGCACGCCGGCACAGCCGCGGTCCCGGCGGCATCCGAGGCAACGGGGTCGGCGACCGCGACCGAGCTGCGGTCCGCGGCCGACCTGCACGACGCCAGTGCGCCCGACCGCCTGCGCCGCGGCTACCAGCCGCTGCTGCACTGGGTCCTGCGGTTCCCGGCGGTCGTCGTCGTGCTGGCCGTCCTGGTGCTCGGCGGGACCGCGGCTGCGCTGCCGTTCGTCAAGACGAACTACCTCGGCGACTCCGGCCAGAACACCTTCACGGTGACGCAGGACCTCGACCCGGGCGCCTCGCTCGACGTGCAGTCCGCCCAGGCCACCAAGGTCGAACGACAGCTGCGCGCGGTCGACGGCGTGGACACCGTGCAGACCACGATCGGCACCAGCGGTCAGTCGATCCAGGCGGCCTTCGGTGGCGGTGGCACGGCGTCGATCCAGTACGCCGTGACGACCGACTCCGACGCCGACCAGACCCGGATCCAGTCCGACACGCGCAAGCGCCTGGACCGGCTGTCCGACGCGGGCACGATCTCGCTGTCGTCGTCGGGCGGCGGCTTCGGCGGCAGCAGCGACATCGAGGTCGACATCACCGCCCCGACCCAGGCGCAGCTGCGCACCGCGGCCGACACGGCGCTCAAGACCTTGAAGGACGTCGCCCACACCACCGGCGCGACCAGCAACCTGTCCGCCGCCGAGCCGTACCTGGCCGTCAAGGTCGACCGGGCCAAGGCCGCGTCGCTCGGGCTCACCGAGACCCAGGTCGGCGGCATCGTGGCGGCCTCGGTATCGCCGCGCGACACCGGCACCGTCGAGATCGACGACGCCTCGCTCGACGTCTACATCGCCGACCCCGAGCCGCCCACCACCGTCGATGCCCTCCGATCGCTGTCCATCCCGACGTCCACCGGCACCGTCCCGCTGTCCGACGTCGCGACCGTGGACAAGGCGGACGGTCCGACCACCGTGACCACCTCGGACGCGGTCCGGACCGCGACGATCACGGTGACCCCTGACTCCGCGAACCTCGGTGCCGCCGTGACGGCGGTGACCAGTGCCGTGGACCAGCTCGACCTGCCCAAGGGGGCCTCCGCGTCGATCGGTGGTGTCGCCTCCAGTCAGTCGTCGGCGTTCAGCCAGCTGCTGCTCGCCGCACTCGTGGCGATCCTCATCGTCTACGTGGTCATGGTCGCGACGTTCCGCAGCCTGCTGCAGCCGCTGCTGCTGCTGGTCTCGGTGCCCTTCGCGGCGACGGGCGCGATCATCCTGCAGATCGTGTCCGGGATCCCGATCGGCGTCGCGTCGCTGATCGGGGTGCTCATGCTGGTCGGCATCGTCGTGACGAACGCCATCGTGCTGATCGACCTGGTCAACCAGTACCGGCGCCGGGGTCTGCGCGTGCGTGAGGCCCTGATCGAGGGCGCCACCCGCCGACTCCGGCCGATCCTGATGACGGCGCTCGCGACGATCTTCGCGCTGGTGCCGATGGCGATCGGGGTCACCGGGCAGGGCGGGTTCATCTCGCAGCCGCTCGCGCTCGTGGTGATCGGCGGTCTGGTGTCCTCGACACTGCTGACGCTCGTGGTGTTGCCGGCGCTGTACTTCCTGGTCGAGCGGGCGCGCGAGCGCCGGGCGGACCGGCGGGCCGAGCGCACGGCCGAGTAGCGGCGGCTAGCGCGCTTCGACGTCCTCCAGGTCGACGGCCACGAACCACCGCACGACGACGACCGTCAGCGTGACCAGGAACACCACGGCACCGAGCTGCGCCACGGCGGACGTGTGACCGGTCGCCGCACCGTAGCCGGCGAACCCGACCGTCACGAAGAACGACAGCCCGAGCAGCAGCTCGGCGACCGTGCTGCTGCGGGTCCGGCGCTCCCACGGGGTGGTGGGGCGGACGGGTCGCGCGGGGCGGGTCGAGGTGTCGGTCACCTCCGAAGTCTGCGTCCGCACGGCCCGCGGCGGCAGTCCCGACTCCGAGTGCCACCCACTCGGGGTACGCCCGTCGTCCGCCGCCTGCCGGACCGGACCCGTGCCTCCCGTCCGGCACGCCCGCATGCCGCGCGCCGCCGGAGCGCGCCGAGTCTCGGCACCGCTGCGCCGAGTCTCGGCCCCGCGGACACTCTGCGCCGCTCCCCGGCCGGATACTGTCCGCCAGGCCGAGACTCGCCGACCCGCCGGACTCCACCGCCAACCGGTTGGTCGCCTGCCGGACCAGCCCGAGCCTCCCGTCCTGCACCGCCGCGCCGAGTCTCGGCCCCGCGGACACGCTGCGCCGTGCGTCGGCCGCAGACTGTCCGCCAGGCCGAGACTCGCGTCCGGGTCGGCCCGGCGCCCCGCCGGCCCGCCGGCCCGCCGGCTCAGCCCAGGTGCCGCCGCAGGAACGCCACGACGCGCTTGCTCATCGCCTGGTCGAGCTGCGCGATCGAGTGCGCCGTCCCCTGCACCGCCACGAAGGTCACCGGCACGTCGTGGGACCGCAGCGCCGTCGCGAACTCCTGCGACTCCCACATCGGGATGAACTCGTGCGTGGAGTGTCCGATGAAGAACGGCGCCGTGTCCGAGCTCACCTGGTACGTCGGTGATGCCCGCTCCGCCGCGGGGCAACCAACGTACGCCGAACAGCCGAGGTAGAGCAGCTGGCGCCGCTGGAACGCCGCCGACACCCCGTCCGACTCGGTCGATCGCGCCGTCAGGTCGGTCGGACCGCTCAGGTCGACGACGGCCCGGATCCGGTCACCGTCGGCGTAGGCGGTCGACTCGTGGTCCTCGACCGCCAGCATCGCCGCCAGGTTGCCGCCCGCGCTGCCCCCGAACACCCCCACCCGGTCGGCGTCGACGTCGTAGGTCTCGAGGGTGGAGGTCCGGAAGACCCAGTCGAGCGCCCGGCGGGTGTCGTCGAGCCCGGCGGGGAAGGGGTCGGTCGGCGCCAGTCGGTAGTCGACGTTGAAGGTGACGAAGCCCTCTGACGCCAGGTACTGGCAGACGGCGCGGTAGGCGGCCGTGTCCTTGTCGCCGTGGGACCAGCTGCCGCCGTGGATCATCATCACCGCGGGACGGGACCCGGTCGCACGGGGTGCCGCGGACGCCGGAGCCGGGACCGCGGCGCCCGGACCGGCCGTCACCGGAACTCCGGCCCCCGGCACGGACGCATCCGCCGACGCAGCAGGCACCGTCGACGATGCATCCCCGGCATCCCCGGCATCCCCGGCCGCTCCGGCGCTCGGCGTCGCCGTGGTCTCGGGGTCACTGCCCGCGGGCAGGCAGACGTCGAGCTGCTGCAACCGGTCGGCCCCGTACGGCACGTCCTGCACGACGTCGATGCCGTGGTACCGGAGCGACAGCGGGTAGATCACGGGGTCGGCCGTCACGGTGGCGTTCTGGTCGCCGGTCGGGTCCCCGCTGCACGACGCGACCGCGCCGAGCGCCACGACCGCGGCGACGAGCGCGAACAGCGTGCGGCGGCCGGACCTCATCGCCGACCACGGTACCGCGGAACACCGTTCACCCGCCGGTGCCAGGATGAGCGGGACACCCGTCGACCCTGGAGGACCCGTGAGCCGTCGCAAGGCCTGGAACGCCGATCCCGAACCGCTCCTCCGTGTCGACGAGGGCTTCCGGCTCGCCGACGTCGACCCCGACGGCACCCCCGGGTTCCCGGGCCGCAAGATCGACGGGCTCGAGTCCCTGGCCGCCGGCGCGGACCGCCTCGCGGCGCTGCAGGAACGCCTGTGGGCCGCGGCCACCACGGGCGACGAGCGCCGCGTGCTGCTGGTCCTGCAGGCGATGGACACCGCGGGCAAGGGCGGGATCGTCGCGCACGTGGTCGGAGCCGTCGACCCGAACGGCGTGCACTACGCCGGCTTCAAGGCACCCTCGGCCGAGGAACGCGAGCACGACTTCCTGTGGCGCGTCGAACGACAGGTGCCGAGCGCCGGGCAGCTCGGCGTGTTCGACCGGTCCCACTACGAGGACGTCCTCATCCAGCGGGTCCGGTCGTTCGCGCCGCCCGAGGAGATCGAGCGCCGCTACGGCGCCATCGTCGACTTCGAGAACCGGCTGGCCGAGCAGGGCACCACGATCGTCAAGGTGATGCTGCACATCTCGAAGGACGAGCAGCGCGAACGCCTGGGTGACCGACTGGATCGTCCCGACAAGCACTGGAAGTTCAACCCGGGCGACATCGACGAACGCCTGCTCTGGGACGAGTACCAGGACGCCTACCAGGTCGCGTTCGACCGCACCTCGACCGCGATCGCCCCGTGGTACGTCGTGCCGGCGAACCGCAAGTGGTACGCCCGGCTGGCGGTCCAGCAGCTGCTGCTCCGCGCGCTCGAGGACATGCACCTGTCCTGGCCCGCCGCCGACTTCGACGTGGCCGAGCAGCGGCAGCGGCTCGCGGGGTCCTGACCCACCGGCACCCGGACAGGAGGCCCGGCGCGCCTCCGCCACAGCGCCGCCGTCGCCGACGGGGCTGGCCAACGGGCCGGTGGTCCCGTAGACTCGCTCGGTCGGCCTTCGACACCGTGGCTCGCGAGCCGCGGACGTGTTTGGGTGTTGTGTAGTTCGAGGGCTGGAATCACGTCGAACCGACGACGGGATGAACCCCCTCTCCACGAGCCGCCCCCGCCGATGTCGCTGCCGGGCCGCGTGGTACGTCTGCACCCCGGAAAGAACTCATGGCCCCGTACGACAAGGGCGCGAACTCGCGCGCCGACCGAGCCCGTCACCCGAACGGCACCCCTGCCGCTCGCTCCAGCAAGCACCGCGGCTTCCGCGCCGCCGAGCCGACCGCACCGCGCCAGAAGCAGCGGTGGGACGCCGACGAGCGTCGCAACCGTTCCTCGCAGGGCGAGCGCCCGAGCCGTCCGAACTGGGAGCCGCGCGACGCCGGCCGCTCCACCTGGGAGCCCCGCGGCGCCGGCCGTCCGGCCCGTGGCGACGACCGCGCCCCGCGTTCGTTCAACCGCGACGACCGCGCCCCGCGTTCGTTCAACCGCGACGATCGTGCGCCCCGTCGCGACGACCGTGACGACCGTGCCCCGCGTCGCTTCGAGCGTGACGACCGTGCGCCGCGTCGTGATGACCGTGACGACCGCGCCCCCCGTCGGTTCGACCGCGATGACCGCGCCCCCCGTTCGTTCAACCGTGACGACCGCGCCCCGCGTTCGTTCAACCGTGACGACCGCGCCCCCCGTCGTGACGCCGACGAGCGTCCGGCCCGTCGGTTCGACCGTGACGACCGCGCCCCCCGCCGCGACGACCGTGCCCCGCGCACGTTCAACCGTGACGACCGCGCCCCCCGCCGCGACGATCGTGCCCCGCGCACGTTCAACCGCGATGACCGCGCCCCCCGCCGCGACGACCGCGACGAGCGTGCCCCGCGTCGCTTCGACCGCGATGACCGTGCCCCGCGCACGTTCGACCGTGACGACCGTGCCCCGCGTCGTGACGCCGACGAGCGTCCGGCCCGCCGCTTCGACCGCGCGCCCCGCCGCGACACCCGCGACGACCGTGCCCCCCGCCGCGACACCCGCGACGACCGTGCCCCCCGCCGCGACACCCGCGACGACCGCGGCCACTTCGTCCCCGCCGACGACGTCAAGCTCGCGAAGCTGCAGGCCGAGTCCACCGTCGCGTCCGACGTCGAGGGCGTGACCTTCGCCGACCTCGGCATCGGTGGCAACATCTCGCGGG
The DNA here is from genome assembly GCF_053345565.1 of Microbacterium sp. M1A1_1b. Lineage (NCBI taxonomy): Bacteria > Bacillati > Actinomycetota > Actinomycetes > Micrococcales > Microbacteriaceae > Microbacterium > Microbacterium sp. M1A1_1b. Next base: position 299,572 of record NZ_JBKFAJ010000003.1, read on the forward strand.
CCCTGGCCGAGCTCGGTGCGAACAGCCCGTTCCCGATCCAGGCGGCGACGATCCCCGACGTGATCGCCGGCAAGGACGTGCTCGGCCGTGGCCGCACGGGCTCCGGCAAGACCATCGCGTTCGGCGCCCCGCTCGTCGAGAAGCTCATGGAGCACGGCGGCGGCACGAAGCGCAAGATGGGCCGCGCCCCGCGTGCGCTCATCCTCGCGCCGACGCGTGAGCTCGCACTGCAGATCGACCGCACGGTGCAGCCGATCGCCCGCTCGGTCGGCCTGTTCACGACGCAGATCTACGGCGGCGTCCCCTACGGCCGGCAAGAGGGCGCACTCCAGCGCGGCGTCGACATCATCGTCGGCACGCCGGGCCGTGTGCAGGACCTGATGAAGAAGGGCACGCTCGACCTGAGCGAGGTCGTCATCTCGGTGCTCGACGAGGCCGACCACATGTGCGACCTCGGGTTCCTCGCGCCCGTGCAGGAGATCCTCGAGGCCACGGCGCAGGTCACCCCGCAGGGCAACCGTGCGCAGAAGCTGCTGTTCAGCGCGACGCTCGACACCCAGGTCGCGGCGCTCGTCGAGCAGTTCCTGCACGAGCCGAGCGTGCACGAGGTCGCCGGCGAGGACCAGGCGTCCTCGACGATCGACCACCGCGTGCTCGTGGTCGAGCAGCGCCAGAAGGACCAGCTGCTCGAAGAGCTGGTCGCCGGCCAGGGCAAGACCATCGTCTTCGCCCGCACCCGCGCCTACGCCGAGCGTCTGGCCGACCAGTTCGAGGACGCCGGCATCCGTGCGACGTCGCTCCACGGGGACCTGAACCAGGCGCGTCGGACCCGCAACCTGCAGCTGCTCACCAGCGGCCGGGTGAACGTGCTCGTCGCCACCGACGTCGCTGCCCGCGGCATCCACGTGGACGACGTGTCGCTCGTGGTGCAGGCGGATGCGCCGGACGACTACAAGGCGTACATGCACCGCTCCGGCCGCACGGGTCGTGCCGGCAAGGAGGGCACCGTCGTCACGATCGTCCCCCGCGGTCGCATCCGCAAGATCGAGGGCATCCTCGAGCGCGCCGAGATCCAGGCGGACATGGAGCCGGCCGCGCCCGGCGACGGCATCGTGGCGGAGCTCGCCGCGCGCTGACGCGCGCCGGCCGCGCCGGCCGCGCAGGCCGCGCAGGCCGCGCCGAGTCTCGGCCAGGCGGACAGATCCCGCCGTCCGGAACCCGCGCCGTGTCCGCGGGGCCGAGTCTCGGCCGGCGGTCCGTTACCACGACGCAGACGGGAGGCCCGGTGCCAGCTGGCACCGGGCCTCCCGTCCGTCGTCTGGTCCGGCCCCGGACCGTCAGTTCTGGAAGAACAGCAGGCCGCGTACGTACCCGGCCTGGCCGGCGTGCTGCGTGCAGTCGTTGAGGATGCTGACGATGCGGCTGCCGGCGGTGACGGGCGGGTCCCACGCGTCGTCGACCACGGGGTCCAGGTCGTCCGGGCCGAGCGTGCCGAGGTACGCCACGGTGCGCTCGTGCACCGCGTCGAGGTACCCGGTCAGCAGCGCGGCGGACGCCCGGACGCGGCCGACCTCGTCGCGGGACATGCCGTAGCCGAGCGCCTCGGGGGCGAAGGGCAGGCCGAACCGGTCGTACCAGCCGTCCGCAGTCCAGACCTGCTCGCTGCCGGCCAGGTCGGCGACCTGCGCGTCCTGGCCCCGGGCGATGTGCCACGCGAGCCAGGCCAGCGTGTTCGCGCCGGCGGCCGGACGGGCCGCGAGCTGGTCTTCGGAGAGCCCTTCGACGGCGCCGGCGACGGTCGGGGGGATGCGGGAGAACGCCTCGATGAGGACTTCGCTGGGGGTCATTCCCCCGAACGTACGCTCGCACGTGCCGAGCGTCGGCCGAGTGCCTGGCCCAGTCGGGTGAAGGCGTCGGTCAGGGCCTGGCGCTCGTCGGGGGCGACGACCTCGCGGAACGACGCGGAGTAGACGGCGGCGATCTGCTGGGCGACGGTCTCGCCGGACGGGGTCAGGTGGAGCAGGATGCTGCGCCGGTCGTTCGGGTTGGGGCGGCGTTCGATGTGTCCACGCTGCTCGAGTCGGTCGATCAGCGACGTCATCGCGCCGGTGGACAGCTCGAGGTACTCGCCGGACTGCTTCGGGGTGACCCCCGCACCGTCGGCCGCGGCCAGGAAGAACACGAAGCGGCTGTCGGTGGCGTTGAGGCCCCGCGCCTGGCTCTCGTGGTGGAGCACCCGCGCGTGCTGGGTCTGCAGCAGCCGGAACGCGGTCATCAGTCGTCCCAGGTCGGTGTCCGCGACGCCGTCGATCGTGGCGGGCGCGGGGGATTCGGGGACTGCGGTGATGCGGAGGTCCGTCATCGGGCTCTTCTCGGGTGGGTGTTCCGTGCGGCACGGGCATGCCGCTGTGCCACTCAGTCAACAAGTATCTCAAGGATTGAGATACCCCCCAGCACTGGGGGTGTTGCTCGCCCTTGTGAGCATCTCGGAACGCAAGTAACTTGATCGCCGTACCAAACCAGTACACGGCACCACGCACCACATCGGCCTGCAGCGCGACCAACCACCGCGGATCCGGGCCACCCACCGATCAGATCTCTTCCTCCGGGAGTACCGCCATGTCTCGTGTCACCCCTCGCGCCGCTCGTCTCGCCGCCTGGATCGCCATCCCCGCCGCCCTCGTCGCCTCGGGTGCCGTCGTCTCCACCGCGTCCTACTCGGCCTTCTCGGCCACCACCGTCAACCCGACCAGCAACTGGACCGCCGGTTCCGTCGCCCTGAGTGACGACGACAACAACACCGCGCTGTTCACCGCCACCGGCCTGAAGCCCGGCTCCACCGGCGCGAACTGCATCACGGTGACCTCCACCGGGTCGCTGGCGTCCACCGTCAAGCTCTACGCGACCAACGCGCAGACCTCGAGCGCACTCGCGTCGAACACCGCGATCGTGATCGAGCAGGGCACCGGTGGCGGGTTCGGCTCGTGCTCGGGCTTCACGCCGGCCACCACCAACGGCACCCTGACCCCGGCGAACTCCACCCTCGCGAGCTTCGCCACCGCGAGCACGAGCTTCGCCAACGGCCTCGGCAGCTGGGCACCGACGGGCACCGCCTCGGAGTCCCGCGTCTACCGCATCACCTACACCGTGTCGCCGACCGCACCCAACTCGGTGCAGGGCACCACCGCGTCCCTCGGCCTGACGTGGGAGGCCCAGAACAGCTGATCGGGTCGTCCCGTCCCCACGTGGAGGCAGTCATGGTCAGCATCGCAGTGCACGGTGGTCGCCCACCGCACGGTGCCGCCCGGGATGCCGTCGCGTGGGGACGCGTCGTCGTCGCGACCCTCGCCCGCGCAGTGGTCGTGACACTCCTCGGCATGGCGCTGTGGGCCGCCGCCCCCGCCGTCCTCGGCTGGCACCCCACCACCGTGATGACCGGGTCGATGGAGCCGCGGTTGCGTCCCGGCGACGTGGTCGTCTCACGTCCGGTCGCTCCGGCAGCGCTCCGGCTCGGCCAGGTCCTGCTCGCCGACGACCCCGACCAGCCAGGACACCTGCGGCTGCACCGGGCCGTGGCCGACGGGCCGGACCGGACGATCACCACCAAGGGTGATGCGAACCCGGGCGACGACTCCACACCGCTCGAACGCTCCGCCGTGCACGGGGTCGGCGCGCTGCGCATCCCGTTCGTCGCGACGCCGATCGTCTGGATGCGCGGTGGCGAGTGGGCGAAGGTCGCGCTGCTCGTCCTGGCGTTCGCAGCGGTGCTGTGGCTGTGCACGGTGGACGGCTCGTTGCGTCGGGCACCGTCGGACCCGTCGGACCCGTCGGGCCCGTCGGACCCGTCGGATCCTTCCGACGACGACGACGACGACGGTCCGGGTCCGGGTGTCGGCCTGGAGGCCCTGCTCGCCCCGGTCACGTCGCCACCGTCCGCGAGACGGTCCGGCCGGCACGTCCTGGTGCGTCGCGACGCCGGCTCGCGTCGGGCAGCGCGCCGTCGGACACGGCACCGGCACCGACTGCGTCGGGGCGGTGCCGCGGCCACTGTGCTCATCGTCGCCGGCGGCGTCGGCCTGCTGGTGCCAGCCGAGGCCATCGCCGGTCCGTTCACCAACACCACCGCGGCGGTGACCGGGACGATGCGCGCCGCGGTCCCTGCGCCGCCCACCGGTCTCAAGTGCGCCGCGAACGGCAGCAACGCCGTGACCATCTCCTGGGTCGCACCCGCCGACGAGCCGAAGGGGTACGTGGTCCTGGGCAACGGATCGCAGATCACCACCGCGGGCCCGAAGGCCACCAGCGCCGGTCTCGTCGCGCAGGGCCTGCTCAACCTGGGGACCACCTACAAGGTCCAGGTGCAGGCCGACTTCGGCAGCACCGGGTGGAACGCGAACACCACGTCGACCGACTTCGTCAACGTGCGCGTGGTGAACGTGCTCGGGCTCACCTCGGTCGTCTGCGCCTGACGCGGCCCGGGTTCTCCACAGGTCCGGGAGCGGCGTCCGGGGATGTCCGCCGTCGCGGCTACCGTGGCCACATGCGCATCCTGCACACCGGTGACTGGCACCTGGGCCGGACCCTGCTCGGGGCCGACCTGCTGCCACACCAGGCAGCCTTCCTCGACCACCTGGTCGGGGTCGTCGTGCAGCGCTCGGTCGACCTGGTCGTCATCGCCGGCGACGTCTACGACCGGGCGATCCCACCCGTCGACGCCGTCCGCATGCTCTCCACGGCGCTCGAGCGGCTCGCCGCGGTGGCGACGGTGGTGGTCACGCCCGGCAACCACGACTCGGCGGCCCGACTGGGGTTCGGGTCCGGCGTGATGAACGACCGCGTCCGCATCCTGGCGGAACCCGCACACGTGGCCGACCCGGTCCTGGTCGACGACCCCGACGGTGCCGTGGCGGTCTACGGCATCCCCTACCTGCAGCCCGACCTGGTGCGGTACGCCCTGGCCGACGTGCCCGACGAACCCCTCGCGCGCTCGCACCAGGCCGTCGTCGCTGCCGCGGTCGCACGCATCCGGGCCGACCTCGACGATCGACCGGGCACCCGCTCAGTGGTCGTCGCGCACGCCTTCGTCGGTGGCGCCGAGCCGAGTGACAGCGAACAGGACATCCGCGTCGGCGGCGTCGACCGCGTCGCCGAGTCGGTGTTCGCGGACTTCGACTACGTCGCACTCGGGCACCTGCACGGTCCGCAGCGCGTCGGCGGCTCCGAGCGCATCCGCTACGCCGGGTCGCCGCTGGCGTTCTCGTTCGGCGAGCGGCACCAGGTGAAGTCGGTGAACCTCGTCGACCTGGCCGCCGACGGCAGCGTCACTGTCGAGCTGCTGCCGGTCCCCGTGCCCCGGCCGCTGGTCGACGTGCGCGGCACCATCGACGCGATCGAGTCCGGCACACACGCGCAGCACGCCGACGCCTGGGTCCGGGTCGCGGTGACCGACGCCGTGCACCCCGAGCGCATGTACGCCCGGGTCAAGGACCGCTTCCGGCACGCGCTCGCCATCACCCACGAACCGGCCGACGCGCCGGAACGCACATCGGGTCGTGCCGTCACCGCGACGTCCGACCCGGTCGAGGTCACGGCCGACTTCGTCACCTACGCCACGGGTGCCGCTCCCACGGACGACGAGCTCGCCGTCCTGCGTGACGCGTACGAAGCCGCGGCGGCGTCGCTGTCCGAGCAGGACCGGGCGGCACGCTGATGTACCTGCACCGCCTCGACCTGCGCGCCATCGGCCCCTACCCGGACCGCGTCACGATCGACTTCGCAGCGCTCGCCGCCTCGGGGGTGTTCCTGCTCGAGGGCCCCACCGGATCGGGCAAGTCGACCATCATCGACGCCGTGGTCTTCGCGCTGTACGGCGGGCTCGCGGGCAGCGACGCCAGCAGCGACCGTCTGCACAGCCAGCACGCCGACCCCGCGGTCGAGCCGTACGTCGAGCTCGTCTTCGAGACGGGTGCCGGCGTGTTCCGCGTCCGTCGCACGCCGCAGTACGAGCGCCCCAAGCAGCGCGGCACCGGTACCGTCCGGCAGAACGCCTCGGCCACCCTCAGCCGTCTCACCAGCCCGACCGATCCCGCCGGCGACGCCGTGTCCGCCCGTGCGCAGGAGATCGGTGCCGAGGTCGCACGCATCGTCGGACTCGACCGCGCGCAGTTCCTGCAGACCGTCGTGCTGCCGCAGGGTGAGTTCGCCCGGTTCCTCCGCGCGCCCGGCGAAGACCGCCGCAAGCTGCTGCAGTCGCTGTTCGGCACCGAGATCTACGACCGCACGGCCGACGAACTCGCCACCCGACGTCGCACCGCCGCGGCCGAGGTCGACGCAGCGGACGCCCGCGTGCGGGACGCCCTCGCGCGCTTCGCCGAGGCCTCCGGCACCCCCGATGCCGACGAGTCGTCGGCGCCGACCCTCGCGGCCCAGCTGCGTGCGCAGGCCGATGCCGCCGACGCTGCCCGGGTCACGGCCGCTGCCGCTGCCCGCGCGGCCACCGACCACGAACAGGCCGTCGTCGCACGGGTCGCCGCGCTCGACCGCCGTCGTGGGTTCCTGCGTCGTTCGGCAGCGCTCGACCAGGCGTCCGCTGCGGTCGACGCCGCGCGGGTCCGGCTCGCGTCGGGGGAGCGCGCGGCCCGGGTGGCGGCCGTCGCCGACGGGCTCGATGCAGCGCTCTCCCGGGCCGCGCGAGCCCACCACGACCGAGACGCACTGCGGGCACGTCACGGCGTCACCGACCTGGACGCGGCAGCCGAGCGTGACCGTCTGGCCCGGGTGGCGTCCGACGTGCGCCACCTCGTCCCCGTGGCCGAGTCACTGCCCGGGCGGGTCCGTGCACTCGAGGCAGCCCGGACCGACGCCGAGTCGCTCGAGGCGCAGCTCCGCGACCTCGACCAGGCGCTGCAGGACCGTCCGGGCGAACGGGCGCGCATCGTCGCGGCCTCGCACGACGCGGCGATCGTGGCCGCCGACGCGCAGGCAGCCCAGCAGGACGCCGATGCCGTCCAGGTGCTCCGCGTTGCCCAGACGGCGCTCGATGCGGTGGGCTCGCGGGTCATTTCGGCCCAGGCAGCCGTCGCGGCCGCCCGCACTTTGGCGACCGCCGCCGTGCAGGCCGAACAGCACCTGCGTGAACGCCGGATCGCCGGACTCGCCGGCGAGCTCGGTGCCGCCCTCGCGCCGGGTGACGCCTGCCCGGTCTGCGGTTCGGCCGACCACCCGGCCGTCGCGACCCCGCAGGACGACCACCCGACGCCGTCGCAGATCCAGGCGGCCGCCGACACCGCACGCCGGGCCGAGCAGTCCCTCGCCGAGGCCGCCACCGACCTGGCGCTCGAGCGTGCCGAGCGTGACCGGTTGGCGGCCGTCGTCGGGGACGCCGACCCCGAGACACTCGATCACCGCGCCGCGGCCGCCGCGGAACGGCTGCGGGTCGCCCACGACGCGGCCACCAGCGTCGCCGAGCACGAGCGCGCCAAGACCGCGCACGACGAGGCGACCCGGGCGCTCGAACGCGACCGCAACGCCGTTGCCACCCGACGACAGGTGCTCCAGGCGACCACCGAGGCCGACCACGACCGACTGCAGCAGGACACGCGGGCGGTCCAAGCGGCGCAGCGCACGCTCGCAGCAGAACGCACTGTCGTGGTCGCGGCATCGATCGACCCGACCCCGGACGACACGACTCCGGACGACCCAACCCCGGACGACACGACTCCGAACGACCCGACGCCGGACGACCCGACGCTCGACGACCCGACGTCCGACGAATCCGACGACACGACGCTGTCCGACGCCGTCGCGGCCCTCGACGACCGGGTCGCCGCGTTCCGGGCCGTCGCCGACGCGGACGAGCACTGCCGCACGGCCGACGCGGCCGTCACCGAGCGCCAGGCCGAGGTTGCGCAGCTCGTCGCCGACCACGAGTTCGCCGACGTCACCGCCGCACGGGCCGCCGTGCTCGACCCCGCGGACGCGGCTCGTCTGCGCGCCGAGGTCGACCACGCCGACCGCGAGCGCGCCGTCGTCGACGCCGGGCTCGCCGAACCCGCGGTCGTCGCCGCCGCGCACGACGACACCGACGACGTCACGCTCGACCCGGAAGGTGCTCGTGTCGTGACCGCGCAGGCAGCAGCGGCCCTCGACCAGGCCACCCGCACCGCGGCCACGACCGGTGACCGCGCGGTCGCGGCCGAGCGGTGTTCCGCCGACCTCGCCAGGGCGCTCACCCAACGCGCGTCGACGTCGGCGCGCAGTCGCGCCGTCGTCCGGCTCGCCGACATCGCGGCGGGTGCGCCCGGGCACAACACGACCGGCGTGACGCTCGGCACCTACGTGCTGATGCGCCGGTTCGAGGACGTCGTCGCCGCCGCCAACGACCGACTGCGCACGATGCTCGGTGGGCGGTTCACGCTCGAGACCTCCGACGAACGCGAGACCGGCACCCGCTCACGTCGGACGGGTCTGGCGCTGGCGGTCCGCGACCACACCACCGACACCACCCGCGACCCCCGCAGCCTGTCGGGCGGCGAGACATTCACGGTGTCGCTCTGCCTGGCACTCGGGCTGGCAGACGTCGTGCAGGCCGAGGCCGGCGGCGTCTCGCTCGGCACGCTCTTCGTCGACGAGGGCTTCGGCACGCTCGACCCGGAGACCCTCGACGGCGTGGTCGACCAGCTCGCCCGGTTGACGGCTGGCGGCCGACAGGTCGGCATCGTCAGTCACGTCGAAGAACTCAAGCAGCGCATCCCCGAGCGCATCGCCGTGCGCCGCAGCCCGGGCGGCGGCTCACACGTCACCACGACCGTCTGACGGTCAGGGCGTCGGCGCCGTCGAGGTGTCGACCGTGCCGTCGGGCGGCGGCAGGATGTCGGCCGCGATCCACGGGAACACCCACGTGAAGAGCACGAAGACGATCGCCACGAGCAGCACGACGAGCTCGAGGACCTTGAGTGCGGTGGGGCCGGGCAGCAGTCGCCAGACCAGGGGGAAGATCACTTGGGCGTCTCCGACAGTTCCTTCGGGGTGCCGTCCGACACCGGCATCCAGTAGTCCATCTTGGCGTGCACGATGTAGCGCTCCTTGGCGGACCACATCGGGTGGCACGCGGTCAGGGTGAGCCAGCGGTCCTGGGCGGTGGGTTCGACGCCGGGCTGGTTCGGCACCGGCGCGATCGTCTCGATGTGGTCCGGCGTGACGATCTGGCTGTCGGCGACCTTGTAGACGTACCAGACGTCGAAGCCCTTGTCCTTGTCGGTCACGCGCACGACGATCGCGTCGTCGGTCTTCAGGTCGGCGATCTGGTTGAGCGGCTTGCCGTAGGTCACCCGGTGTCCGGCGACGGCGAAGTTGCCCTCGGCGCCGGGCATCGCGGTGTCCTGGTAGTGCCCGAGCCCGATGGTGTTGAGCACCTTCTCACGGTCGGTGCCCTCGCCGATGGGCTGGTCGTAGCCCGCGCCGAAGCGGGGGATCTGCATCGTGCCGAAGACCGTGGACAACCCGGGCGGCTCGGCGAGCACGGGCGCCTGGTCGCGGTGCTCGGTGGGCGTGGGGTTCGAGGTGGGCGGTGCGGTCTGGCCCAGGTCCTTGACGAGCGAGGACTGGTGCTGCGAGGCGACGACGTCGGTCCACCAGGCGGTCCACAGCACGTACAGCCCGGTCCCCGCGCCCGCGATGATCAGCAGTTCGGCCAGCAGCGAGACGAGCGCGCCACCCACCGTCTGGCGAGGCCGACGGCCGCGACCCCGGTGCGCGGGGGCGGCATCCGGTGCGCTCGGTGGCGGGGGGAGTGTCTCGTGGGTGGTCACGTGGCTCCTGATCCGGTCGGACGAGCGTCGAGGTGGACGATGCTCAGGTCTATCAGACCACGGCGAACCGCTGAAGACGGTGTTCTCCACAACACCGGTACCGTGACGGGATGGTCCACGTGATCCGTCCGTTCGCTCCGGCCGACACCGAAGCGGTCGTCGCCCTGTGGGAGTCGTGCGGTCTGGTCCGCCCGTGGAACGACCCGCGACGCGACATCGCGCGCAAGCTGACGGTCCAGCCCGAGCTGTTCCTGGTCGCGACCCAGGACAGCGGCACCGTCGTCGCCGCGGGCATGGCCGGCTTCGACGGGCACCGCGGCTGGGTGAACTACCTGGCCGTCCGCCCCGACCTGCAGGGCTCGGGTCTCGGCCGCCGGATGATGGCCGAGTTCGAACGGCTGCTGCAGGACCTGGGCTGCCCGAAGGTCAACCTGCAGGTGCGAACCGGCAACGAGCAGGTGATCGGCTTCTACGCCTCGCTGGGCTACACCGACGACAACACGGTCTCGATGGGGAAGCGCCTGATCGCCGACGACTGAGCGTTACCGCTCACGCCAGGGCGAGCGTGACCGAGGCGCCGAGCGCCAGCACGATCCCGGCACCCTGCAGCGCCGTCAGCCGTTCCCGCAGCACCACCCCGGCCAGCACCACCGTGCCGATCGGGTACAGCGCGTTGAGCACGCTGATCACGGGCAGCGTCGCCGGGTCGCCGCTCGAGTGCAGCCCCGCCTGGATGCACACGTTCGCCAGCGCGTCGAAGACGCCGCACCCGACGACGACCCAGATCAACCGCCGCCCGTCCGCGGAGCGCAGCCACCGTCCTGGAGGCACGGCAGACCCCGCCACGGCGGCCGACGTCACCGGGTCTGCCGCGCCTCCAGAACGGACGGCCAGCACCGACACGGCGGCCGCCGCACCCAGCAGCACCGCCTGCAGCACCCGCGCGACCACCAGCGGGGCGATCCCCGAGTCCGACGGTGTCTCGTTGAACGCCAGCACGATCCCGCCGAACCCGCACCCGGCGACGGCGGCCAGCACCAGACCGCGGGCCGTGACCCGGGCGCCGCCGGGATCGCGCACCGCGGCGACCAGCACGACCGCGACCACGGCGACGACCAGCGCGCCGACGGCGAGGGGCGACAGCACGGTCCCACGCACCAGCGCGACCACGACCGGCACCACGGCGGCGAAGACGGCGGTGACGGGCGACAGCACGCTCATCGGGCCGATCGCCAACGCCGCGTAGAGCAGCAGCACCGCGATCGATGCGGCCAGCCCGCCGGCGGCACCCCACAGCGTGCCCTGCCACGAGAACCGCCCGCCGAACGCGGCCAGCCCGACCAGCAGCGGGACGATCCCGACGGCTGCGGCGATCGCGGCGACGGTGACGGGGCGCACGCGGCGCGAGGCGACCCCGCCCAGGAAGTCCGCGAACCCGTAGACGAGCGCCCCGGCCAGCCCGAGCAGCACCGTGATCACGGGTCCCATCCTGCCGTGCCCGGTAGCCTGCGCTGCGTGAGCGTTCCCTACACACGACTGTTCCGCGTCGACGGCCGCTGGCGGTGGTGGCGTCCGCTCGTCGCGCTGGCGTTCCTGGCCGGGTGGTACGTCGTCACGCAGATCCTGATCACGGTCGCGTACTTCGTGCCGATCGGTGCGACGCAGGGTGCGCAGGGGCTGATCGACCTCGAGCAGAGCCTGACGAGCGGCGCCCTCGACCCGACGGACCCGCTCGTGCTGTCGCTGTCGCTGGTGTCCCTCGTGGTGCTGCTGCCGGGGATCCTGTTCGCGGTGAAGATCGCGCGCCTGGGCCCGGCCAACACGCTGTCCTCGGTGCGGTTCCGCGTGCGCTGGGGCTGGGCGGCGTGGTGCGTGCTGCCGACGCTCGTCATCGCCGTGGCGTCGTTCATCCTGCAGACCGGGCTGTTCTCGCCCGACGGCATGTTCACGTTCGACGGCGGCTTCGGCTGGAACCACGCCGCGATCGGCCAGTCCACCGTGACGCTCGGCACGCTCACGCTGACGATCGCCATGGTCGTGGTGCTCGTGCCGTTCCAGGGCGCCGCCGAGGAGTACGTGTTCCGTGGCTTCCTGATGCAGTGGATCGGGTCGTGGATCCCGGCCCGGATCGTCGGATCGGTGGTGGCCGTCGTGGTGTCGACCGTCGTGTTCGCCCTGCTGCACATCCCGAACGGCTACAACGTGTGGGGCATCCTGGACGTCGGCTCGTTCGGCCTGGTCGCCGCGATCATCGTCATCCGCACCGGCGGTCTCGAGGCCACGGTGCTGCAGCACGCGTTCAACAACATCATGATCTTCGTGCTGCAGGCGCCGGGCTGGTCGAAGGTGTCGCTCGACTCGTCGAACAGCACCTGGGGCAGCTGGCTGTTCTCGCTCGGCTCGTCGTTGCTCTACTGGGGGATGGTCGAGGCCCTGGCGCACTGGCGGAAGCTCGACCGGCGGTTCCCGGGTGCCGAGGCGCCGCGGTTCCGCGGACCGGTGCCGGTCTGGGCAGGCGGAAAGCGCTGGACCCGTCCTGGAGGCACGACCTGGTCCGGTGCACCCGCTCGCTCCGAGGGCGTGGCCGGGTCCACCGCCGCGGTCGGGTCCGATGGCACGGTCGGGTCCGCTGCGTCCGGCGCTGTGGACAACGCGATCGGTGTCCCCGGTCGCCCGTAGGCTGGTGCCATGAGCTCCACGGCTGCCGTCGCGCCCTCTCCGTCGCGGTCGGCGGCGCTCGAGGTGCTGCGGCGGGTGTGGGGCTACGACGACTTCCGCGGCGAGCAGGCCGCCATCATCGACCGCGTCGTCGCCGGTGACGACGCCCTGGTGCTCATGCCCACGGGTGGCGGCAAGTCGCTCTGCTACCAGGTGCCCGCGCTCGTGCGCGACGGCATCGGGGTCGTGGTGTCGCCGCTCATCGCCCTGATGCAGGACCAGGTCGACGCCCTGGCGGCCAACGGCGTCAAGGCGGCGTTCCTCAACTCCACGCAGGCTCCGGACGAACGCGCCCGAGTCGAGCGCGCCGTCGTGCAGGGCGAGATCGACATGCTCTACCTGGCGCCCGAGCGGCTGAAGCTCGAGTCCACGCGGTCGCTGCTCGACCGTGCTCGCATCGCGCTCTTCGCCATCGACGAAGCCCACTGTGTGGCGCAGTGGGGGCACGACTTCCGCCCGGACTACCTCGAGCTCAGCATCCTGCACGAGCGCTGGCCGACCGTGCCGCGCATCGCGCTCACCGCCACGGCCACGCCGCAGACCCACCGCGAGATCTCCGCACGGCTCGGCCTCGACGACGCCGAGCACTTCGTCGCCGACTTCGACCGGCCGAACATCCAGTACCGCATCGAACCGAAGACCGGTGCGATGCAGCAGCTTCTGACGTTCATCCGCACCGAGCACCGCGGCGACGCCGGCATCGTCTACTGCCTGTCGCGCAACTCCGTCGAGCGCACGGCCGCGGCGCTGGTCGACCAGGGCATCGCGGCGTTGCCGTACCACGCGGGTCTCGACGTGCGGGTGCGCGAACGCAACCAGTCCCGGTTCCTGCGCGAGGACGGCATCGTCATGGTGGCGACCATCGCGTTCGGCATGGGCATCGACAAGCCCGACGTCCGTTTCGTCGCCCACCTCGACCTGCCCAAGTCGGTCGAGGGCTACTACCAAGAGACCGGTCGTGCCGGGCGCGACGGGCTGCCGTCGACCGCGTGGCTGGCGTACGGGCTGAACGACGTCGTGCAGCAGCGCCGCATGATCGACCAGTCCGAGGGTGACGCTGCCCACCGCCGGCAGCTCAGCGCCCACCTCGACGCCATGCTCGCCCTGTGCGAGACGATCGAGTGCCGCCGGGTGCGGTTGCTCGCGTACTTCGGGCAGGAGTCCACCGCGTGCGGCAACTGCGACACGTGCATCGCCCCACCCGAGTCGTGGGACGGCACCGTCCCGGCGCAGAAGCTCCTGTCCACCATCGTGCGGCTCGACCGTGAGCGCGGCCAACGGTACGGCGTCGCACACCTGGTCGACATCCTGGTGGGCAAGTCCTCGCCCCGGGTGCAGGAGCTCCACCACGACACGCTTGCGACATTCGGCATCGGCGCCGACCTGTCCGAGGGCGAGTGGCGAACCGTGGCGCGACAGGTGCTGGCCCAGGGGTACGCCGCGGTGTCGGGCGACGGGTACGGCACGGTCGTCCTCAGCCCGACCAGCGCCGACGTGCTGTCCGGTCGTGTGCAGGTCCTGATGCGCCGCGATCCCGTCAAGGCCCCGCGAGCATCCCGTTCGCGCCGTCAGGTCGTCACGGACATGCCACAAGAGGCCGTGGGCCTGTTCGAGGCGTTGCGCGCATGGCGTGCCGCACAGGCGCGCGAGCAGGGGGTGCCGGCGTACGTCGTGTTCAACGACGCGACCCTGCGAGGCATCGCTGCCGTCCGTCCGTCGGACGTCGATCAGCTCGCCGAGATCTCCGGCGTCGGTGCGGCCAAGCTCGAGTCGTACGGGCGTGCGGTGCTCGACGTGGTAGCCGCGTCGGACTAGCGCGGAGCGCCGCTGTCCGGTTCATGCCGGGTGCGGCATGTGGTCGGTCCACCGGTCACTACACTCGGAACCTCCCGCCCGAGGAGGTCGCTGGTGCCCGGTTCGTCGATGCTCACCACCGTGCTGGGTCGCGCCGTCGTCGCGCCGCTCGCACGGGTGCTGTGGCGACCGAAGATCATCGGCCGCAAGAACGTCCCGAAGCGCGGTGCCGTCATCCTGGCGAGCAACCACCGCTCGTTCATCGACTCGCCCGCGATCACGATCATGGCTCCGCGGAAGGTCTCGTTCCTGGCGAAGCAGGAGTACTTCACCGGCACGGGCTTCCGCGGCGCCGTGTCGCGCGCGTTCTTCAGCGGCATCGGCGCGATCGGCGTCGAACGCGGTGCTGGTGCGGCGGCGCAGCAGGCCCTCGACCTGGGGCTCGCACGGTTGCGTGACGGCGAGGCATTCGCGATCTACCCCGAGGGCACCCGTTCGCTGGACGGCCGGATCTACCGTGGCCGCACGGGGGTGGCCTGGCTCGCGCTGACGAGCGGCGCCCCCGTGGTGCCCGTCGCGCTGTCCGGCACCGAAGACGTGCAGCCCGTCGGCGCGAAGGTCCCGAAGCTCGCCCGCGTGACGATCCAGTTCGGCGAGCCCCTCGACCTGTCGTCGTACGGCGATGCGGCGTCCGGCCGTGCCCGACGCCATGCGACCGACGCGGTGATGGCCGCGATCCAGACGATGAGCGGTCAGGAACCCGCGAACGCCTACAACAACCCGCCGGCGACGATCGTCGAGCGCGTGCGGCGGGCGCTGCACCGGGACGACCCGGGCGAGGCTGTTCAGCCCGACTGACAGTCGGCGATTCTGATGCTCAGTATTGCGTATCAGAAATATCAGTGGTTCAATGGGGGCACCCCGACCGAACCCCTGATCAGAAGGACCGCAGCATGTCGACCACCCCGCTCTTCGACGCCATCGCCCGACGCGCCGACGTCCGCTCCACCACGACGCCCGGTGCGCCGGCGGCGACCGCACCCGAGCGCGCTGCACTCGTGCGCACGGTTCCGGTCTCGCCGATCTCCGCGCCGATGCAGCCGTCGCGTTCGACGTTCGTGCCCGCAGCACTCATCGCCGCGATCGACGACATCCCCGCTGCCGCCCTGGTGTCGGCGCAGCGCGACCACGTGGTGTGCGCCGACCAGCTCGCCCTGGTCGAAGCCGTGGCCGATGCCATCACCCGGGCCGTCGTCGATGCCGTCGTCAACGAGCTCGACCGCATCAGCGCCGACGGCGTCGTCCGCGCCTGAGGCCGCCGGTGACCACGACGCCGGCGTTCCCGCTCCGTCCCCGCGGAGCGGCCCGCGACGCGGCGAACCGGGCGGTCGCCGCACAGACCTCCGCGGCGGCGGTGCCCACCCCCGCCGTCGCGGAGCCCATCCGGCCCCACGGGCGGCGCGCTGCTGCCGGACCGCGGACCGAGCTGCCCGCCCGACACCCACGACGACTCGCGCGCCCGGGTCCACGACGGCCCGACGGACCGCGGCGCCCCACGACCGGCGGCGCCCGCGTCGCTCGCACTGCCCCCGTCGCTCGCACTGCCCCCGTCGCCCGCACTGCCCACATCGCCCGTACTGTCCGCGGGGCCGTGCGGGCGACCGCGCCGCTGCCCCTCGCCGTGATGGCCGTCGTGACGTGCTTCCTCGTGACGGTGACGACGCCCCAACAGGCAGCGGCAAGCACGGTCGGTGCGACCGTGCCGACGTCCGACCGGGCGGTCACGGTGGACACGCAGGACTTCACCGTGCCCGCAGTCGGACCGGGCGGAGTCGTCGTGCGCGACGGGTTCGCGGTCGCCGCGCCGCCGGTGCCGACAGCGCCGACGGGGCCGACCACTGCGCTCGACGGCGACGACGGCATCGCTGCCGTCCGCCCGGTCGCCGGCAGCGTCCCCACGGCAGGGGGCTTCGGTGGCCGCTGGGTCGCGGGCTGCGGCGCGTGCTCCACGAACCACCAGGGACTCGACTTCGCGGCGGCGACGGGCACGCCGGTGGTCGCGGCGATGCCCGGGCGGGTGGTCTCGGCCGGGGTGTCCGGCGGGTACGGCAACCAGGTACTGGTGCAGCACGCGGGCGGCCTGCAGACGCGCTACGGCCACCTGTCCCGGATCGACGTCGCCGTGGGGCAGGTCGTGACGGCGGGCGAGCGGGTCGGCGCGGTCGGCAGCAGCGGGGTCTCGACCGGACCACACCTGCACTTCGAGGTCATCGTGGGGGGCCGTCCCGTCGACCCGGCAGCCTGGCTCGATGCGCGCGGCCTGCTCTGATCGCACCCCGCGCGGCCTGCTCTGAAGACACCGCGCGTAGCGTTCGACAGGTCGGCGGCAGGGTGCCGTTCGGCGGGACGGAGTCAGACGTGCGTGTGACGGTGCTGGGTACAGGAGCCATGGGAGCCGGGGTGGCGCAGTCGCTCCTCCGCGAGCGCCACCGGGTCACGGTGTGGAACCGGAGTCCGGAGCGCGCCCGGCCATTCGGTGACCACGGAGCGACCGTCGCGACCGACGCCGGTGCCGCGGTGTCGGATGCCGAGGTCGTCCTGCTGACCCTGTTCGACACCGATGCCGTCGTGGACGTCCTCGAACAGGCAGCGGGCGAGGCGCCGACCGACGCCGTCTGGGTGCAGTGCTCGACGGTGGGCGTCGAGGGCACCGAGACCGTGGTGCAGCTCGCGCAGAAGTACGGCATCGACCTGGTCGAGGCGATGATGCTCGGCACCAAGGCCCCCGCCGAGCAGGGGAAGCTCACGATGCTCGCTGCCGGACCCGCTGCGACGATCGACCGGATCCAGCCCGTGCTCGACGCCGTCGGCGCCAAGACCGTCCGCGCCGGTGAGCGCGTCGGCGACGGCACCGCGCTGAAGCTCGCGGCGAACGCCTGGATCGCGTCGATCACCGCCGCGACCGGCCAGTCGCTCGCCGTGGCCCGGGGGCTCGGTATCGACCCGGCGCTGTTCCTGAAGGCGATCGCGGGCTCGGCCAGCGACTCCGCCTACGCGCACACCAAGGGCGAGTCGATGCTGGCGGGGGAGTTCCCGGCGCAGTTCGCGCTCGACGGACTCCGGAAGGACATCGGGCTGATCACCGACGCCGCACGGTCGACCGGGGTGTCCACGACGCTGCTCGAAGCGCTCGGCCGGGTGTACGCCGACGCCAGCGCAGCCGGACACGGTGCCGACGACATCGCGGCGGTCGGTACGGCGTTCACGAAGGACTGACCCGGACCAGCGGGAAGTGACGGGGTCGAGCGCCTGGGGGACCCGTGCGCTACCGGCGGAACCAGCGCCGGAGCGTCGCCCCGAGCCGACCGACGGCCTCGTCGTTCATGGTGTTGGCCAGGTCGAAGGCCTCGCGCGCGGGATCGCTGCCGTCACGGATGCGCCGGAGTGCCGCGTCGGCCCGGGCGCGTGCGTCGAGCTCGGCGAAGGGCATGTCGTCCTCGGGCTCGTGCGGACGCGTCTGGGTCATGTGGACACGCTACGCGCGACGAGGTGCGCGCATGCCGTCGCCGTCGCTGCTGCTGGCGGCGGCACGGTCGGCGTCGATCTCGTCGACCACCGAGGTCATCTCGTCGAGGAAGTCCACGATGACGGCCATGTCGTCCCCGGGCAGGTGCTCGGCGACCTCGAGCGTGCGGGAGTCGAGGTCGTCGATGACCCGGATGGCCTGCCGCATCGAGGACCCGGAGGCGCTGAGGATCACGCCACGGCGGTCGTCCGGGTCGGGACGCCGTTCGACGTGACCGCTGCGGACCAGGCGGTCCACGAGCGCCGAGGTCGACGCGGGCGTGATGCCGAGTCGCTCGGCGAGTTCCTTGGCGTTCGTGGTGCGACCGGCGGTCTCGGCCTCGATCAGCAGACGCAGCGCGAGCAGGGCGTTCTCACCGATGCCGAGGGCCTCGCGCGCACGACGCTGCGCGGCGCTCTCGGCCGTGCGGTAGCGACGGAGCGCGTTGAGCACGTCGACTGCATCGACCCGGGATCCATCGCCGTACCAGAACCCCGCGGTGTGCGTCGTCACCTCGGAAGACATGGCCCAATGCTAGACGCTCTAGTTAGGTTGTCTAGCGAGCGAGGCGGTCTCGCACAGCAGACAGCCGGTCTGCGCGTCCACGACAGCCGGTCTGCGCGCCTGCAACACCCGTGACGCGGCTCGGAAACACCGTCGCAACGCGGGGTCAGTAGGTTCGCCGCATGCAGGAGCAGCGGTGCTGAGCGGACTCGCGGGGAGCGTGTTCCGGGTGGGTGCGGCCGTCGAACGCGCCGACGTGATCGCCCGGCTGCTCGACGCGTACCTGGCCAAGCCCGACGCGACGAGCGGCCCGGCCGACCCGGTCGTCGCGCGGGAACTCCGGGTCGTGGCCGGCGCGGCCGTGACCCCGCGTTCGGTGCTGGACGCCACTGCGACGCTCGAGCTGCTGGCGCTCGACCGGCACGAGCCCGCGTCGATCGCGAACGCGGTCGCCGTGGCGCGCGACGACGCCCGGCGTGCGCGTGACGTCGTCTCCACCGAGCTGTGGGACGCGCTCAACGTCACGCGCTCGCGGCTGCCGCGCAAGATCGCCGCGGGGCGGGAACACGAGTTCCTGGCGTGGGTGCGGGAACGGAGCGCCTTGGCCGTGGGCGTCGTCGAGGGGGACGCCAGCCGCGACCAGGTCTGGGAGTTCTTCACGCTCGGTCGGTCGCTCGCACGGTGTGCCGCCACCGCACGGCTGCTGGCATCCGAGCTGCTCGACCCCGAGTCCGGGCGGTCGTGGGCGACCGCGCTGCGCGCGTGCGGTGTCGGCGAGGCCTTCCACCGCGAGGCCCGGCCGGGTGCACCGGCATCGGAGGCTGCGGCGTTCCTGCTGCTCGACGGGCACTGTCCGCGGTCGGTGCTGTTCCTGACGCAGCGTGCCGAGGCGTGCCTGGCGGACGTGGCACCCGCGCTGGTGCCCGAGGGGCTCGCCGAGCTGCGGGACGCGGGCGCGGCGCTCCGGACGATCCTGCCGGCAGACGCGGTCGAGGCGGCCCGCCCGGCCGGACGGCGACTCGCCTCGGTGGCGGACCGGGTGGCACGCGCGCTCGACGAGCACGTGTTCGCCGGGGCAGCGGCGGGCTGAGTGCGCCGGTCGTGCTGCGGATCCAGACGCGACCAGACGACGGACGGGAGGCCCGGTGCCGGCCCGCACCGGGCCTCCTGTCCGGGGGTGGTCGCGACCGGTCCGTGGGTCAGACGCCGCTGGAACGGCTGGAGACGGCTTCGTCGCGTGCCAGGTCCTGGCGGAGGGCGGCGCGAGCGGCACGGGGGCTGATCACCGGGATCGAGTGCGTGACGGCCAGGTGCAGGCGGGTGTCGGCGTCGTACCGCAGCCGGAAGTGCTGGTAGCGGACGAGCCAGACGAGCGCGATGGCGAGTGCCACGAACCCGGAGGCCGCACCGACGCCGATCGCCCAGCGCGGACCCCACGCATCGGCGATCGCACCGACGATGGGCGCGCCGATCGGGGTGCCGCCCGCGAAGATCGCCATGTACAGCGCCATCACACGACCGCGCATCGCGGGCTTCGTCGTGGTCTGCACCAGGGCGTTCGCGGTGGTCATGAACGTCAGCGAGGCCAGGCCGACGAACATCAGCACGATCGCGAAGGACCAGTAGGTCGGGGCGAACGCGGCCGCGGTGCACGCCAGGCCGAAGCCCGCACTGGCGACGACGAGCAGGCGCATGCGGGGGCGCTCACGGCGGGCGGACAGCAGCGCGCCGAGCACGGAGCCGATCGCCATGACCGAGTTGAGCAGACCGAACTCGCCGGCGCCCTTGTGGAACTCCACGCGGGCCATGGTCGAGGTGAAGATGGGGAAGTTCACGCCGAACGTGCCGACGACGAAGATCATGCAGAGCACGACGATGATGTCGGGGCGGGTGCGGACGTACCGGAAGCCCGCCATGATCTGGCCCTTGCCACGCTTGGCCCGGATGCGGTCGGCGAGCTGTTCCGGGTCCACGAACTTCAGGGCACCCAGAACGGCGGCGAACGAGGCCGCGTTGATGATGAACACCCAGCCGGACCCGATCGCGGCGATGAGCACGCCGGCGACGGCGGGGCCGATGAGCCGGGCGGCGTTGAACGACGCGGAGTTCAGCGCGACGGCGTTCGAGACGTGTTCGCCCGTGACGACGTCGGACACGAAGGCCTGCCGGACCGGGGTGTCGAACGCGGCGACGATGCCGAGGGCCAGCGCGAACGTGTACAGCCACAGCAGGGTGGCGGTGTCCGTGACGACCATGATCCCCAGGCCGAGCCCGAGCATGCCCATCAGGGCCTGGGTGACCATGAGCGTGCGGCGGCGATCGAAGCGGTCGGCCACCAGGCCGGTCCAGGGCAGCAGCACCAGCTGGGGGCCGAACTGCAGCGCCATCGTGATGCCGACCGCGATGGCGTTGTCGTGGGTGAGCTGCGTCAGGACGATCCAGTCCTGCGCGGTCCGCTGCATCCAGGTGCCGATGTTCGACACCAGGGCACCGGCGAACCAGATGCGGTAGTTGCGTCCCGACAGGGACCGGAACATGGCCGTCACTGGTGGGCCAGCCTCCTCATGATGTCGGTGGCGTCGGTCAGGACGCGGCGTTCGGCGGGGGTGAGCACGGCGAGCTTCGGCGACAGCCAGTCGTCGCGGCGTCGGCGGGTCTCGACGACGAAGTCGGCCCCGGCCGGTGTCGCGCCGATGAGCACCTTGCGGCGGTCGTCGCCGTGGTCGCCCTTGGACACCAGACCGCGGTCGATGAGCGCCGCGACCGTCTTGGTCATGGACGGGGGTGTCACGCCGTCGCCGCGGCTGAGGTCGGCGAGGGTCATCGGTCCGTCGCGGTGCAGTCGAGCGAGGGCCGAGAACATCGCGTCGCTGACGCTCGAGTCGGCCTTCTGTGCACGCAGGGTGCGCGAGAGCCGGTTCACCGCGACGCGCAGATCCGTGCTGAGCGACGGGTGCGGCGCGCTGGTCGCAGGGGTGCTGATCGTCGTCACGGTCGTTAGCCTACCTCATTAGTTCAGCGAACGAACTGGTTGGGGTCGGAATGCCGAGTGGAGGAGTATCGTTCCCCGCATAGGCAACAGGTGTTGTCCACAGCTGAGCAGAGAGAAGCACACAATGTCCGAGTTCGAGGGCAAGGTCGCCATCGTCACCGGTGGCGGCAGCGGCATCGGCGAAGCCATCGCGAAGGAGCTCGCAGCAGCGGGCGCGAAGGTCGTCGTCACCGACATCAAGCTCGACGGCGCCCAGCGCGTCGTCGCGTCGATCGAGGGAGCGGGCGGCACTGCGGTCGCGTTCGAGGCGAACTCGGCCGTCGCCGCCGACGACGAGCGCATGGTCCGGTTCGCGGTCGACACCTACGGCGCACTGCACCTCGCCGTGAACAACGCCGGCATCGGCGCTGCACCCCAGCCGATCGGCGAGTACGACATCGCCGCGTGGGACCGCGTGCGGTCGGTCGACCTGGACGGCGTCTTCTACGGCATGCGCTACGAGATCCCCGCGATGCTGGCCGCCGGTGGTGGGGCGATCGTCAACATGTCGAGCGTCCTCGGCTCGGTCGGCCTCGCGCAGAACGCCGCCTACGTGGCATCGAAGCACGCGCTGGTCGGTCTGACCAAGGTCGCGGCGCTCGAGTACACGTCGCAGGGCGTCCGCACGAACGCCGTCGGCCCGGGCTTCATCGACACCCCGCTGGTCCGTTCGTCGCTGTCGGCCGATGCGCTGTCGGCGCTCGAGTCCGAGCACGCGGCCGGCCGACTGGGCACCGACGCCGAGGTCGCGGCGCTCGTCCTGTTCCTGCTGAGCGACAAGGCCTCGTTCATCTCGGGTAGCTACCACCTGGTGGACGGCGGCTACTCCGCCCACTGACGCGGGGGTCCGGACAGGGGGCCCTGCGCACGTCCCCGACGTCGGGGACGTGCGCAGGGCCTCCTGTCCGTCCGCCGGTTGCGTCGCCGGGTCGTCTCACCGGCTGATCGCGTCGTGGGGCAGCAGCGCGTGCACGCCCCACGTGCGGTTCGCCACCTGGGTCACCCGCATGCTGACCGCCACGCTGGCCATCGCCAGGGCCTCGGCGCGGGTGATGTCGTGCTCACCGGCGATCCAGTCGACCACGGCGTCGAGCGCGGTCGTCGTGGCGGTGTTCAGGTCGGCGTCGAACCCGAACGTGATCCGCCCGGCCGGAGTGTCGGCGTGGATGCCGGCGACGGGGGCCGAGTCCAGCAGCGCGAGCGTCATCGTCGTGGTCATCCCGCACTCGACCGCGGTGCCCGAGACCTCGCCGTCGCCCTGGGCCGCGTGGCCGTCCCCGACCGACAGCAGCGCGTCGGGCACGGTGACGGGCAGGTACAGCGTCGCGCCGGCGACGAGCTCGCGGCAGTCGATGTTGCCGCCGCCGACCGGCCGCGGCGGGATCGTCGAGTGCTCGCCCGAGGGTTCGGGCGGCAGCCCGACCACGCCGAGGAACGGCGCCGTGCGGACGCCCAGCCCGAGCTGGTTGCGTGCGGTCCCGGCGGCAGCGTCGACCTCCCACAGCAGCGGTCCGCGCGACGCCGGGTCCGTCAGCCCGAGCGCCCGGGTGACCGGGCTGTCCACGCCGCCGGACGCCGTGTAGCCCCAGTCGTCCGGCACCAGGTCGTCGAAGCGGACGGCGAGCACCTGCCCGGGCCGGGCACCGGTCACGGCGATCGGCCCGACCAGGCAGTGGCCGCGTCGCGAGGGGATGAGCGTCGGCGCCTCGGCACCGGCCTCGGCCAACCGCTCGGTGTAGCCGGCGGCGTTCAGCGTCCGGACGGTCACGGTGTCACCCGGTCCGACGCGGAGCACGGGCGCGCGCTCCGCGTCGAACACGTCGGCGACGGTGTCGGACGAGGCATCGATCCTGTGGTGGGTCACCCGTCGATCCTGTCAGGCGGGTGACCCAGCGGGTCCCGCTACTGGTGGAACTGCGGGATCGTCAGCCAGATCCCGTACAGCACCGCAGCGGCGCACAGCGCGAAGCAGAGGACCGCGGCGGCCATCGCTCCGAGCGGCGTCGTGCCGGAGCGCGGGGTCTCCTCCGAGTACTGGGTGCGCTCGCCGCCGGCGTCGGCGGGCTGTCCGGTGCTCAGGAAGCGCAGACCGAGCGTGTAGAGCAGCACCACGCCGACGGCGGCCACGAAGCCGACGCCCGCCACCGTGCCGATGGCCCCGAAGTCGATGGTCATCGTCGTGCCTCTCAGTTCTTCGTGGCGGCCACGGGCTCGCGCTCCGTGGTGCCCTCGTGGATGTCGGCGGCCGAGATCGGCTTGCGCTTGGCCAGGGCGTAGAACGTCAGGCCGGCTGCGAGTGCCAGGACCGCGACGAGCACGAGCCCGATCACCGAGGTCGAGGCCAGCCACGTGGCCAGACCGCCGACCAGTGCGGCGGCGGGGAGCGTGATCACCCAGGCGATCACGATGCGGCCGACGACGCCCCAGTGCACGTCGGCGAGCTTCTTGCCGAGGCCGGAGCCGACGACCGAGCCACTGGTGACGTGGGTGGTCGAGAGCGCGAAGCCCAGGTGCGACGACACCAGGATCGTCGCCGCGGAGCTGGTCTCGGCCGCGAAGCCCTGCGGGGACTGCACGTCGGAGATCTTCTTGCCGACGGTCTGCATGATGCGCCAGCCGCCCATGTACGTGCCGAGGGCGATCGCGAGCCCACAGGCCAGGATCACCCAGAGCGCCGGGCCGGTGCCGGCGTCCTGGTAGTTCGCGGTGATGAGGGTCAGCGTGATGACCCCCATCGTCTTCTGCGAGTCGTTGGTGCCGTGCGCGAGCGACACGAGCGAGGCGGAGATCGTCTGGCCGTGCCGGAAGCCCGTGGCGGCACCGTGGGTCGTCGCGTTCTTCGTGAGCCGGTAGGCGATGAACGTCGCGACCAGGGCGATCACGCCCGCGATCACCGGCGACAGCAGTGCCGGCAGCACGACCTTCGACACGACGGTCGCCCAGTCGACGGAGTTCAGCCCGGCGCCGATGATCGACGCACCGATCAGCCCGCCGAACAGGGCGTGGGTGGACGACGACGGCAGGCCGAAGTACCAGGTGGCGAGGTTCCACAGCACGGCCCCGACCAGTCCGGCGAAGATCATCGTCGGGCTGATGTGGATGCCGTCCTGGCCCTCGCGGATGATGCCCTGCGAGACGGTCTTGGCGACCTCGGTGGACAGGAACGCGCCGACCAGGTTCAGGACGGCGGAGATGAGCACGGCGGTCCGGGGCTTGAGCGCCCCGGTTGCGACCGACGTGGCCATGGCGTTGGCGGTGTCGTGGAACCCGTTCGTGAAGTCGAACACGAGGGCCACCACGATCACGAGCACGACGATGACGAGGACGTCCATGGCGGTGACGCTAGGCCCGGGCGTGAGCGGCCGGGTGAACGCAGGGTGAACAGGTGCGCGGGTCTGCCAAGATGCTCACGTGCCGACCTACTCAGCTGCCCGCGGCGACGCGTCGTTCGTCGATCCGCACGGGATCGAGATCGTGTACTCGACCTGGCGTGCGGGCCGGCCCAAGGGCGTCGTGCAGATCGCCCACGGCGTCGGCGAGTACGCCCTGCGGTACGAGCGGCTGGCGCAGGACCTGGCCCGTGCCGGGTACACGGTCGTCGCGAACGACCACCGCGGGCACGGGCGCACCGGCCTGGCCCAGTGGGACGGCGACCACGCCAAGCTCGGCCGGCTGGGCCCCGGCGGATTGCGTGCCGCGATCGCCGCCGTCGAGCAGACCTCGCGCATCGCCCGGCAGGACACCCCCGGTGTGCCGCTGGTGCTGCTCGGACACTCGCTGGGATCGCTGATGGCGCAGCGGATCGTCAACACGACCAGCCGTGCCTACGACGGGGTGGTCCTGTCTGCCACCGCGTACCGCCTGCCCGGCACGATGAACAGCGGCGACCTGAACCGCCGGCACGCAGCGCTCGGCCCGACCCGGTTCGAGTGGCTCAGCCGCGACCGGGCGATCGTCGACGCGATGGCCGCCGACCCGCTCGTGGTCGACGCGAACGTCGTCAAGCTGTTCGGCGTGGTCGACGCCCTGCGGCTGCTCGGCGTCCCGCGACGGCACATCGAGCACGACGTCCCGATGCTGCTGCAGGTCGGCTCCGAGGACAGCCTGGGCGGCCCGCGCTCGGTCGAACGGCTCGCGAAGGCCTACCGGGGTCGCGGCGGGCTGAGCGACGTGACCGTCCACGTGTACGAGGGTGCCCGGCACGAGATCTACAACGAGACCAACCGCGACGAGGTCGTGGCCGACCTGGTGACGTGGCTCGGTCGGGTCGTCGGTCGTTGACCGTGCCGGACCAGACGGCCACCGCGGTCACCCTCGGATGGTTCGTCATCCGCCGCGCGCACGCCCCGGGCCGCGACGTGTGACGGAACGCGACCGGCGGTGACCATGGACCGGACTGGAGGCGCATGGCGGCGCCGCCACGCGCCTCCAGTCCGATGCGTGCCAGGCCACCCAGCGGCACGTGCTCAGGGCGGGCACCAGAGCGCCCAGCGCGCGGTCCACAGCGCGAAGAACGGCGACGAAGTCACCGGTCACCTGACCGACAGGCTGGACCGGTGGCCATCGCCCGGATGAGCCGCGCAGACATCGACTCCGACCGGTGCCAACACGTCGAGCCTCGCCTGGTGTCTTGTCTCGTGCTCGGGGCGCGGTCCGTGGCTGGAAAAAGAATAACATTTGCCAGCTATTCCGCCTCATCCCGATCGTGCTAACTTCTTTTGCATCACGCGAAAGGGGGTGATCACATGGCAATCCTGAAGAACTCGGTGCGTTCTGCGATGGCGCGATCCTTTGGTCGATTCAAGTACCGCAATCAGTACGGCGGACTGTGATCCTCGTGTCGACCCGAGCGGATCTTCCGCTCGGGTCGACATACTTCGAGAAAGGCACGTCGTGCGGCGTTGGTTGGAGACTCGATTGGTCAACCCTCATGTGCTCAGCTCATGGCGCGGGGACCGTCGGGTATCGTCAGGTTGCGTGATCCTCGCCTCAGAGGAATCCGTTCGTGATGCGTTGATCGATTCTGCATCGAAGACTGCATTCGACTCGGGTTTCTTCCGGATCGGGCAACGCTCGCTCCCGCAGGCGGCGGTGCGCTCTGCATCGGCGGAACTTCGTCGTCTGCTGCACGAGTCCAGTAGCGAGCGTCCCCACCTCGCCCGTTCGATCCTCTCCCGGAAGGTCGGCACGAGGCTTCCGAGTCGTGGGATCGGTCAGACCCTCGTGTTCGAGTACTTTCGTCGTCAGATATGTCGAGGGAGATCCCGGTCGATCGGCGACCTTGCACATGCGTATGTGCAGCAATCGATCATCCCTGATGATGTCCAGCATCGTCCTCGAAGTCATTATCGTCATCTAGTGCCGCTCCGGCGCGCTCTGGAGAAGGAACTCGTCGGGACTGAGATGTCCACCCCGTGCCGGGACTACTTGGACATTGCGCTTTCAGTGACCGAAACGCTCGAGGAGGCCGCGGAGGTGTTCTTTCGACTCGTGCTCTCAACAGTGGGGTTCACCGGGAGCGCGATGGAGTGGCTTCTCATGGATCAATCCGACCGAGGTGTGGCACGTTTTCCCGGCGTTCCGGTCCGCGACTACGTTCGCGAATCCCTGCGCCTCCGCTCGCCCGCTTGCCGGTTGAGCCGAGACGTCACGAAGGGGATGACAGTCGGCGGTGTTCGAGTCGAGCAGGGTGACGAGCTCCTGTTGAACCTGTTCGCAGCGAACCGGGACCCGAAGGCCTTCCACCTGCCGGATGACTTCCGCCCGAGTCGATTCGGCGAGGGTGCCGGGAAGCGTGATCTGACTTTCGGCCTTGGCACACGGAGCTGTCCTGCTCAGCGGGCAGCGCTCGACTGTCTTCAGGACTTCCTCATCCCCCTTACAGCCGACTTCGAAGTCTCGTGGCGACCCCGTCGCGGATCCAAGATGATCGTTGGCACTCTGGCCATCCCTCCGAAAGGGACCTTCGTCATCAGGCGGACAGCTGGTCATGGCGTCTGACGGGGTGGTGACCCGCTCGCCAGGGCGTCTGCTGATCGCTCACAACCTGACCGACGCGGTGGGCTCACGTGTACTGGCCGACACGATCACCGTGCTGGCAGTCCTCGGAGGGATGGCGGCGACGGAACTCGGAGTCCTGAACGCTGTCGAGTCGACCGTCGTCGTCGTGATTGCGGTGCCGACGTCGCTGCTGCTCGACCGCGTCGGGTTCCGGTGGGTCCTGCCGGTTGCGATGTCGGCGAAGCTCGCCCTGGGGCTGGCCGCCGGGCTGGTCTTCGCGGTGGTCGGCTTCGACGGGATCGCCACCATCCTGTTCGTCGCGGCTGTGGCGTGCTTCGGGGTGGTGTCGGAGCTCGGTCAACTGATTGCTGCTCGGGAGCTGTCGCGGGCAGGCTCCACGATGACGCGGCTGATTGCTTTCATGGAGGCGACGGACAAAGTGGCGTCGCTGGCAGTTCCGGCGCTGGTGGGATTCTTTCTCGCGCGCGGCTTGGGGCTTCCCTTGCTGGTAGCGGCCATGTCGTCGTTGGTCTGCGCTGTGGGAACCGCGCTGGTGCTCAGCACATCGAGCCCATCGCGATCGACCGACCGTGCAGTCATTCCTGCGCAGACGCAAGAGCATGCGCAGGCACGGACATCGGCGAGGCTGTCCGAGGTGTTTCTGGGCTTCAGGATCATCTGGCTGAATCGACGTCTTCGCTGCGTCGTCATCCTGTTGGCCGCCACGAACGCTGGCCTCGGGATGGGTGACACCGTCTTGGTCGTGCTCGTCCTCCAGGTCCTGCAGCTGTCCCCGGTCGTGTACGGAGCATTGTCATCGGTGGGGGCGGCAACAGCCTTGTGCGCGGCCCTCGTCGCCCCGGCAGTGCTCAACAGGTGGTCATCGAGTCAGATCTTCATGTCGACCTCGGTGGCGCAGCTGGCGTTTGCTGTTCTGCCACTCGTCGCTTCTCTCGCTCCGGGATGGGCTGTCCCGCTCTTGATTGCGCACGATGTGGGGTGGAGCGCGACCATCACGATCCTCGGGATCGCGGCTGCGACTCTGGCCGCCAGAGAAGTGCACCTCGCTGCGGTGGCGAGGGTCACGGCCGCCTCCCGCGTCGTCACGATCGGCGTGATTCCGGTCGCCGCTGTCGGTGGTGGCCTCCTCACGGATACCTGGGGGACAGCACCGGCGTTGCTTGCCTGGGTGCTCGTGGCGGCCACGGCGATGATCCTCTGCATGTCCATCCAGAGAGCGTGGCAATCGGACGACGGCCAATGGTCCCGAGAGGAGATGACCCGATGAGCGATGACGTCACGAGCGATCTGGTCGAGGGGGCGTCCGCGCGGGTGCGCCAGCTCCGACCCGAGGACATCGAACTCGTCGCCGCGCGAGAGCCGCCGACCCGCAACTACGTGCGCGCCGCCGCCGCACAGCAGGAAGCGGGGGAGCTGGTGGTCCTCGTCGCCTGGAACGGTGCCGTGCCGGTCGGCTCGGTCGAGGTGACCCGCGAGCCCGTGCCGGAAGCGCGGAACCTGCGCGTCGATGAGGACATGCGTGGTCGTGGCGTCGGGACGATGCTCCTCCGGGCGGCTGAGCACCTCGCGCTGCCGGCCGGTGCGATCCGCGTCGGGGTCAGCGACGACAACGACGGAGCGCGCCGTCTGTACCGCCGGCTCGGGTACGTCCCCACCGGCGACGTCGAGGAGTACGAGTACACCTACGTCGACGACGCGGACCAGACGCACGTCGTCCGCGAGCGTGCGGAGTACATGGCGAAGCAGCTGCCGGGCTGACGGACTGGAGGCCCAGATCAGGCGAGCCGGTCGGCGCGCGTGATCCGCGCCTCCGGTTTCGCGATGTGGTGGCGACCGCAGGAATAGGCTTGCGACGTGCATGGTGAGTACAAGGTCCCGGGTGGCAAGCTCGTCGTCGTCGACCTGCAGGTCGAGGACGACACCATCCGGCAGTTCCGTCTGGCGGGGGACTTCTTCCTCGAACCGGACGACGCGCTGCCGCTGATCGACGCCGCGGTCGAGGGGCTGCCGGCCACCACCGACGCCGCCGGCATCGCGGCCGCCGTCCGGGCGGCGCTGCCCGCCGACGCCGTGCTGCTCGGCTTCACGCCCGAGTCCGTCGGGGTCGCGGTGCGACGGGCGCTGTCGCGGGCGTCGACGTGGCTCGACCACGACTGGGAGGTCATCCACGAGGGGGCGATCAGCCCGAACGAGCACCTTGCGCTCGACCAGGTGCTGACCGAGGAAGTGGGGGCCGGACGCCGCCGCCCGACCCTGCGCATCTGGGAGTGGGACGAGCCCGCGGTCGTCATCGGGTCGTTCCAGTCGCTCAAGAACGAGGTCGACCCCGAAGGTGCCGCGAAGTACGGCGTGCAGGTTGTCCGGCGGATCTCGGGCGGCGGGGCGATGTTCATGGACGCCGGCGCGATCATCTCGTACTCGCTGTACGTGCCGACCGACCTGGTGCAGGGCATGACCTTCGCCGACTCGTACGCGTTCCTGGACGAGTGGGTGATCGAGGCGCTGAAGTCCCTGGGCATCGACGCGTACTACCAGCCGCTCAACGACATCACCTCGGCCAAGGGCAAGATCGGCGGTGCCGCACAGAAGCGCCTGGGTACCGGTGCGCTGCTGCACCACGCGACCATGAGCTACGACATGGACGGCGAGAAGATGGTGCAGGTGCTGCGCATCGGCCGCGAGAAGATGAGCGACAAGGGGACCACCTCGGCGGCGAAGCGGGTCGATCCGCTGCGGTCGCAGACCGGGTTGTCGCGGGCGGCGATCATCGACTCGCTCATCGCCACGTTCACGGCGCGGTACAAGGCGACGCCGGGTGCGGTCACCGCCGACGAGCGGGCGCGGGCGCAGGAACTCGTGGCGTCGAAGTTCGCGACGAAGGAGTGGCTCGAGCGCGTGCCCTGAGCCGAGCGACTGTGGGCCGGCGGCCGAGCCGTGTGGTGGGTGCTGTGGGGATCCCGGCGTGGGTCGGCGGCTTCCGCAGGAGGTCGGCGGCCGAGAGAGGGGGGATCCCGGCCGCCGAGCCTCCAGTGTGCATGTCATCCCGATGAAGCAGCCCGGTGGATCGTGAGAATCACCCGCGCGGCGGATGTCCCGTCCCCCCGGCCGACGTAGCCTCGATCGCGTGAACTGGTTGATCCTCCTGGGGGCGATGGCTGCAGCAGTCGTCGTGACGTGGATCGCCGATCGCGCGGGGTGGATCGACCTGTCGAACAAGTCGACCAGCAGCGGGGGATCCGGCGGCATCGGCACGATGATGGACGAGGTCTTCGCCCCGACCCGGCACGAGACGCAGGCCGAGTACGAACGGCAGTCGCGCCTGCCTCGCGAAGCACCGACTCCGAGCGAGCACGACCACGACCTGTTGAGCGGCTCGGTGCTGATCCGGGTGCCGGCGGTCCGCAGCGCGCGGACCGGACGGCACGAAGCCCGCCCGGGCACGCACGACCGCTCGTACTGAGCGCATCAGCGCGTGGTGAGCTCCTGGTAGTCCGGGTGCCGCTCGATCCACGCTGCGACGTAGCTGCACTGCGGGACGACACGCAAGGACGAACCCGACCGGACGTCGTCGAGGGCGTGCTGGACCAGGATCGACGCGTGTCCGCCACCGCGGTGCGCCGGGTCGACCTCGGTGTGCACGAAGCGGATCTCGTCACCGTCGGTCTCGTACGCCGCGAAGCCGATCACCTGGCCGTCGTCGACGAGGGAGTACTGCTGCTGATCGGTGTCGTTCCGGACGTCGAGTGCCATGCCGGCGACGCTACGCCCGGGCCCCGAAGAAGGGCCTGTGCACCCGCTGGACGTCCCGTTACAGTCACTCCGTGACGCAGCAGCACGATGCCCAGACCCCGCCGTTCCGGTTCCGCACTCCGCCCGGGTGGCCGACACCCTCGGCCGAGTGGGTGGCGCTCCACCAGCTCGCCGTCCCGGGCCCGCAGTGGACTCCCGTGCCCGGTGTCCCGACAGCCCCCGCAGGCTGGCGGTTCTGGCAGGCCGACCGCCGCGCGTTCCGTGCGGCGATGCCCGCCGCCGCTCGGCGCCTGGCTGCCGTCGGCGGTGTCGGCGTCGGGCTGCTCGCGCTCGGCATCGTCCTGGCCGTCGTGCTGACGGCATCGGATGCCCCCGCGGTGTTCGCGCTCGTGCCGCTCGCGCTCGGTGCTGCGCTCTGGGTGGTGCCGTGCGTGCGGTGGTGGGACCTGGCGGCGACGACCGAACGTGCCCTGGCTGCCGAGTCGGCGGCGCGACGGCCCGGCGCCGTGCTCGAGCACGCCCGTGCCGCGCGACCGGACCTGGGTGCCGACCAGGCGGTCGCGGCGTGGACGGCCGCCGCGTGGGGTGTCGAGACCGCGGCCCCGCTCGAGGCGCCCGCAGTCCGCTCGGCACGCCCCGTGTCGGCGGCGGGCTTCCTGCGCGCCTCCCGGACCGCGACCGGCGTCACCGTGGTGCTGGCTGCGGTCGCACTCGTCGTCGGGGCCGGCGCGGGGGTCGCCCCCGTCGCGGTCCGCGCGCTGGACACCGGCCAGACGATCGCCCGTGGGATGCAGGACGGGGCCGGTGGCGACGCCCCGGACACCGCGGCGCCCTTCACCTCTGACGATGGCACCGTCACCGTGACCGAGGACGACGACGCCTGGGACGACACGTGTGGCACGACCCCGGGCGACGGGGGCTGCTGGACCTGGCAGGTCACGAGTACCAAGACCTGCAACCTCGAGGTGACCATCGGTTTCGCGGACACCCTGACCGGCGACGACACCCGCACGGTGCGCCGCACGGTCCAGGTGTCGAAGGACCGGCCGCTGTACATCGCCGAACCCGGCGACGAGGACTACAGCGGCATCGAGGCCACCACGTGCGCCACGGCGTTGCCGCACCGGCTGGTCACCGGCGAGAGCGACGACCCGATCGCGGACAGCGAGTGGCCCGAGGGCTGTGACGCCTCCGGCTGCGTCGGCTGGGTGCTGCACCCGGAGGCGGACTGCACCGACGCCTCCGTCCAGTTCCTGGTCGACGACAGCGACGGGCCGCTCGAGGACCCGCACGACCTGGTCGTGAGCGCCGAACTGCACGCCGGTGACCCCGTGACGGTCGTCGCGGGTGGGGTGCCCGACGACGACGGCACCGCCTCGATCGTGCAGGTCACGTGCGCGGTGACGGGTGGCGCTCCCGCCGATCCGAGCGCACTCGGCTGACCTCCGGGTCTGCGCCGGACGTGTCTGCCAGGATGCTAGGCATGCACCACCGGATCCCGCTCGCAGTCGTGACGATCGTGGTCGTCGGCGCTGCGGCCGGATGTTCAGGAGGACAGATGCAGGCCCGACCCACACGACAGCCCGACGACGCGAAGCGCAGCATCCAGCGGCTCGTGGACGACACGACCACTGCACTGGGTGGGACGTGGACCACGCAGGTGGGGCCCAGGCTCGGCACCTGCAAGGACGAGCACGGGGACGGGGCAGGCGTCAACTACACGGTCATCGCCGCTCGATCGGGGCGGGGTGACGCTGCCCGGGACATCGCGACCCTCGAGCACCTGTGGCGCTCCGAGGGCCTCGAGACGACCCGGTTCGCGACCGACGACGAGTCGTACGTGGGGCTCGACGGCCGGGGGACAGCCATCGCGAACATCGGCTTCCGCTCGTCGGACCTGGGCGGCGGCGACACGGTGACCGGGACGTCGGCCTGTGCGGCGGGCGACTACGCGCAGCTTCGGAAGCAGGAGCGTTCCTGACGGGACACCCGACGCCGCACCGGAATGGTGCACACGACGACGAAGCCGCTGTCTGCTGACAGCGGCTTCGTCGTGGGTGGAACGGGTGCGGCTACTCGGCCGAGTGACGGCCGTGCGTGTGGCCGCTCTCGTCGAGACGGGAGGCCCCGCTCGCCTGGGCAGCGTCGGTTCCGGTCGACGTCTGGTCCGGCCGGTCCGCCACTGCGGCGTGCGCCGCGCGGTGGGCGCGGATGGCACCCGTGGTGGTCGGCGGTTCGTCGATCGGTGCTGCTGCCGAGTGGGCGCCGTGCGTGGGCGCGTCGGGCAGCGGTGCGCGGGTGTCGTCCGGCAGCACCGACACGTGGGGTGTCTCGGTGGACCGGGCGGACCGCGGCTGTGCCGGCACGTCGGGCGAGGTCGGGACGACGTGCATCGACCCGGTGTCCGGCGACACGAGCGAGCCCGTGTTCGCCGCCGAGCCCTGGGCGTCGACGGTCAGACGGTCGTGGTCGTCACCGTCGGCACCACCGCTGGCGGCGGCGCGAGCCGTGTCGGCCTGCTCCTGCAGTGCGGAGGTCTTCCGCAGAGCGGGGACGCGGAAGAACCACGTCAGGATGAAGGCGATCAGGATGACGCCCAGTCCGACGAAGTACACCGTGACCGTCGAGGCGCTGAAGCCGACCAGGAACGGGCGGGTCAGGCGCTTGTCGGCACCGTTCAGGAACGACGTGTCGCTCGTCGCCGAGTTCGACGAGGAGCTGGCCGCAGAGTTGCCGCTCTTGAGCTGCTTGATCAGGGTCGGGGCGACCTCGTCGACGACGTTCTTGCGCTGCGAGGCGTTCGAGTAGTCGATCTGGAGCTTGCCGTCGACGACCTCGGCGTTCGCCTTGCCGGCTGCGGTGGCCAGGGCCTGCCGTTCAGCCGCGGGAGTGGCGTCGGCGACCTGCTGGTCGATGATCGTCTGCTCGGCGGCTGCGGGCACGGTCCCCGCGGCGACCTGGGCCTGGACGGCCGCGGTCACCTTCTGGGTGACGGCCTGGTCCGCTGCCTGCTTGGCAGCCGCCGTGCCCTTGTCGAGCCCGGACTGCACGTTCTGCTTGACCGGGTCGACGATCTTCGTCCAGATCTTGTCCATGACGCCCTTGTTGTCGGACGCGCTGGCGACCGACGGTGTCAGGGCCGCGTTGAGGGCGCTCGACAGGTCGGACTTGTTCTGCATGGCCGTCGTGATGTTCGTCGGCATCAGGGTGAACAGCACCGACAGCAGCACCGCGGTGCCCATCGTGCCGCCGATCTGCCGGAAGAACGTCGCCGCACTCGTGGCGACACCGATGTCCCGGGGCGAGACCGAGCCCTGCGCGGCCAGCGTCAGCGTCTGCATGAGCTGCCCCAGGCCGAGGCCGATCAAGAACATGCCCGTCATCAGGAACCACAGCGGGCGGTCGGCCGTCAGGAACGTGAGCACCGTGAAGCCGATGGCTGTGAAGGCGGTGCCGGTCACCGGGAACAGCCGGTACTTGCCGGTGCGCGAGATGATCTGACCCGATGCGATCGACGAGATCATCAACCCGAGCACCATCGGCAACATGGCGAAGCCGGACTCGGTCGGGGTCACACCCTTGACGATCTGCAGGTACAGCGGGATGGTCAGCATTGCGCCGAACATGCCGAAGCCGACCAGGACGGACAGGATCGCGGCCATCGAGAAGACGCCCGAGCCGAACAGCTTGAGCGGCAGGATCGCGTCGTCGCCCATCGCCCGTTCGACGATGATGAAGCCGACCAGGCCGAGCGCGCCCACCAGGTAGCAGGCGATGGCACCGGGGGAGTCCCAGCCCCACTCGCGGCCCTGCTCGGCGATCAGCAGCAGCGGGACGAGGGTGACGATGACCAGCGAGGCACCCCACCAGTCGATGCGGGGCTTGCCGCGGTCACCGAACTTCGGCAGGTGCAGGAAGGTCAGGACCATCGCGAGCGCGATGATGCCGACGGGCACGTTGATCAGGAACACCCAGCGCCAGCCGGCCACGAACAGGATCTGGTTCGCACCGGCGAACAGGCCACCGACCAGCGGGCCGATGACGCTCGAGATGCCGAACACGGCCAGGAAGTATCCCTGGTACTTGGCACGCTCACGCGGGGCGAGCATGTCGCCCATGATCGCGAGCGGCAGCGACATCAGACCACCGGCGCCCAGGCCCTGCAGCGCGCGGAACCCGGCGAGCATGAGCATCGAGCTGGAGAACGACGCCAGGAACGACCCGATGATGAAGATGCCGATCGCGGTCAGGAACAGCGGGCGGCGGCCGAAGATGTCGGAGAGCTTGCCGTAGATCGGCGTGGTGATCGTCGATGCGATCAGGTACGCCGTCGTGACCCAGGCCTGCTGGTCGAGGCCGTGCAGGTCGTCACCGATCGTGCGGATCGCGGTGCCGACGATCGTCTGGTCGAGGGCACCGAGGAACATGCCGGCCATCAGGCCGTAGATCACGAGCAGGATCTGTCGGTGGTTCATCACGACGTTGGACGCCGTGGTGGGTGCCGCGGGTGCGGTCGCCGTCTGGGTCATGGTCTTCGGTCTCCCGGGTACGAGAGCGCAGTCGAACGATTTTTGCGCTGTCTGCAAAGTTACATCTGCCGCAAGCCGAGCGTCCACACGAGACGCCTTCCTGTGTGGATCGGCAGGGATCCACGCCGGAACGATCGGCAGACGGTCACCGACGCCGATCGGGCCACCGTACGCCGCCAGGCCCGCGCCGGCCGCAGACCGACGCCGGCCGGCGTCGGGAGCCGAGCCGGGCCTCCAGACGGCCTGGAGGCACGGTGCCGGTCCGTCAGGCGGCTGCGGCCTGGTCGAGTGCCGCTCGGAAGCGCTCGTCGACCTCGATGCGCAGGTCGCCGGTTTCGTCGTCGAAGGCCGAGACGACGCTCACCGTGCCGTCCCGCGAGAAGAGGAGGTGCGGTGACACCAGCCCGCCGGGGTGGTGTGCGTCGCTGCTGATGAGCTGCGCGAACACCCCCGCCAGGCTCTGCACGGCGGCGAGGCTCTCCGGTCCGGAGATCGGAGCCGCGATCAGCAGATGACGGTTCGGGACCGCGAACACCGTGCCGTACGGTGCGGCGCCGAACAGCGCCGGGAGGTTCGCGGCCTTCGACGCGGTGAAGAGCGACTCACCCTCGACGACGTGCACGCCGGGAGCGATCTCGGAGCGATCGTCGACGGGCTCGCTGTCGGTGCGGAGCTGACCGATCGCGAACAGCTCGTCCACCCCGAGCGCGAGCTTCGGCAGTGTGCTCGCCGACAGGGTGGTCACCGTCGTCGGGTTGTCGAGGCACAGTGCCAGGACGAGGCCCGGCGCGAACGGTCGCGCGTAGGCCAGGTCGGTGGGGTCCGCACTGTCGTCCGCGAGCAGCCGGACGCGGATCCGGTCACGCAGATCGTCCGCCGACAGTGCCTCGGCGGCGGGCTCCCGCTGCGCGAGCAGCATCCGGTCGAAGTGCTCCTCGGCGATCGCGATCTGTCGATCGGGCGTCTCGCCGCGCAGCTGTGCCGCCAGGTTCTCGAGCAGGTACACCTGGCCGTCCTGCGCGACGAGACGGACGGTCGCCGGGTCCGCCGGGTCGCCCTCGACGGACGTCTCCACCCCGCGCTCGGCGAGGATGCGGTGCGCGAGGTCCACCAGCGGCGGCGCAGCGCGCTGCTTCCGTCCGAACAGCCCCATGGCTCAGGCGCCGAGTGCGGCGTCGACGATCTCCTTGGCCTCGCGCTGCACCTGCTCCAGGTGCTCCTGCGACACGAAGCTCTCGGCGTAGATCTTGTAGACGTCCTCGGTGCCGGACGGTCGTGCTGCGAACCAGGCCCTGTCCGTGACGACCTTGACGCCACCAACGGCCGCGTCGTTGCCCGGTGCCTTCGACAGCTTGGCCGTGATCGGGTCGCCCGCCAGCGTCGTGGCGGTGATCGCGTCACCGTCGAGCTTGGACAGACGGGCCTTCTGGTCCTTCGAGGCCGCGGCGTCGACGCGCTGGTAGACCGGTGCGCCGAAGCGCTCGGTGAGCTCGTCGTACAGCTTCGACGGGGTCTTGCCGGTGACCGCGACGATCTCTGACGCCAGCAGCGCCAGGATGATGCCGTCCTTATCGGTCGTCCACGCGGTGCCGTCCGTGCGCAGGAACGACGCACCGGCCGACTCCTCGCCGCCGAACGCCACCGAGCCGTCGATCAGGCCGGGCACGAACCACTTGAAGCCGACCGGGACCTCCCACAGGCGACGGCCGAGCGACTCGGCCACGCGGTCGATGATGCTCGACGACACCAGCGTCTTGCCGATCGCGGCGTCGTCGCGCCAGGCCGGACGGTGCGCGTACAGGTACTCGATCGCGACGGCCAGGTAGTGGTTCGGGTTCATCAGCCCGCCGTCGGGGGTGACGATGCCGTGGCGGTCCGAGTCGGCGTCGTTGCCGGTCAGCACGTCGAAGTCGTCCTTGTGCGCCAGGACCGAGGCCATCGCCGAGGGGCTCGACGGGTCCATCCGGATCTTGCCGTCCCAGTCGAGCGTCATGAACGACCAGGTCGGGTCGACGTCGGGGTTCACCACGGTCAGGTCGAGCTCGTAGTGGTCGCGGATCGCGTTCCAGTACGGCAGTGACGCACCACCGAGCGGGTCGGCGCCGATCTTCACGCCCGCACGCTTGATCGCGGCGATGTCGATGATGTTCTCGAGGTCGGCGACGTAGGTGTGCAGGAAGTCGTAGCGGTCGGGAGTGGCGTGCTCCGTGCGCTGGACCTCGGCGTTGCCGCCCTCGATGATCGCGTTCGCACGGTTCGCGATCCACGACGTGGCGTCACTGTCGGCCGGGCCGCCGTGCGGCGGGTTGTACTTGAAGCCACCGTCGCGCGGCGGGTTGTGGCTGGGCGTGATGACGATGCCGTCCGCAGTGTCGGGGTTGCCGGCGCGGTTGTAGCGGATGATCGCGTGGCTGAGCGCCGGGGTCGGGACGTACCCGTTGTCGCTGTCTGCCAGCACGTGCACGCCGTTGGCGGCCAGGACCTCGAGCGCGGTGCGCTCGGCGGGGCCGGACAGCGCGTGGGTGTCACGGCCGATGAAGAGCGGCCCGTCGGTGCCCTGCGACTGGCGGTACTCGACGATCGCCTGCGTGATGGCGGCGATGTGGGTGTCGTTGAACGCCGAGTCGAGCGAGGAGCCGCGGTGTCCGGAGGTGCCGAACACGACCTTCTGCTCGGGCACCGAGACGTCCGGCACGCGGTCGTAGTAGGCGGCGATCAACTCGTCGAGGTCGACGAGGTCGTCTGCGGTCGCTGGGGTGCCGGCGCGGTCGTTCATGCGTCCATCCTGGCACCACGACCTCCGGGGCGTTCGAGGATGACGGCGGCCCTCGGTAGGCTCGGCGCGAGCGGTGGAGGGCACCGCGGGTCGGGGGAGACCATGGGGCAGGTCGTGCGTGCGGACGCCGCGTTCGTCGCCCGCGTGCGCCGAGACACGACGAGCGTGGTCGAGACCGCCCCCGGAGCGGTCCTGTCCTGGGCGGCCACGCACCTGTTGGCCGAGCACGGCTGGCGCTGGCGGCCCTCCGGTGCCGTACCCGCATCGGACGCCGTCGGTGACCTGCTGCACGTCGACCTGACGATCGAGCACGCCCCGTCGCCGCGCCTGGTGCTCGGGACGACGACGGCCCGGTTCCTGGCGGCGTTCGACCGCACCGTGACCCACGCCCTGCATGAGGGCGCCGAGCCGATGTCCCCGTCGGCGCTGACCGCGCTCGCCGAACGCCGCTCGCCCGGGTCCTCGACGTTCGTCGTCGGCAGTCCGGACGACACCGTCGGCGGCCTGCTGATCGTGGAGCGCGGGCCGCGCTCCGTCTTCGAGACGCTGCGCGTGGTGGTCGCGATCGACGACCGTGGCGCGGTGCGGGACCGACTGCAGGCGGGCCTCCTGGCCGTCAGTCAGGGTCGCCACCCGCAGTCCGGACTGTTCTCGACCAGCCGTGGTCGCCTGGACGGGGTGACGGAACCGGTCCTGCGTGGGCCGACGACGCCGCTGGCCGTGTTCGCGGGCGCTCGCGCCGTGCGCAGCCGGGGTCTGAGCGGGCGGATCGACCAGCTGGGCGGGACGCCCGTGGGTCCGGTCCGTGCACCGGGGGCGCTGTTCTGGTTCGACGGCGACGAGCCGGATCGGTGGCTGGCGGCGGCGGACCTGGCACGTGGCGTCCGCACGACGGACTTGCACCGGGTGTCGTCGTCGCGAGACGATGGGATGCGAACGGGGGAGGTTCGATGAGCACGGGGAGCTGGAAGGTCGACCCGTCCGGGGTGCAGACGGTGCTCGACGGCATGCAGACGTCGCTCGACGGCACCGCCGCAGCCCTGCAGTCGGTGCAGACCGGGGTGGCCGACGCGTCGGGCGGCGCCGGAGCCGTCGTGAACGAAGCGCTCGGTGCCTTCGTCGACCAGGTCAGCGACGACGTCGACCAGGTGACGTACCGGCTCGTCGGCGGGGTGCAGGGCGTCCGTGGGGCGGTCAACGCCTACGTCCAGGGCGACCTCGAGATGGCGGCGGACTTCCAGCGCGTCGGCACCACGGCCCACGAGACCCACGACATCTCGCTGTTGGTCCAGAACGCCTCGACCGACGGCTCGACGCTGGCTCCGGGGGCGAACCGGTGAGCGGCGTGCCGATCGGTGACCACGGACTCGTCGATCCCCAGGGCATCCCTGGCGCCGAGCTCGACCTGACGACCGTCTCCGCCGCGGCGACGACGATCTCGGGCGGCGGCGACGCGATGCGGACCGTCGCCGACGAGATCCCCGGCAAGTGGCAAGCGCTCGGCGCCGTGTACGAGGCGCCTGAATCCGGCCAGGTCCTCACGCTGATGGACCCCGTCGTCGACGACACCCACACGATCGGCACCGCTGCCCGCGGCGTCGCCAAGGCGCTCGACACGTACGCCTCCGACGCGGCCGGGCCGAAGAAGCAGCTGGACGACCTGCGCGTCGAGGCCGCGGCGTTCGTGGCCCGTGTGCGCGGCGGCGTGCCGAAGGCGACCTCGCCGTACGCGACCACGACCGCGCCGCAGGTCGACGGCTCGTGGAACGCCTACGGCGCGACCCGCTCCGACGCTCCGCCAGAGAAGACGACCGTGCCCTGGTACGAGGACATCGTCACCAAGCACGAGAACGACGACATCATCCGGCGGATCAACGAGCAGGTCGCACTGCTCGAGCAAGCGCAGGCCGACTGTGCAACCGCGATCAAGAAGGCGTCCGGAGCGAGTCTGCGGGGTGCGTACGTCGCCCCGACCGAGAACGACCTCAACGCACGTGGCGTCGAGTTGCCATGGAGCTCGGTCGGCACGGCGGACGGCAAGACCTGCGGCGAGCAGTTCTCCGAAGGTGCGACGAACGAGCTGCTCAACTCGCTCGAGAGCGGCATCCACATGCTCGGGTTCGACAACCAGGGTGCTTGGTCGACCGACACCCTCGGGTCGACGTGGGGCGGTGTCGTCGACGGCGCTGCCACCATCGGGCTGTTCCTGTCGCCGTACGCGTGGCTCGATGCGGCGCTCGACCCGAAGGGCGACGCGGCGAAGGCGCACGACGCCGCTGGCAAGGCGTTCGGGGACTGGTGGTCCGAGGCGCAGGCACATCCGGGAGCCGCCGCTGGCGCTGCTGCTATGGGGATCGGGCTCGGAGCTGCGGGCCCTGGTGGACTGGCGAAGGACACCGCGAAGGCGACCGAGCTGGCTGAAGGGCTGGGCAAGCTCGGCCTGCACGGACTGAGCCGCGACGTTCGAGCCTGGGTCGAGAACGGAGCGTCGAAGGAGAGCGTCGACGCGCTGCACGACCTGGTCGACCGGACGTACCGGGACTACGCGGGCAGCGACGACTTCGCGCCGGGTCTGGGAACGGGGGATGGTTCGTTCGACCAGTTGCTGCGCGGCGAGATGGCGCAGTTCGTCGACGAGCACCCGGACCTGCTCAGGCCGCACGACGAGGCGTCGTTGCCCCACGGCATCGAGTCGAAGCCGTTCACCGATGCCGGTGGCCTGGCTGCCGCAGAAGCAGCGGGCGGGCACACGCTGGAGCGGCACGTCCGGACCGACCTGCACGGGCAGCAGCTCGACGACTGGATCGCCGACCGTTTCGACCGGGAGAGGCCGAACAGCAGCTACACCGTCTCCCCATCTGAGCTCGACCGACTTGTCGCGAACAGCCTGGATTCCAACCACGACGCCGTTCAACGGTGGCTCAGCAAGATGGAGTCCGATCCCGGGAAGAAGCTCACCGAAGACTTCGACTGGCCCGCTGATCGCGTGGTCGGGCGCAGCTTCAACCCATCACGGGTACCGCCGATGAGCGACAGCACCGTGGTGCACACGGTGCTCAAGTACGATCCATCTCGGCAGCCTCCGTACTTCGTCCTGACGTCGTACCCGATCGGGGAGATGGGATGACGCGGAGTCACGACTACCGAGAACTCGTCCGTCGGGTTCCGCTGATCCGGAGCCTGTTGGCCGCGTCCTTCAACTACGACTGGATGCTCGACCACCCCACGGCTGAGTCGGTCTACGACGACGCCTTCTCCGGGATCTCGGAAGCAGAACGCAAGGAGTATCTCGAACAGGCCACAGTGCTCCAGGAGCACCTTCGTGACGATGATGCAGTCGCTGGTTTCCTCAGTTACGTTCACACAGGCCTCGTGCCGCAGTTGGACTTCGGGCTGACGCCGAAGAGCTGGCTGGACGCACTGATCGGGCGCCTGGAGGACTTGTCGGGATGAACCCACAACAGATCCCCCTGACCGACGACCGACTGGAGGTCGGCCCCGCCCCGGTGGAGTGGGGCCAACAACTCCAGGACCACGGCGCGGAGACTTGAAGGTGTGCGGCTCGTGATCGAACGGAGAAGTGCTGCGGACGTGGGAAGTCGATGGCGCATGCCCTTCCTGAGGGCGCGGGTCAGATGACGACGTCCTCGGAACGTCTCCGTGAAATCCGACGTCTCGCACCGCACATCGACGATTCCCTGGCCGCAGACTTCAACGTTGTGCTTCGCTGGATTCCGGGCGGCGAGCCGCCTTACCGTGTCATCACCAGTTATCCGAAAGCGACGGTGGGGGGAGTGAACGACCTCGAACGACGCGCACTGATCGCGAAGATTCCTCATCTCCGAAACCTGCTCGCAGCCGTGTTCAACTACGACTGGGACCTGGACTACGAGGATGCTGAAGCCGCCTACGCATCTGTGTTCGACGACCTCGATGCCGACGCGCGAGTCGAGTACATCCGCGAGGCGCAGCTACTCGAACGGGAGCTGACGTCTGAAACTGAAGTTCAGGAGTTCCTGAACTTCGTCGGTTCCGGACTCGCGCCCAGCGAGGATCTCGGCGTGTCCCTCGCCGAGTGGCCGCGCGCTCTGGTCCGCAGGATCCGGAAGTCGATGGAGCAATGACGACATCGCACCTGTCGCCGACGTTGATCGTCTCGTCGTACGACGCCGCCGGAAATCCGCCGTACCGAGTCCTGACCAGCTACCCACGCGAGGCGTTCGCCAAGTGAGGCCTCGCGTGACGCTCTTGGAGAATGACGCTACAACCCTCGGTTCTCGCTCTGATGTCGACTCCCGACGCAGGGTACAAGATGCTTGACGATGAACAGTCCTTCGGAGAACTCGATGGTCGGACGCCGGGGATGTACAACCTGCTCGCTGCGTTCTTCAACTACGACTGGGACCTCGACTACCCCGACGTGGAAGCTGTGTACGTCGATGCCTTCGACGACCTGTGCCACGAGTCCCGTCTGGAGTACTTCGAACAGGCGAAGATCCTGCAGACGACACTTGCTGACGACGACGTGGTCGAGCGGTACCTGCGACATGTCGGCACGGGGTTCTCGCCGACGAGGGACACCGGAATGGCGCCGAAGCAGTGGTTGGACGCGCTCGTCGCGCGATTGGAGCGCGGATGATGACCGCTCCGCAGAGCGACCACCAATCAGTACGCCACCGGAGACCGTGATCGCAACGATGAAGGAGCACGCATGAGCCACAGCGTCAGGACCGGTACGTCGGTCTTCACTGGCGGGACCGACGAGGCGAACCGGATCGTCGCGCACGCTCTCGACGCCAACCACCTGCGCATCCGAGCCTGGGTCGCCGAGGACTGCCCGAAGCCCCTCCGGATCTACGCCGTTCCCGGTGGGGTCACGGGGCGCGGCATGCCGTTCGGGACGATCCAGGACCTCGACGCCGTCCGGGTGGTCCTGACCGCGGCACCGGACCGGCCGTCGGGCTACACCGTCCTGACGGCGTACCCCGCGCCGGCCAGCATCACCGCGACGAACTTCGCGGCGTTCGACGACTTCGTCGGTGCCTACTTCCACCAGGACTGGGCGGACGCGCCGTACGGGGCGCCCGACGCGCTCGAGCACTGCCTGGCGATCAGCTCGCCCGACGAGCAGCAGGCGTTGCTGTCGGACGTGCGGGACCTCGACCAGGCGCTGCCCGACGCAGCGTCGCTCGGCGGCCGTTTGGTCGAGCTGGACTGCAACTACGTGCCCGAGGACGACGGCTTGGACGACCGCGCATGGCTGCGGCAGGTGGCAGACCGCCTCGAGCAAGAGCTCGCCGCCGCCTGACCGGGATCGGCTCAGGCGGTGCGGAACGACCCGGTCGCCGTGCGGAACGAGCCCGTGACGGTGCGGTTCGACGCGGTCACGGA
Organism: Microbacterium sp. M1A1_1b; assembly: GCF_053345565.1. Classification (NCBI taxonomy): domain Bacteria; kingdom Bacillati; phylum Actinomycetota; class Actinomycetes; order Micrococcales; family Microbacteriaceae; genus Microbacterium; species Microbacterium sp. M1A1_1b. Next base: position 343,460 of record NZ_JBKFAJ010000003.1, read on the forward strand.
GCCGCCGCGGCGGAACTGGGCGTCGACGAAGCGACCGAGCCGGCCGGTCATCGGCACGCCGGTGTAGGTGCCGACCGACGCGGGAGCCGCCGTGCTGCTGTACGTGCCGAGCTCGTCACGAGCGGTGGTCGCGGAGACGAAGCTGCCGCCGAAGGGGGTGGTGGTGGTCGTCATGGGAACTCCTCGGGTGGTGGAGTCGATCGCCGGTGACGCCAGTCCGACGCCCCGAGCGCCGTCGACTGGTCCGTCCACCGTACGTGCTTGTCTTGCATTCTGCAAAACAACCATGATCCTCAGGCCAGCTACGCGACGAGCTCGCAGAAGCTCCGACCGGCAGCCGTCCAGCTCGCGCGGGGTTCGAGTCCGGCGACGACCGCGTGCCGACGCAGTGCGTCCAGCCCGACCTCGGCCCACGGGAACTCGGCGCTCGTGTGGCCGTCGGCGTCCACCACGCGGGCCTGGTACGCCCGGTCGGCGTCGGCCTCGACGTGGGTCTCGACGACGACACGACCGCCTTCGCGGACGATCTGACGGCAGCGCGCCAGCAGTGCCACGGGATCGCCGCCGATGCCGATGTTGCCGTCGAGGACGAGCGCGGTGTCCCAACGTCCCTCTTCCGGCACGGTCTCGAACACCGAGCCCTGCACGGCACGACCGCCGGAGCGCTGGGCGATGGCCACGGCCTCGGCGGAGACGTCGACACCGAGCGACGGGATGCCGAGCGATCGGGCGGCGACGAGCATGCGCCCGGGGCCGCAGCCGATGTCGATCACGGGGCCGTCCACGCCGTCGAGCAACGAACGGTCCACCCGGTCGGCAGCGGCACTCCACCGGCTGACGTCCATGGTGATCGCGACGTCCGGACGGTCGGGGTCGGTGAGCCGGAGCCGGCCGTCCGAGCGGAGTGCGCGGGCGTACGGCTCGTCGCCGCCGGTGCCGAACGTGACCGGTGCCTGGGTGGTGTCGGTCATCGGGTACCTCCGGCGGTGAGGGTGTCGGTCGGGCATGCGGCCAGGGCTGCGGCGAACGCCGAACCGGGGACGAGTGCCGCGACACGGTGGGCGTCGTCGATCAGGTCGACGTCGAGCAGGGTGGGCAGCGTGCCGACGTCGAGTCCGGCGTCGACCAGGCGAGCGCGCTGGTCGGCGCCGGTGTCGTCCTGGGACATCGGCACGCCGCGGATCAACGACCCGTCGGGCCCGCGCAGGTACAGCGACCAGAAGCCGCCGTCCTCGGCCGGGCCGAACCAGGCGTCCCGCTCGGCATCGTCGAGGACCGGGGCGAGGTCAGCGGCGGACAGCTGCGGGGTGTCCATGCCGACCAGCAGCGTGGGACCGGTCATCGTGTCGAACAGGAAGCCCAGACGTTCGTCCAGGCCGCCGTCGGGCTGGTGCAGCACCTCGAAGCCCTCGGCAGCGTCGGGTGTGACCTGGCCGTCGAAGAACAGCACGCGGCGCGCGACGGGCAGGGCCTGCACGGTGCGCAGGGTGTCGTCGAGGCTGGCGGCAGCGACCCGGGCGGCACCCTCGGCGGTGATGGCCGGTGCCAGACGGGTCTTGACCTTGCCGGGCAGGCACTCCTTGGCGATCACGACCACCGTGACGTCGACGACGGCGCTCATGCGTTCGTCCCTTCAGGAGCCGGAGCCGGAGCGGGAGTCGCCACCGCAGCCGGAGCAGCCGTGGTCTGTTCAGCCGCAGCCGGCGCGACCGTCCGCACCCGCGCCTGGCGCCGGTACTGCCGCAACAGCCGCGACATGTCGCGCACCGCGTTGATCGTGCCGCGCAGCGTGCCGGTCACCTTGCTGTCGCCGATGCGCTGCTCGTAGCCGATGTCCGACTCGTCGACGCGCCACCCGGCGGCGTGCGCGGCCAGCACCATCTCGAGCGGATAGCCGCTGCGGCGGTCCTGCAGGTCGAGCGCGACCAGGTCCGCACGGCGCATCACGCGCATGGGTCCGAGGTCGCGCAGCCGGTAGCCGGTCGCGCGGCGCATCAGGACCGCGAGCACGCGGTTCGCGAAGCGGGCGTGGGGTGCCCAGGCAGCGGGGGTCGTGGGGACGCGGCGACCGAGCGCCAGATCGACCGACCCGGACGCGACGCGGGCGACGAGCGGGGGGAGCTCGGCGGGGTCCATCGAGGCGTCGGCGTCACAGAAGGCCACGTACTCGGCGGTGGCAGCAGCGACACCGGCGGCGCAGGCCGAGCCGAACCCGCGACGGGTCTCGGTCACCACGAGGGCGCCGTGTGCGCGGGCCACGTCAGCGGACCCGTCCGTCGAGCCGTTGTCGACGACGATCGCGCGGTACCCCTCGGGCAGGCGGCCGATCACCTTCGGCAGGGCGTCCGCCTCGTCCAGGCACGGCAGGATCACGTCGACGTTCATGCCGACCATTCGGTGCGGTCGGTCGTTTCGACGGGAGGGCGTTGCCATGCACACCAGGCAACCGGAGTGCTGCCGGTGATGCACAGGGAGCTCGTACCCCCTGACCGGTTTCCGTTCAGATTCGCCCCGAACGGGGGCCAGCCGACACCGGACTGGAGGCCCGTGGCGGCGCCGCCACGGGCCTCCAGTCCGGTCGTGGTCCGGACCGAGCGCTCAGCGCACCGCCGCGCGCAGCGGCGCGTCCGCGAACTCGCGCATGCCGCGCTCGAAGTCGACCTCGGCACGCCAGCCCAGCTCGTCGGCGATCCGCGCCGACGACGCCGTCACGTGGCGGACGTCGCCGAGCCGGTACTCACCGGTGACGACGGGCTGCAACCCGGCGGTGCCGGCGATCGCCGCGGCCATGTCCCCGATCGTGTGCACCGTGCCCGAGCCGACGTTGAATGCCCGGAACGAGTCGTCGGACATTGTTGCCGTCGCACCGATCGAGGCGAGGTTCGCGCCGGCGACGTCGTCCACGTGCACGAAGTCACGGCGCTGCCGTCCGTCCTCGAACACGCGGGGGGCCTCGCCGCGGGCGATCGCCGAGCGGAACAGCGACGCGACGCCCGCGTAGGGCGTGTTCGCGGGCATGCCCGGGCCGTACACGTTGTGGTACCGGAGCGCGACGGCGCGGCCACCGGTCGCACGGGCCCACGACGACGCCAGGTGCTCCTGCGCGACCTTGGTCTGCGCGTACACGTTGCGGGGGTCGAGCGCGGCGGACTCGTCGATCAGCCCGGGGACGAGCGGCTGCCCGTCGGGACCGATCGGGTCGAAGCGGCCGGCGTCCAGGTCCTCGCGGCGTCGCGCCGGGGGTCGCATCGGGGTGCCGTCGGCGGTGGCGTAGGCGCCCTCGCCGTAGACGACCATCGAGCTCGCGACGACGAGCCGCCCGATGCCCGCGCTGTCCATCGCAGCCAGCACGTGCGCGGTGCCGGCGTCGTTCGTCGAGACGTAGTCGGGGGCGTCCTGGAAGTCCACGCCGAGACCGACCTTGGCGGCCTGGTGGCAGACGACCTCGATGCCGTCGAGCGCGGCCTCGAGCGCGATGCGGTCGCGGACGTCGCCGTGCACGACCTCGATGCCCGTGCGCTCCAGCTCGTGCAGCACCGCCGTCGGGTCGCCGTGCACGTCGGCGCGCAGGGAGTCGAGGACGCGGACCTCGTGCCCGTCGGCGATCGCGCGGCGGACGATGGCGGAGCCGATGAAGCCCGCGCCGCCGGTGACGAGCAGGCGGCTCATGCTCGCGTGCCGTGCTGCGCGGTCTGCTGCGTGCTGTTCGGCGAGTTCGACTGCATGATCGTGGCGCTCGCCGCGGCGGGGACCAGCTCGCGCGGGGTGAAGTCGTCCGGGATCGCCGCGACGATCGACCCGATCGCGCGGACGATGACCTGGTTGGCCCGCGCCAGACGCTCCATCACCATGCCGTGCGTGACGGGTTCCTCGGTGCTGGCGGCGGCCTCGTCCTCGGTCGGGGCCAGGCCCGCGTCGGCGTCGGTCACGAACGACAGGTTCACCGTGCCGATGCCGAGCTCGGCTGCCAGGGGCACCTCGGGCGTCATCGTCATGTTGATCGTGTGCCCGCCGGCCTGTCGCAGCCAGACCGACTCCGCGCGGGTCGAGAACCGCGGGCCCTGGATCACCACGCACGTGCCCGTCGGGCGGAACGGCACGTCCAGCGCGGCGACGGCCTCGACCGCAGCCCGCCGGAGCACGGGGTCGAACGGGTCCGCGAAGGACAGGTGCTGCACGGCGTCCTCGAAGAACGTGTCCGCGCGGCCCCACGTGCGGTCGATCAGCTGGTCGGTCACCACGAAGGTGCCGGGTGCGTAGTCGGGGTGCAGTCCGCCGACGGCGCTCGAGGACACGATCGCGCGCACCCCGACGGAGCGGAGCGCCCACAGGTTCGCGCGGTGGTTGATGCGGTGCGGTGCGACCGAGTGCTCGCGGCCGTGGCGGGTCAGGAACGCGACGCGCTTGCCTGCCATCGTGCCGACCGTGATCGGGGACGAGGTCGCTCCGAACGGCGTGGGGACGTCGATCTCGTCGGCGGTGCCGGGGGCGAAGAGCTCGTAGAGGCCGGAGCCCCCGATCACCCCGATCGTCACGGTTCCGGCGTCGGTTCGGTCGTTGCCCGGTCGGTCGTTGTCCACAGGTCCTCCAGATCGTCGGGGTGCGCTCGGCGCGCTGGATACGCTACTGAGGTGCGGTGTCCAGGCGCTGCACGGACAAGGCATTCGGAGGCCCCCTTGCGAACGATCGGTCAGCACGGCGACGCGGTCCGCGCGCTGGTCGCGCCCGCGCTGCCCGGGGCTGATGACGACCTGCAGGCGCAGCGCGTCGACGACCTCGCTGCCGACACCGGTGCGGGGCACGGGTACCGCGTGCTCGGGCGTGCCGTACGGTCGCCGATCCCGCTGCCCCCGTTCGACAACAGTCAGATGGACGGCTTCGCGGTGCGGGCTGCGGACGCGGGCGCGACGCTGCGCGTCGTCGACCCGATCCCGGCCGGCACGGTGCCGTCGGACCTGCAGCCCGGCACGGCGGCACCCATCATGACCGGAGCGCGCATCCCCGTCGGCGCCGATGCGGTGTTCCCGGTCGAGGCAACGGCGCCCGGGGCGTTCCCCGCGGCGTTGTCGCTGCCGACGGTGACCGTGCCGGACGACCTCACCGTGGGCACCTTCGTGCGGACGACCGGGTCCGACCTGGCAGCCGATGCCGTCGTCGTGCCGGCCGGAGCGCTCCTGACCCCGGCGGTGCTCGGGGCGTTGGCGGCGGCCGGTGTCACGCAGGTCGACCTCGTCCGGCGGCCGCGGGTACTGGTCGTGTCGACGGGGTCGGAGCTCGACGGCGCCGGGGATGACGCCAGCGGTGGCGCGGGCATCAACGACGCGAACGGTGTGGCACTGCGGGCGGCCCTGGCCGAGGTCGGTGCCGAGTCCCGCACGGTCCGTGTCCCCGACGACGAAGCCCGCTTCACGGCCGCGCTCGAACACGCGGTGGGGGACTGGGCCGACCTGGTGCTGACCACGGGCGGCATCAGCGCCGGCGCGTACGAGGTCGTGCGACAGGCCCTCGAACCCCGCGGGCTCGTCGTCACCCCCGTCGCCATGCAGCCCGGCGGCCCGCAGGCGCTCGGCACCGTGCAGCTCGCCGGGCGCCAGGTCCCCGTCGTCGCGTTCCCGGGCAACCCCGTCTCGGCGCTCGTCTCGTTCGAGGTGTTCCTGCGCCCCGTCCTCGCCCGCGCCGCCGGCATGGCCGAGTCGCGGCCTGTCCAGGTGCTGCCCGCCGCGCGCGCTGCCGAGTCACCCGTCGGCAAGCACCAGGTCCGCCGCGGTCGCGTGGTCGACGGCCGCGTGCACTTCGTCGGCGGTCCGTCCTCGCACCTGCTCGCCCACTACGCCGACGCCACGCACCTGGTGCACGTGCCCGTCGGCACCGCCGCCGTCGCCCCCGGCGATCCCCTGACCGTCTGGAGCCTGCGATGACCGACGCCCCCACCGACCCGTCGACGACCGAGCAGCCGCGGGCCGAGCAGCCGAAAGCCGAGCTCTCCCACGTCCGCGCCGACGGCAGCGCGCACATGGTCGACGTCTCCGACAAGGACGTCACCGCCCGGTCGGCCACCGCCACCGCCACCCTGATCACCCGGCCGGACGTCGTCGCGCGCATCCTCGACGGATCCCTGCCCAAGGGCGAGGTGATCGGCACCGCGCGCATCGCCGCGATCATGGCGGTCAAGAAGACCTCGGACCTGGTGCCGCTCTGCCACCCGCTGCCGATCGCCGGCGTGCAGGTCGACATCGCCGGCGCGGACGACCGGGTCGTGGTGCAGGTGACGGTGAAGACCACGTCGCGCACCGGGGTCGAGATGGAGGCGCTGACCGGTGCGAGCGTCGGCGCCCTGACCGTGTACGACATGGTGAAGGCCGTCGACCGCACGGCCACGATCACGGACGTCCGGGTGCTCGAGAAGCACGGCGGGCGGTCCGGGGACTGGAGCGCACGATGACCTCGCAGCCGACCAGGGGCCGTGGGGTGGTGCTCGTCGTCTCCACCTCGGCCGCCATCGACGCATCGCTCGACACCACGGGCCCGACGATCGCCGGGTGGCTCCGCGGACACGACTTCACGGTCGACGAGCCCGTCATCGTTCCGGACGGCGGCCCGATCGCCGAGACCGTCACCGCCGAACTGCTCGCCGGTGCCCGCGTCGTGATCACCACCGGCGGCACCGGGGTCACCCCGACCGACCGCACGCCCGAGGCCGTCGCCCCGCTGCTCGACCTCGAACTGCCCGGCGTGCTCGAAGAGGTCCGCCGTCGCGGGCTCGCCGGTGCCGGACCGACCGCGCTGCTCAGCCGCGGTGTGGCGGGCATCGCCTCGACCGGGGCGTTCGTCGTCACGCTGCCCGGGTCCCGTGGCGGTGTCGCCGACGGTCTGGCCGTGCTCGACGGGCTGCTCGACCACGTGCTCGCCCAGGTCCACGGCGAGGGCCACGCCCGCCGGAGCCACGCGTGACCGCCGCGGTGCCCGCTGCCGACCGGGTGGCGCTCGCCGACGTGGTCGACGTACCGATCACCGTCGAGCAGGTGTCCGACGTGGTCGCCTCGGACCAGGACGGCGCCGTCGTCACGTTCGCCGGTGTCGTGCGCGACCACGACGGTGGCAAGGGCGTCACCGCACTCGGGTACGAGCGACACCCCAGCGCCGGACAGGTCATCGCCGAGGTCGCCCGGTCGATCGCCGACGAGCACCCCGGCGTGCGCATCGCCGTGCTGCACCGCGTGGGTGACCTGGTCGTCGGGGACGTCGCGCTCGCTGCCGCGGTGTCGTCGCCGCACCGGGCACAGGCGTTCGCCGCGTGTGCCGCGCTGATCGACCTGGTCAAGGAGCGCACCCCGATCTGGAAGCACCAGCGGTTCACCGACGGCTCCGACGAATGGGTGGCGTCCCTCTGACGCGGGCGTAGCGCGGACTCCGAGCAGAACCATAGGATCCGGAGCATGAGCGTGCTGCTGCCCGGGATCACCGTCGTCCTGCTGGTCTTCGCCCTGATCGACATCCTGACCAAGACGGACGACCAGATCCGTGGGCTGCCGAAGATCGCCTGGGTGATCCTGGTGGTGCTGGTCCCCGTCGTCGGCAGCGTCGTGTGGTTCGCCATCGGCCACGACTGGGCTCCGCGCCCACGCAACCACGGCCGGTACATCGAGCCCAACCGCCACGAGGACCACCACCCCACCCTCGGCCACGCTCGAGCGGCGCACGGGGACCGCCGCGTGACGACCACCGAGCAAGAGCTCGCCGAACTCGACCGCGAGATCGAGTTCTGGGAGGCGAAGGCCCGGCTCAAGCGCGCCAAGGAAGCCGCTGGCGAGTCCGACTCCGCCTCGGCAACCTGACCCGTCGATCGTGACGACCGACGCCGACGGCAAGCGCGACCAGCGCGACACGGACGACCAGCGCGACGCGGTCGACCTGTGGCGCGAGCTCCGGGGCGAGGAGTCCGACGACCGCTGGGCCGAGATGGACCGCCGACTCGACGGACTGCTCGCCGACGACCGGCCCCGTCCACGGCCCGACCGTCGGCGCCGTCGACGGTGGGTGGTCATCGTGCTGGCGATCGTGGTCCTCGGGGTCGCCCTCGGCTGGGTGATCGGCTCGTTCCCCGGCGAAGACGCCTCCGACACGTCCACAGCCTCATCGTCATCGCTGCGCGAGGTCATCGCGCTCGCAGGGCTCGGCATCGCGATCACTGTCTGGGTCACCGGTGTGGTGCTGCGCGTCCGCCGGCACCAGCCGCTGTTCTCGTTCCGCGAGCCCACGACGGTGCTGCTCCGTGCCGAACGCCGCGCGGTCGAACGCACGATCCGCGGCCGGGCCCCGGTCGATCCCGAGCACCGCTGGACCCTGCGACGGCTGGCCGTCGCGCGACTGGAGCAGACGCAGTGGACCCTCTGGCTGTTCGGCGGGTGGCTGCCGCTCTCGATCGGACAGGCCGCGAACGGGTGGGGTGCCTGGAACGGATCGCTGTACAGCGTCCTCGCCGTGTTGTGGGCAGCATTGCTCGTCGTCGCGACCCTGCAGCGGTCGCGCTGGCGAGCCTTCATCGCCGCGCACCCGGCGACCGAGCCGACGTACCGGGGCTGAGCCGGGCCTCCCGTCCGACCTGGCAGGTGGGTTCTCCTGCTGCCGGAACGACAACACGGACGTCGTACGACTTCGGATCTGTCGTTCCGAGTTCGCCGCGCCGCCGCGTTGCCGCCGGAACGACAACACGGACGTCGTACGACATCGGGTCTGTCGTTCCGAGTCCGCACCGCACACGCGCACCACGCACCCCCGCGCGCCACCTACCCTGGACGGGTGGCACATCTCCTCGGCGCCGAGAACCTGCATCTCGAGTTCCCCACCCGCACCGTCTTCGACAGCGTCACCATCGGCATCGACGAAGGTGACCGCATCGGCGTCGTCGGCCGGAACGGCGACGGCAAGTCGACGCTGCTCAGCCTGCTGGCCAAGCGCCTGGAACCCGACACGGGCCGCGTCACGCACCGCCGCGGGGTGACCGTCGGCGTCCTCGATCAGCGCGACGCCCTGCCCGCCGGTCAGACGGTCGGCGCGGTCGTCGTCGGTGACCGCGAAGAGCACGAGTGGGCCGGCGACCCGAAGATCCGCGACGTGATCGGCGGACTCGTGTCCGACATCCCGTGGGACGAGCTCGTCGACGACCTGTCCGGCGGGCAGCGGCGGCGGGTGACGCTCGCGCGGCTGCTGGTCGGCGACTGGGACGTGCTGTTCCTGGACGAGCCGACCAACCACCTGGACGTCGAGGGCATCCAGTGGCTGGCCGAGCACGTCAACCGTCGCTGGCCGGCGAACCAGGGTGGGCTCGTGGTCGTGACGCACGACCGGTGGTTCCTGGACGCGGTGTCGACCGACACGTGGGAGGTGCACGACGGCATCGTCGAGCCCTTCGAGGGCGGCTACGCGGCCTACATCCTGCAGCGCGTCGAGCGCGACCGGCAGGCAGCCTCGAGCGAGCAGCGCCGACAGAACCTGGCGCGCAAGGAGCTCGCGTGGCTGCGCCGCGGCGCCCCCGCCCGATCGACCAAGCCGAAGTTCCGCATCGAGGCGGCGAACGCGCTGATCGACGACGTCCCCCCGATCCGCGACACCGTGGCCTTGGCCAAGACCGCCACCGCCCGCCTGGGCAAGGACGTGGTCGACCTGCTCGACGTCGGGGTCACGTACCCGGGCGCCGATGGGCCGACCATCCGCAGCATCGAGTGGCGGATCGCCCCAGGCGAGCGCACCGGCATCCTCGGGCCGAACGGCGCGGGCAAGTCCACGCTGCTGGCGCTCATCGCGGGGCGCCTGCAGCCGACCAGCGGCCGCGTGAAGACCGGCAAGACCGTGCAGGTCGCGGTCCTCGACCAGCAGCTCGCCGACCTGGCGCAGTACGCGAACGACCGGGTGCGTGAGGTCGTCGCCCGCAAGAAGACCAGCTACGTCGCCGACGGCAAGGAGATGACGCCGTCGCAGCTGCTCGAGCGCCTGGGCTTCACCGCCGAGCAGCTCTCGACGCCGGTCAAGGACCTGAGTGGTGGGCAGAAGCGCCGACTGCAGCTCATGCTCATCCTGCTCGACGAGCCGAACCTGCTGATCCTCGACGAGCCGACGAACGACCTGGACACCGACATGCTCGCGGCGATGGAGGACCTGCTCGACACCTGGCCGGGCACGCTGCTGGTGGTGTCGCACGACCGGTACCTGCTCGAGCGCGTCACGGACCAGCAGTACGCCGTGCTCGGCGGGCACCTGCGGCACCTGCCGGGCGGGGTCGACGAGTACATGCGGCTGCGTGCGGCCGGCACCGGGGGATCGACCGCCTCAGCGGCTGCCGCCGCCACGGCCGGGAGGCCCGACACCGCTGGCGGGACCGGCTCGGCCGGTGCCGTGGCCGGGTCCACGGCCGCGGGTGCGTCCGGCGCGTCCGGGTCATCCGGCACGTCTGGGCTTTCTGGCGCGGAACGCCGTGTCGCCGAGAAGGAGATGTCGGCGCTCGACCGCAAGATCGCCCGCGTCGGCGACGAGCGGAAGAAGATGCTCGACGCCTTCGCATCCCACGACCAGTCCGACTACGCCGGGCTGGGGGAGCTGCAGACGAAGCTCGGCGCGCTCGAGGCCGAGATCGAGCAGCTCGAGGAGCGCTGGCTCGAGGTCGCGGAGCAGCTCGGGGTCTAGTCCGTCGTCGCGGGGCTCGCTTCGGGGCTCGCGTTTGCCGGGTCGCCGCCGCCTGGGTTCGCGACGACCTCCCACAGGTGGCCGTCCGGGTCCTGGAAGAACCCGGAGTACATGCCCCACGGCCGTGTGTACGGCGCTTGGAGCATCCTTGCGCCCGCGGCTCGTGCCCGGTCGAGGAACTCGTCCACCTGCTGCTGCGACCTGACGAAGTGCCCGATCGTGCTGCTCGGGGCGGTCGCCAGCGCGACGCCGGAGTCCTTCGCCATGTCCTGGTGCCCGTACACGCTGACGATCAGCCCGTCGTCGAGCGTGAACATCGCCGTCGTGCCGCCCGCGGTCGTCTCCGTTGCGGGGTACTCGGTACCGATGACGCCGCTGCCCTCGATGCCGAGCAGGGCGCGGTAGAACTCGGCCGATCGTGCGACATCGGCGACGGCGAGGGTGATGGCGTGCATGCGGCGCAGGCTACTCGGGCCGCTGTCCGCCGTTCGCGGCCGGCCGCGCGTTCCTTCGCTGCCTGGTCAGTCGCCGAGGCCCAGGATCAGGCGTCGCAACAGCCCGGCCAGCTGGTCCTGCTCGTCGGCGGACACCCCGGCCAGGATGTCCCGCTCCGCCCGCAGCAGGTCCGCGATCGCCGAGTCCACCGAAGTCCGCCCCGCCTCGGTCAACGAGACCAGGATGCCGCGTCCGTCCTTCGGATCCGTGCGCCGCGCGACCAGTCCCCGTGCCGTCAGCCGGTCGACCCGGTTCGTCATCGTGCCGCTCGACACCAGGGTCTGCTGCAGCAGGGTCTTCGGGCTGAGCTCGAACGGCTCGCCTGCACGCCGCAGTGCCGACAGCACGTCGAACTCCCACGGCTCGGTGCCGCTCGCGTCGAACGCCGCCCGCCGTGCACGGTCGAGGTGCCGCGCCAACCGGTCCACTCGCGACAGGACCTGCAGCGGTGCGAAGTCCAGGTCGTCGCGCTGCCGACCCCATGCCGCCACGATCCGGTCGACTTCGTCCTCTGGCGGCATCCGTCCATCATGGCCGGAACCGCGGCGCACGGCCACCGCTCCGGTCATGGGAGGATGGACGGGCCCATTCGTGGGTGTTCCGCCTTGGTGTAATGGCAGCACGACGGCCTTTGGTGCCGTTAGGTCCGGGTTCGAATCCTGGAGGCGGAGCGCGCGGCCGTTCCGCCTCTGCATCTACGTCGGGTCGGAGGACTGGTCGATGCCGTTCCCACATGACCCGAGCGAACCGATGATGGCGGAGGCGATTGCTGTGGCGCTTGAGTCGACGTTGGATGGTCGTGGACGATCGTCGGATCTGGAGTACCAGCAGTGGTTCGCGGAGCTGCTGAACGAGTGCTCGTCGGATGCGTTGCCGGTGTTCCGTGGCGAGGGTCTTCCTCACGGTGCCGCTCCGGTGCTGCTGACGTCCGACGGAGAGGTTCGGACGGTGGATGTTCGTCCGGAGCCGCCGGAACCAGACCGCGGCGGCTGACAGGCGACGCGTGCTCGGCCGTCTCGCCCGTTCACAGCGTGTGCTCCCGACCCTGTTCTCGCAGGACATCTCTGGTGCCGCGAAGGCGGGACTTGCCGGCTACATCAGCCGCGGGTTCGTCGGCCCCATCATTGACGAGAAGGAAGCACTGGCTGCGATGGAGCTGTTCGGTATCGAGCCGACTCCGGAACGGATAGCGCGGGTGACTGCGTCGGCGACGATGGCCGCGTACGGCAACGATGAGTACGCGGCGCCGAACTACAACTCGATGAAGGCGCTTCGTGACGCCCGCACTCGGAAGGTGCTCCGCGGGTCGGTGTGGATGTACTCGGACCTGTCCGGTCGTGTCATCCCGGTGGAGTGCGTCATCCCGCCGGAGTTCCTCCGGGTCGCGTCCACGAACGCGGTCGACCTCGACGCACGTGAGAAGGCGGCGGGGCAGGCGGCGTAGGCGTACGGGAGGGGCTTGTGAAGGCCGGCGGAGTTGTGTCCGCCGGCCTTTGTCGTTCCCGGGTGCCATGACATAGCCGCGGAGCCGCATTGCTGGTAATTCCCTCAGACATAAATGTGGGAAACATCGGGGTACGCAACAACCTTTTCCGTGTCCGCTACAACGCCGACATGCGCTATTGCCTCGGTCGGGCAATACTCGAACCATTCCTAAGGGGGGAATCCTTGAAAATACATTCAGTTTCACGTGGTCGATGGGTTTCAGTCGCTTTCGCGGTAGCCGGAATCCTGGTGACTGCGACATTGTCAGCCGCTCCTGCAACAGCAGCGCCGTTCGTCGCATCGCACGTCGCGGCCGCCGCGGATTCCTGCCCGGTGGGAACTAACACACTTGTTCCAAACGCTCAATCACTCACGAACTACGGCGCACGAGCTCTCGTGCCGACGAACATTCTCGCCGAACACCCCGATGCAGCAAACGACCCGACGCTGCAGAAAATCGCCGCTCTCAAACCCACCTGGGTAAGCAAGGTGACTTGCAAAGTGCTGGACGCCTCGATGGGCCCGGCGAAGGTCGCCACCCCGACGGCGGGTCAAGTCGGACAGGGTGCGAACTCGAGCATCCAATCGAACAACTGGTCAGGGTGGATGATGGACCACCCGAGCGGCGGCGCGACGGGAATCGCGGGCACCGGTATGCAGTGGACCGTCCCCGCCGAGGCAACGAACGGAACGTCGGAGAACCAGATCAACGAAAGTGACTGGCCCGGCATCGGATCCGGCTCCTACTCCGGTGACACCCTCATCCAGGCGGGCAGCATGGTGTACCGAGACAAGACCGCCGACGGGGTTGTGCCCTGGTACGAGCTGTACCCGCAGGAGACCACTGTCGTGATCAAGAGCCTCCCGACGTTGAACTACGCGGACGTGAAGTACCTGGTCGATGTCGAGTACGACCCGAAGGCCAACACCGCGTACTTCACGGTGTGCGTCAACAGTCAGTGCGCGGCCCTGTCGCAGAAGCTCACCGGGTCCACCCGCGACTACCAGGCGGAGTGGATCAGAGAGCGTCCAAGCTGGTCTGGGACGCTCATGCCTCTGGCGACGACGGCGACGGAGACGTTCACGAACATCGGCGGTTCCGGGTTCGTGGGGTCAACATCTGTCGGGTTCACCCCCGGCTCCACGAACACGCCGACATCTGGGCTGTACAAGTACGTCATGACCGGATGCAACGGGAAGACGCTGATCAACCCCGGAACGATGAGCTCCACCGGGAGTTTCTCGATGCCCGTCACCGACCAGGGCGTGCAAGACCGCTGCTAGTCACGAAGACGCGCCGGCCAGGCTAGCGTGCTTGCGCCGGCGCGTCTTTCGCCTTGCCGTCGGCATTGATGGTCAGGGCGCCCGCGATGTTGCTCGGGGAAGTACCGCAAGCGCTAGGGCTTTTGCCCAACTCCTTCATCGACACTGAGACCTCGCTGCTCGACCATTTAGTGCCACCGGAATCGACCGAGACCGCGACGTTAGCGGACCTGCCATCGGGAACGCCTAGGGACCCGACATGACCGGCTGCGACATCGGTGCATCGGGAATCGACGCAGGCGTGGACAACTGAATGCGGATGTCCCGGAAAGGATGCGGGTGGGTTGATGAGCACGTGTGGAGGCGCTTGCGCCGAGGTGCTGCACCCTTCGACGGAGCACCCCGACAACGCCAGAAGGGCGAAGCCTGCTGCTGCCACGATGGCGAATCCTCGTGTCCCATTCATACGGTCCACCGTATTGCCTTTCGCGGGCAAACGCACCAGGTCGGCAGCGACAACATGTCATTCGCTACGTTTGGGTGGCAGGGGCTGTGGGAGCGCCGCGGGCGTGCAGAAGGCCGGCGGAGTGTTCTCCGCCGGCCTTCTGAGTCGATGTGCCGTGTCAGCCGTTCAGTGCATCGGCGAGGGTGAGCTCGGTGGGGAGTGTGTCTCCTTCGTCGCTGGGCGCCTTTGTGAACTCGGTGTCTTCGGTGACGTTGCCGGTGGAGCGTGCGCCGGCGTTCTGCTGTGTCTCGTACACACCTGCGGTCCCGCCGGTGATGTAGAACTGGCTCGCCAACTGTCCGTCGAGCCCGGACGGGGTGAGGTAAAGCAGGTATGTCTTCCCTGTCTCGAGCAGCGCTCCGGGGCCGGGCGTCTTCTGGCTTCCGTGCTGACGGACGACGACGGATGAACCTGCTGGGTGTGCGGCGTCCGACTTCGCGGTAGCTGCGACCTCGACGGTGGAGAGGGTGAAGTCGCCGCCGTTGGGGATGTCGTTGGCGGTCTTCTGGCTTTCGACGGTGCCGCTGATGACGATGCTGCTGTCGCCGGCGAGGGTGGGCACGGAGTCGTAGAGCTTGACCCGGGATCCGGATGAACCGGATGCGTCTGCGCATCCGGCGAGCCCGATTGTGAGGAGTCCGGCTGAGGCGATGGCGATGATGCTTGTTGTCTTCATGGTTTCGTCCCCCTAGTACTTGTTGTTGATGCCGGCGACTTCGTCGGAGGTGAGGTTCCGCACCCCTGCTCCATATGCGCCGGAGGCTGGGTCGTGCATCACGCGGGCGAGGGGGCCGACGTGGGCGAGGCCGAGCCCGTGGCCGAGTTCGTGCAGCCAGACGACCTTGAGTTGAGCGGTGGGCTTCCCGGCGAGGTAGTACCGGTTGAGGATGGCGTGCGCAGATTCGGTGCGGCCGTTCGGGGAGAACCAGTTGGTGAAGCCTTCGTAGCCGTCGGCGCCGTTGTTGACGTCTGCTGCTGAGAACGTGGGACCGCCAGCGGTGGTGTTGGTGAGGTTCACGTCGGTCGCGGATGTGTAGTTCGCGGACGCCTGGTTGATGGCGGTCCGGTAGTTGCCGGATGTGGTGTTCATGTAGATGCGGAGGTTCCCGCTGGGCCATTTGGGCCCTTCGTAGGCGTAGGCGTGCGCGACGTTCGGGATGGCGATGAGTGCTGCTGCCACTGCGACTGCCGTTGCGGTGATGGTTCCCAGTCGACGGCGCTTCGTTGCTGCCGTCTCGGATGTCTGATTCATGGATTCCCCTTGTCCGTGAGAGCGCAGTCACGAGGTGCTGTTGGGCTTCGTCGCCCCAGGACGCCCCGCGCCGCGTTGATGAATGCTCACACAGGAAAGACCGATGGGTCTACCCCGGGACTGGGTCCGTGACCGATTCGCGACCTGGCCGTTTTCGAATCGTGTTCGGGTGTGCTCGTCGCCCGTACTCGAGGCTATGAGCCGCCGTGAAGCGCTCTCCGACGGTGAATCCCGGCGCCGCGGGTTGGGGGCGGGCTCTCCTCGGGACCAGTTCTGGTTGACGTCCGGGGACGGGGCGGTACGCCTGCTCGAACAGTCGAAGGTGCCTCGTGAGCCGGTTGCGACTCGTGCACGAGGGTGGTTGCGGAGGAAGCTGAGGCCGACATCGGTGTTCATCGAGTTCGAGGTCGCTGACGTCGATGGCGACTTCGCCGCCCTCGACCTGTCGCGGCCGGTGTGAGCGCCCCCCGACGGCAACGTCGTGAACCTCTTCAGCACGCTTGCCGTCTGACGGTTGGCCCTGGACTCCACGACCCCGTGACGCCGGCTGTCAGCGTTCCTCCCGCTGGTGCTCCGGACAGGAGGCGCGGTGTCAGCTGACACCGCGCCTCCTGTCCGGACCATCGCTGACGGTGTCGCCGTGCCGGACGTTCCGTCGCCAGGATCGACCCGACCCCGTCCGTGATGCCGATGATGACGACGTGCGTGACCTGGCCCTCCTAGATCTCGGGGTGCTGGTCGCGGACGGGGCTGATCGACTCGAGCAGCGACGCGACGGCGAACACGGTCGACTCGGCGTGCCACGGCCCCGCGATCTGGACGCCGATGGGCAGGCCGTCGGAGCTGGTGCCGAAGCGCATCGACAGGGCGGGCATGCCGGTGATGTTGAACTGCACCGTGAAGGTCTGGATGTGGGTGGCGTCGACGGTCTGCCCGTCGATGACGAACTCCGTCGCGTCGTGTTCGTGCGCCGGGATGGGCAGCACGGGCAAGAGCACGGCGTCGAACTCCGTGAACACCTGGGCGTAGGCGTCGCGGATTCGTTCGAAGCCCTGCTCGGCCGCGACGTAGTCCTCGACGGACGTGTCGGGGGGTCGCGAGCATGGTCGTCGACATCGTGAAGCGCTCGTCCTCGTGGCCCGCTGTCGCCTCGGCCATCGCCGGCTTGAGCTCCATGACGTGCTGCTTGTTGAACAGGGCGAGCGGGTTGTCGCGGTGCAGCGTGGGGATGTCGATCTCCTCGACGTGGACACCGGCGCCCCGGAGCGCTTCCGCCGCCTGGCGAACGGTGGCCGCGACCTGGGGGTCGACGGGCCCGAGGCCCGAGTCGGTGAACCACGCGACGCGCAGCTGTTCGGGAGTGGCGTCGCGCTTGCCGGTGTCGACGGAGTTCGGCGTGATGGCGAACCCGTCCTGGCCGTCGGGGCCGCGCATGATCGAGTACCCGAGCTCGAGGTCGCGGATGGTGCGCGCCATGGGGCCGACGTGCCAGTCACGGCGGGGGACCCGCGGCCAGACGCCCGTCATCGGGATGCGGCCGTGGGTGGGTTTGATCGCGGCGATGCCGGTGTGGGACGCGGGGCCGCGGACCGAGATCGCCAGGTCGGTGCCGAGGCCGATCGGGCTGAGGCCGGCTGCGATCGCGGCGGACTCGCCGCCGCTGGAGCCTCCGGAGGTGCGGTCGAGGTTCCACGGGTTGTTGGTGCGTCCGGAGAGCAGGTTGTTGCTCTCGGTGGAGTACGAGAACTCCGGCAGGTTCGTCTTGGCGAGGAGGATCCCGCCGGCGCGCTTCATCCGGGCGACACTGACCGCGTCGGCATCGGGGGTGCGCCCGCGGAAGATCGGGGAGCCGCGCTGGGTCAGCACGCCTGCGGTGTCGATGGAGTCCTTCACGGTGAACGGCACCCCGCGCAGCGGGCCGACCTGTTGGCCGGCGGCGAGAGCGTCGTCGGCGGCCTGTGCCTCTGCGAGCGCGTTCTCGTTGACGGTGACGATCGCGTTGATCTTCGAGTCGACGGCCGCGATGCGGTCGAGGTGCGCCTGCACGACCTGCACCGAGGTCAGTTCGCCGGACCTGATGCGCGCGGCCAGTTCGCTCGCGTCGAGGAAGAAGATGTCGTCGGTCATGATGAACTCCTAAGTATTAGACCAGTCGTCTAGTAGTTGTGGAAAGAACACCGGGCCGGGGCCCGGTGGGTCAGATGTGCAGGCGTGACCTGGTGAGGTCGAAGGCTCGCTGCAGTGATGCCGTGGTGCGTTGGACCTTTGCCATGACGCTGGCACCGAGCCATGCGTCGTAGAGCTCTTGAGCGAGCGTTCGCGGGTCGTCGTCGACGGGGACTGAGCCGTCCCGCCCGCCGGTCGCGATCATCCGCTCGAGGTGGTGGATGATGCCGTCCGTGCCGCTGACCAGCTGGAGTCGCATGGGCTCGGACAGGTCCGATACCTCGGCGGCGAGCTTCACCACCAGGCACTTCCCCTGGCAGTCGTCGAACGACTGCAGGTCGTAGAACCGCTGCCAGTACTCCTGCAGCTGCTCGGCCCCCGTCTTGGTGGTGTCGCTCGCGATGCGGTCCATCGTGGCGAGGTAGTCGGCGAAGTAGCTCTGCATGAGTGCTGCTCCGAAGGCCTCCTTCGACGAGAAGTAGTAGTAGAACGACCCCTTCGGGACATCGGCTTCCGACAGCACCTCGGTGAGACCGACAGCGGTGTAGCCCTTGCCGGCCATCAGTCGCTGTGCGGTGTCGAGGATGTGCTGCCGGGTGTCGGTCTCCGTCGTGGGCATGGAACGACCATAGCAAGCTATTAGACCAGTCGTCTACAAGTGTCGAGCCCGACGGTCCCGCAGCAGTCACCGCATGCCGCGGGCGTCCGGGACGGCTCGCGATGGCGCGTCCCGGCTCTTGCGCGGTCAGAACCGCGCGGTCCGGCTATTCTCAGACGAACGCAGCAGCCCTGCGGGACCCTCAGGTCCCATCCGCCGGCTGTCCGACGAGGATTGGGATGCAGACCTGAACTGGATCACCACGAACTTCGGGCTCATCTGGGGCCTCACCGTGACGCACACGGCGCTGGCGGCCGTGCCGATCGTCCTCGGGTTCGTCGTGGCCGTACCGCTGGGCTGGGTGGCGAACCGGTTCCAGGTGATCCGTTCGATCATCGTCGGCGGCGGCAGTCTGCTCTACACGATCCCGTCCCTGCCGCTGTTCGTGATCCTGCCGTACCTGCTCGGCACCCGCATCACGGACCCCGTGAACGTCGTCGTCGGGCTCACCGTCTACGCGGTCGCCCTGATGGTGAAACTGGCATCCGACGCGTTCGGCGCCGTTCCCGCTGACACGATCGACTCGGCGACCTCGGTCGGCTACTCGGCCTGGCAGCGGTTCTGGACGGTCGAGCTCCCGCTGGCGGGTCCCGTCCTGCTTGCCGGGATGCGCGTGGTGTCCGCCAGCACCGTCGCACTGGTGTCGGTCGGTGCGCTCGTCGGCTCCGCGAACATCGGCTTCCTGTTCACCGACGGGCGTCAGCGGCAGTTCCTCGAGGAGATCCTGGTCGGCGTCGTCGCGAGCCTGGTCATCGCGCTGGTCTTCGACGCGATCCTGGTGCTGCTCGGGCGCGTCCTGATGCCGTGGTCGCGCCGGACGACCCGTCGGACGCGTCGACGCGCAGTGCTGGCGACGATCGAGCAGGGGGCCTGACGGTGCAGTTCTTCCTCAGTGCCCTCGCCTGGCTCTTCGACCCCGCGAACTACCGCGCCGGACTGCAGACACCGCTCCCGATCCAGGACCGACTCCTCGAGCACCTGCTGTACACGTTCATCTCCGTGGCTATCGCCGCCGTGATCGCGTTGCCGCTGGGCCTGTACATCGGGCACACCGGACGCGGACGCGGCTTCGTGATCGGCTTCAGCGGATCGATGCGCGCACTGCCGACGCTCGGTCTGCTCGGCACGCTCTTCGTCATCATCGGGTACACCGTGCCGTTCACGCAGACGGCGTTCATCGCGTCGATCATCGCGTTCGTCGTGCTGGCGATCCCGTCGATCCTGGCCGGGGCGTACGCGGGCGTGGAGTCGGTGGACCCGCAGACGGTGGACGCCGCCCGTTCGGTCGGGATGACCGAGCTGCAGATCCTGCTCAAGGTCGAGGTCCCGCTGTCGTTGCCGCTCATCATCGGTGGGATCCGCGCGTCCGTCCTGCAGGTCATCGCGACGGTCGTGATCGCGTCGTACGTCTCGCTGGGCGGCCTGGGCGCGATCATCTCGACCGGCATCAGCCTGAACGACAACAACCTCATCCTCGGTGGTGCGCTGCTCGTGACGGCGCTCGCCCTGGTGATCGACGGGCTCTTCGCGCTCGTGCAGCACCTCACCCGACGCGGCCTGCACGGGCAGACCCGCCGCCGTCGTACACACGTCCGTGCGCTGCCATCCCGGCGTCGCGCGGTGACGGTATCCACCGTCGACGAAAGGGACCACTGATGTTCACAGCAGGCACCAGAACACGCATCCTGGCGGGGGCGGTCGCGATCGGAGCGATCGTGGCGCTCTCCGGGTGTTCCAGCGCTGACCCCACGGGCGCATCGTCCGACGACAGCTCCGGCTCGGGGAAGACGCCGATCGTGGTCGGTTCGTTCAACTTCCCGGAGAGCGAGATCCTGGGCAACATGTACGCCCTGGCGCTCAAGGACGCCGGCTTCGACGTGACGACCAAGTTCAACCTGGGCCCGCGTCAGACCACGATCCCCGCGCTCAAGGACGGGTCGATCAACCTGATGCCGGAGTACAACGGCAACCTGCTGTTCTTCTACGACACCAAGGCCAGTGCGAAGACGACCTCGGACGTCGACGCCGCCCTGAAGACCGAGATCCCGAGCAACTTCCAGGTGCTCGAGCCGTCCCCGGCCCAGGACAAGGACGCGTACGTCGTGACGCAGGAGATGGCGAAGGAGAAGGGGCTGACCTCGATCTCCGACCTGTCGAAGATCGAGCCGTTCACGCTCGGCGCCAACCCGCAGTTCGGCACGCTGCCCTACGGCATCCCCGGCCTCAAGTCGACCTACGGCGTCGACAAGGTGACGTTCAAGTCGATCGAGGACTACGGCGGGCCCGACACGGTCAAGGCACTCGTGGACAACACGGTGCAGGTCGCTGACATCTACACGACGTCGCCCGACCTGGTGACCGAGAAGCTGCAGGTGCTCAAGGACCCGGAGAACCTGATCGCGGCGCAGAACGTCCTGCCGTTCCTGAACAAGAAGATCTACAGCGCCAAGCTCGCCTCGACGCTGAACAAGATCTCGGCGAAGCTGACGACGGACGACCTCATCACGCTGCGCAACCGTGTCGAGGGCAGCGAGAAGGCCCAGGCCTCGACGGCGGCCAAGGACTGGCTGACCAAGGAAGGCCTGCTGAAGTAGTCCAGCAGTCCGTACCGGACAGGAGGCGCGGTGCCAGCTGGCACCGCGCCTCCTGTCCGTCACCCGGTCACGTCAGCGACCGTTGGTCGCCGTTCCGTCGTCTGGCGTGCGCACGACGTCGAGCCGCGGGTCGAGCGCTCCTGCTGATCGGGGTCTTCTTCGTCACGTCTTCGGACTCCGGGTCGCTACCTCTGAGCGACGACGGTGCCGAGCCGTCGGCGCAGGGAGCCCCACGGAGCGCTCCGGTCACGGACGGTCTCGTCCGGTCGACCAGAGCCTCAGTCGACCCGGGCGACGGGGATGTCCCAGTACGACGGCTGCTCGTACTGCTCGGCCCAACCGCGACGCATGCGCGTCGCCGCGCGGTCGAACGCGTCGACGACGTCCGTGTCGGCGGTCAGCAGGGACTGCAGGCGGAGACCGTCGTACAGCGCCAGGAGCTGCTGCGCTCCCCGGACCGGGTCCATGGTGGTCGGCTCGCGTCCGGCCTGCACGTCCTCGGCGAGGCCGGTGCGGATCGTCTCGCGGAACCGGCGGTACACGGACCGGAAGTAGTCGGCGGCCTCGACGGTCGGGTCGGCCGCGGAGGCCAGACTGGTGGCGAGCAACGCGACCAGTACGGGCTCCTCCGCGTGGGCGGCGAGCAGCGCGTGGAGGAACGCGACGGTTCCCTGCTGCTCGATCAGGGGGAGCAGCGGAGTCGAGATCGTCTGGGTCCACCGCTCGACCGTCGCTGCCAGCAGCGCACGGTCCGACGGGAACACCTCGTCCATCTCGGCAGCGGTCATCCCCGCGTGTGCCGCAGCGGCCTCCAGGGTGAACCGGGACACGCCGCCGTCGTGCAGTGCGCTGATCGAGCCGTTGACCGCCCGTGTCCGCGGGACGGCGTCGTCGTCCGACGGCCCGCTCATGAGCGGCGCGAGCGGGTGGTTCCGGAACCACCCCAGCAGCGCCCGTGCGCGGGTGAGCCCGAAGGTGGGGTCGGTCGGCTGGTTCGGCGCGAACAGGTCGCTGAAGCCCGGGACGTGCTGCATCAGCGGGTCCAACGGCTGGAACGCCATCGACCAGTCCGGGAACGACCGTCGGGCGATCGGCTCGTCCAGGAGCACCCGGACGTGCGTGTGGCGTGGGTCGATGCTGACCTGCTCGAACCGGGCACCCACCACCGCGTCGTCGCCCTCGAGGATCCCGATGCAGTTGGCGTCCTTGTGCGCGAGGATCCCGGTCACGCCGAGCGCGGTGTTCTTCTCGCGACCGACCGCCAGGATCTGTGCGAGTTCGGCGTCCGTGATCGGCCGGGTCTGCGTGCTGGTGTAGACGATCGAACGCATCTGTCCTGGTCTCCCTCTGTCTGGCGGATCGGGCCTGTCTCCGAGTGAAGCGTTCCACCGCAGTCCCCACAACCCCCACAGCGGGCCGGCGACGACGGCACCGATCGTTGGTGTCGCGGGTGGACAATGACCCCATCGACCGCCCGAGGCGATCCTCCACTCGACGCTCACCGGCGCGCGTCACCCACCAACGACCTCCGGAACGGAGCACACCACCGTGCCCTCCTCGCTGCTCTGCGCCCCGCCGATCGCCGGACACCTGGGACCGCTCGTCGGCATCGGTCGGGGTCTCGTCGCCCGCGGACACACGGTCACCGTGCTCACCGGGGCGAAGTACCGCGGCATGGTCGTGGACGCCGGCCTCGGACACGTGGCGCTTCCGGCGGAGGTCGACTTCGACGACGCCCACCTCGGCGAGCTCCTCGGCGCCGCCGGGCGGACGACGGGCATCGCGACCATCCGCGAAGGGATGCTGGCGCTGTTCGTCCGCGTCATCCCCGGGCAGTACCGCGCACTGACGGCGCTGCTGGAGCACGGTGGGTTCGACGCCGTGCTCGGCGAGGCCGCCTTCACCGGGCTGGCACCGTACCTGGCGCGTCCACGTGCCGAGCGCCTGCCGGTCCTCGGGGTCGCGACGACGCCGGTCACGCTGGGCAGTGTCGACACCGCACCGTTCGGCGCAGCGCTCGCGCCCGCCCGCGGCGTTGCCGGCCGCCTGCGGAACCGGGCGCTCACCGCCGCGCTCCGTCCCGGGCTGACCCGCCCGCTCCGGAAGGCCGTCGACGCTGCCCTGGCCGAGGTCGGCGCCCCGCCGTCGCAGACCGACACGTTCGACTTCGCCTACCGCGCCTTCGACGCGCTCTACCAGCTGAGCGTCCCCGACCTGGAGTACCCGCGCCGAGAGCTGCCGGACTCCGTGCACTTCGTCGGGCCACTGCGCACGGCGGGGGACCCGCGGGATGCCGAGGCGCTGCCGGACTGGTGGCAGGACCTGTACGACGGGCGCCCGGTCGTGCACGTCACGCAGGGCACCATCGACAACGTCGACCTCGGCCGACTCCTCGCGCCGACGCTGCGCGCACTGGCCGCCGAGGACGTCCTGGTCGTCGCGTCGACCGGCGGGCGCCCGATCGGGGACGTGGAACGGGCACTCGGCGAGCCACTGCCCGGGAACGCCCGGGTGGCGACGTACCTGCCGTACGACCGGCTGCTGCCGCTGTGCGCCGTGGTCCTGACCAACGGCGGCTTCGGTGGCGTGCAACGAGCCCTGGCGCACGGGGTGCCCCTGGTGGTCGCCGGGTCCACGGAGGACAAGCCGGAGGTCGCAGCGAGGGTCGCGTGGGCCGGGTGCGGGATCGACCTGCGAACCGGCACACCCCGACCGGATGCGGTGGGTCGCGCGGTGCGCGCAGTGCTCACGACGGCGTCGTTCGCCGACCGGAGCAGGCAGCTCGCGGGGGTGATCGACGCCCTGCCCGACCCGGTCGACGTGATCGCGGCCGCACTCGGGGCTTCCCTGCCGTGACGCGTCCTGGTCGGGTCCGGTCGGGTGGGGCCACCACGATCCTCCCGGCCTGAGCGCCCCGTCCGCGGGTTGTGGCGGACGTCACGTCGTGCTGTAATGGTCAAACTGATTTGAAACATTACACAAGGATGACATGAGCGACCTCAGCTACGACGTGTTGGTGACCGACGGTCCCGAGTGGGCTGGTGCGGCCCGACTGCCGGACGGCGGCCCCCTGGTGTGGAACCCCGGGAGCTCGGTCCTGATCTCGGGCGCAGCCGACGCGGTGCTCGTGGACCCACCGTTCACCCGATCGCAGATCGCCGAGGTGGGCGACTGGATCGAGCGCTCGGGCAGGACGCTGACGCACGTCTACGCCACGCACGGGCACGGCGACCACTGGTTCGGCGGACCGAGTCTCGTGCAGCGGTTCCCGACGGCGACGATGGTCGCCACGCCGGGCACCATCGCGATGATGCACCGTGAAGCGACGACCGGTCGCCAGCAACTCTGGGACCAGATCTTCCCCGGGCTGATCCCGGAGACGCCGGTGGTCGCCGAGGTGGTCGGACCCGAAGGACTCGAGCTCGAGGGGCACCGACTGCTCCCGATCGAGGTCGGACACACGGACACGGACGACACCACGATCCTCCACGTCCCCGACCTGGGCCTCGTCGTCGCCGGTGACAGCGTCTACAACGGGGTGCACCAGTACCTGCTCGAGGGGCCGAGCGGCGGGTTCGAGCGATGGCTCGAGGCGCTCGACGTCATCGAGGCGCTCGGTGCCCGCGCCGTCGTGGCGGGTCACAAGAACCGCGACCTGCCCGACCGGCCCGAGGCGATCGGCGAGACCCGCGCCTACCTGCGCGACGTGATGGAACTGCTCGAGGACCGTGTCACCCCCGAAGCGTTCCTCGACGCGATGACGACCCGTCATCCGGACCACCTGAACGAGAGCCCGGTCTGGTTCGGCGGGCTCACCCTGCTGTCGCGAGGCGCGTGATGCTCGAGGACGTCGCGACGACCCGGTACGAGGCGAACCCGGCGCCGGATCCGCTGGCCATGGTGCAGGCGCTGGCCAACACGATCAGCGTCGGCCCGGGGGAGGACCTCCTTGCCTCTGCGGACAGTGCGACCCGGTGGCTCGCCTCGATCGCCACCGCCCGGCACCCGGTCGCGGACGAGGCGTCGCTGGGACGCCTGCGGAGCCTGCGTGCTGCGCTCCGCGTCGTGCTCGGTGACCACCCGCCCGCGCCGGAGCAGCCGGTCGACCTCACCCTCCGGCTGCGCCTCCGCGACGGCCGCGTCACCGTGGTCGACGACGGTGTCGACGTCGTCGAGGCCGGTGTCGCACTCGCGCTGCTCGAGGGGCGCGCCACCGGGGAACTCTCGCGGCTCAAGCTCTGCGCGAACCCCGACTGCCGTGTCGCCTTCTACGACCACTCGAAGAACGGTGGCGGCAAGTGGCACTCGCCCACGCGCTGCGGGAACGCCGCACGCGTCCGCGCACACCGGAGCCGGACCGCTGGCGAGCCCGCCGCCGACCAGGAGCGTCCGTCGTGACCGATCGAGCGCCCAGCACGACCCGCTGTCCCACGCCGAGGCCGCGCGCCGCCGGACGACTCAGCGGTCGCGCGCCGGCCCGGTGCTCTGCCGGATGATGAGTTCCGGTGCGTCGCGGTGCACGACCGTCGGGCGCTCGGGGTCGTCGATCCTGGCGATGATGGCCTCGAGAGCCTGGGCGGCGAGTCGGGCGGGTTCGTGCCGGACGGTCGTCAGCTGGATGAAGGGCAGCCGGGCGACCGAGCTGTCGTCGAACCCGACGACGGAGATGGTCTCCGGGACCGCGACGTTGCGGCGCGCCAGCGTGGCGAGGGCGCCGACGGCGCACCGGTCGTTCGCGGCCATCAGTGCCGTGGGAAGGGTTGGTCGTTCGAGCAGTGCGACGGCTGCCGCGGACCCCGCTTGTTCGGTGTAGGCGCTCTCGACCACATCGGGTTCCAGGCCGTGTCGCTGCATCGCGCGGACGTACTCTGCGCGGCGGCTCGCGGCGTTCGGTCCGATGCCGCCGGTCGCGTGGACGATCTGCCGGTGGCCGAGCGACACCAGGTGGTCGACGAGCAACCCGATGCCGATCGCGTCGTCGACGCGCACGTCGTCGATGGGCACGTCGGCGATCGGGCCTCCGAGTTGCACCACCGGGATGCGAGCGGGAAGACCGGACATCGCCGCGCCGCCGTCGTCCGTCGCCAGCACGACGAGACCCTCGATGCGCTGGCCCAGCAGCTGCGCGATCACATCGGCCTGGGATCGCCCGGTGGTCAGGGGGCCGAGGACCAGGGAGTACCCACGGGCCGCGGCCTCGCCGATCAGCGCCTCGACCAGGTCGACCTCGAACGGCTCGCGCATGGTGAACACGACGCCCAGCTGGAAGCTCCGTCGTCCGCGCAGCATCCGCGCGGAGGCGTCGGGGTGGTACCCGAGCTCCGCTGCGGCCTCGTGGACACGGCGGCGCGTGTCGGCGCTCGCGCCGGGCAGGTCACGCAGGACGAGGGAGACCAGCTGTCGGGACACACCGACGTGGTCCGCCAGGTCCTTCATGGTCGGGCGGCCTCGGACGGTGTCGGGCTTCGGCTGCGGATCCACGCTCCATCGTCCCACGCGCGGGGTCGTCGTCCACAAGGGCAGACTGTCGGAGCACCGATCTAGCACGTGCTGATAGCACGTGCTACCTTCACTGCACGGCCCATGGCCCACGGCCCACGGGCGCGACACGACGGAGTGCAGGAGACACCATGACCATCACCACCCCCGCAGGCAGCTCGACGGCCGGAGCGGTCCCGACGGCGACGATCCGGCTCGGTCTCGTCGGAGCCGGCTGGATCGGGGCCTTCCACGCGCAGAGCATCGCGCTGCGGGTCCCGAACGCCGAGCTGGCCATGGTCGCCGATCCCGTCCCGGGCGCGGCCGAGCGGGTCGCCGGCCCGATCGGCGTGGGACGGACCACCACCGATGCTGCGGAGGTGTTCGCCGACCCGACGATCGACGGCGTGGTCATCGCCGCACCGGCGTTCACCCACACCGATCTGGTCGTCCAGGCGGCCGAGGCTGGCAAGGCCGTCTTCGTCGAGAAGCCGATGGCGCTCACGCTCGAGGACGCCGACCGGGCCGTGGCCGCTGCGGAAGCCGCCGGCGTGCCGCTGCAGGTCGGTTTCAACCGACGGCTGTCGACCGACTTCGCCGCCGCTGGTGCCCTGGTGCACGACGGCCGGATCGGGACGCCGCAGCTGTTGCGCTCGCTGACGCGCGACCCCGGGCTCGCGAACCCCGCCGCGATCAAGCCCTGGACGATCTTCAACGAGACGCTGATCCACGACTTCGACACCCTCAACTGGTTCAACCGCGGCGCACGGCCGGTCGAGGTGCACGCGTTCGCGGACGCGCTCGTGGCACCGGACTTCCGCGAGCAGGGTCTGCTCGACACCGCCGTGGTGACGATCCGCTACGACAACGGAGCGATCGCCACCGCCGAGGCGAACTTCTCGGCGGCGTACGGCTACGACGTCCGCGGCGAGGTCTTCGGCAGCGCGGGCATGGTGACCGCCGGGGACGTCCGCGCGACGAACGCCCGCCTGTTCGGTGCGGACGGTGTGACGTCCCTCACCACGCGGCTGAACATCGACCTGTTCCACCAGGCGTACACGGACGAGCTCGTCGCGTTCGCGGACGCCGTCCGGACCGGCATCGTCACCGCGGCGGGTGGTGCGGATGCCCGCGCCGCCCTCGTCCTCGCGCTCGCCGCGCGTGCGTCGGTCGAACGGGGCGCCGTCGTGCGGCTCGGCGCGGACGGCCGGGTCGCATGACTGTCGAAACACGGCAGACGGGGCGCACGCTCGCTGCGTCGGCCGAGATGCTGTTCGTCGACCTGCCCGTCGTCGAGCGTGTCCGTCGACTCGACGCGCTCGGCTTCCAGGTCGAGATCTGGGACTGGACGACGAAGGACCTCGCCGCGCTCGCGTCGACCGGTGCGACCTTCTCGTCGATGACCGGCTACGTCACCGGTGACCTCACCGAGGACGCGGGGATCGACGCGCTGCTGGCGTCGGCGGAACGATCGCTCCAGGCCGCGGCGGTGATCGACAGTCCGCGGCTGAACCTGCACGGCACCGGTCTCGACCCGGACGGCCTCCCCGTCGTTCCTCGCCCGGTGGTCGGTCCGACGGACTGGCTCACCGCCGCACGGACCCTGGAACGGGTCGCCGCACTCGGAGAGCGCCACGGCCGGGTCTTCACCCTCGAGAACCTCAACACCGCCGTCGACCACCCGGGTGTGCCCTTCGCACGAGCTGCCAACACGATCGCCCTGGTGCAGGCCGTGGGGAGCCCGTACCTGCGGCTCAACCTCGACCTGTACCACGCGCAGATCGGCGAGGGGAACCTGGTCGAGCTCGTGCAGGGCGCCCTGCCGCTGATCGGCGAGATCCAGGTCGCCGACGTCCCCGGCCGATGCGAACCCGGCACCGGGGAGATCGCGTACGCCGCGGTGGCGGCGGCGCTCGACCGCCTCGGCTGGACCGGCGTCGTGGGTCTCGAGGCGTGGGCGAGCAGCACGCCCGAGCAGGCGCTCCAGGCGTTCCGCAGCGCCTTCGACGCGCCCGTGACGCCCGCTCCGTGACAGCGGACAACTGGGACTAGCACGTGCAACTCGCACGTGCTACCTTCACGGCACCGGCCAACGTCCGACATCGCAGTCGAACGGGTTCGACGGCCCACACAGCACCGAGCGCCCCGCACAGCCACCGGCTGCACGGGATCGGAACACGAGACGAAGGAGTCCTCCGTGACGCGCACCCCTGCCCTCATCGGCCTCACCGCGGCAGTCGCCGCGACGGCCCTGGTCCTCACCGGCTGTTCCAGCCAGGGTGGACGCACCACCAGCGACGACGCCGGCGCCACCGGCGGCGGCAAGGACTCTGGCCTGACGATCGCGCTGGTCACCCACGCAGCGCCGGGTGACACGTTCTGGGACATCGTCCGCAAGGGCGCTGAGGACGCGGCCAAGAAGGACGGCGTCAAGCTGCTGTACGCGTCGGACCCGGACGGGTCGAAGCAGGCGCAACTGGTCAGCCAGTACACCGACCAGAAGGTCGACGGCATCGCGGTGTCCCTGGCCAAGCCCGACGCGCTGAAGAGCGCCGTCGAGGGCGCCGAGAAGGCCGGCATCCCCGTCGTGTCCCTCAACGCCGGCAGCTCGGCGTACAAGGACATGGGCATCCTCGAGCACTTCGGGCAGGACGAGGACGTCGCCGGCGCCGCCGTGGGTGACAAGCTCAAGTCCGAAGGGCTCAGCAAGCCGATCTGCGTGGTGCAGGAGCAGGGCAACGTGTCCCTCGACCAGCGCTGCGCCGGCATCAAGAAGGTCCTGCCGGACACGCAGACGCTGTACGTGAACGGCACCGACAACAGCGCCGTGCAGTCGACCGTCACCGCGAAGCTGCAGGCGGACTCCTCCGCTGACTCGGTCGTCGGACTCGGCGCGCCCTACACGGCCATCATCCAGAAGGCGGTCGCTGCCGCGAACAGCAAGGTCAAGATCGCCTCGTTCGACCTCAACGCCGACCTGGCCAAGAGCGTCAAGTCCGGCGCCGTCCTGTTCACGGTCGACCAGCAGCCCTTCCTGCAGGGCTACGAGGCCATCGACTCCCTGGTGCTGTACAAGCAGGGCGGATTCGAGCTCGGCGGCGGGCAGCCCACCCTGACCGGTCCGGCGATCGTCGACAAGGACAACGTCGACGACGTCCTGAAGTACGCGGAGCAGGGCATCCGCTGACCCGGCCACGGCGGGTCCGCAGCCCACGCTGCGGACCCGCACCGAGCCTCCAGTCGGACTCTCCAGGAACGGATCCCCATGACCACCGCAACCGCCATCCCCGCCGGCGACGAACGTCTCGCCCGGCGCAGCCCCATCCGCAAGGCCCTCGGCCGACCGGAGGTCGGCGCCGTCATCGGCGCCGTCGCGATGTTCGTCTTCTTCGCGATCGTCGCCCCCGTCTTCACCCAGGCCGACTCCATCTCGACCGTGCTCTACGGTTCCTCGACGATCGGCATCATGGCCGTCGGGGTCTCGCTGCTCATGATCGGCGGCGAGTTCGACCTGTCCGCCGGCGTCGGGGTGATCTCGTCGTCGCTGACCGCCAGCCTGTTCTCGTGGTACTTCGCCACGAACATCTGGGTCGGTGTGGCACTCGCCCTGGTGCTCTCGCTCGGTGTCGGGGCCCTGAACGGGTGGATCCTCATCCGCACGAAGCTGCCGAGCTTCATCGTCACCCTGGCGACGTTCCTCATGTTGACGGGGCTGAACCTGGCGATCACGCGCATCGTCTCCGGCGGCGTGGCCACGCCCGACGTGTCCGACCTGGACGGGTTCGCCGTCGCGCAGCAGCTCTTCGCGGCCGACGTGCCGATCGGTGGCGTCACCGTGAAGATCACGGTGTTCATCTGGATCGCCCTGGTCCTGGTCGCGTCGTACATCCTGCTGCGCACCCGCGTCGGGAACTGGATCTTCGCCGTGGGCGGTGACGAGATCGCGGCCCGTGCCGTGGGCGTCCCCGTCACGAAGACGAAGATCGGCCTGTTCATGGGCGTCGGCTTCTGCGCCTGGATCGCCGGCATGCACAACCTGTTCGCGTTCAACGTCGTGCAGTCCGGCGAGGGGATCGGCAACGAGTTCCTCTACATCATCGCGGCCGTCATCGGCGGCTGCCTGCTCACGGGCGGCTACGGCTCGGCCGTGGGCGGAGCCGTCGGCGCGCTGATCTTCGGCATGGCGAACAAGGGCATCGTCTACGCGCAGTGGAACCCGGACTGGTTCAAGTTCTTCCTCGGCCTGATGCTGCTGCTGGCCACGATCATCAACCTCATCGTCAAGAAGCGAGCGGAGCAGAAGTGATGTCGAACATCCCCGCCACCGAGTCCGTCGCCGTCCCGGTCTCCGACTCGTCCGAGACCGTCGCCGGCGCCCCGCACCTGGTGTCCCTCCGCGACGTCGGCAAGCACTACGGCAACGTCATCGCGCTGTCCGGCATCTCGATGGACGTCGACGCCGGACGGGTCACGTGCGTCCTCGGCGACAACGGCGCCGGCAAGTCGACCCTGATCAAGATCGTCGCCGGGCTGCACGAGCACACGACCGGCACCTTCTCGATCATGGGGGAGCCCCGCACCCTGTCGTCACCCCGGCAGGCGCTCGACGCCGGCATCGCCGCGGTGTACCAGGACCTGGCCGTGGTCCCCCTGATGCCGATCTGGCGGAACTTCTTCCTGGGGTCCGAGCTCCGCAAGGGTCTCGGACGGCTCGACGTGGCCACGATGAAGGAGATCACGAAGCGCGAACTGCTCGAGATGGGCATCGACCTGCGCGACGTCGACCAGCCGATCGGCACGCTGTCAGGCGGCGAGAAACAGTGTGTGGCCATCGCCCGGGCCGTGTACTTCGGCGCCAAGGCGCTCATCCTCGACGAGCCCACGGCTGCCCTCGGCGTCAAGCAGTCCGGTGTCGTGCTGAAGTACATCCTCCGGGCACGTGACCGCGGGCTCGGCGTGATCTTCATCACGCACAACCCCCACCACGCGTACCCGGTCGGCGACCGGTTCCTGCTGCTCCGCCGCGGCAAGAGCATCGGGTACTTCGAGAAGGACGAGATCTCGCTGCCCGACCTGACGGGGATGATGGCCGGCGGCGCCGAGCTCGAGCAGCTCGCCCACGAGCTCGAGCAGATCGGCGGGCAGGGGGAGCGGATCGCCGAGGTGCGGGCGGCAGAGACGGCCGGTTGACGGGGCGGCCACCGGCCGGAGCGGGGCCACGGGCGGACGGGAGGCGCGGTGCGGGCTGGCACCGCGCCTCCCGTCCGCCATCGCAGCGAGACCAGAGCGTCGACGCCGTCGCGGACGGCGTGCGTGGCTACGCAGGATCCCGCAGCAGCAGCGCGACCTGCGCGCGGATGTCGTCGCAGACCTGCTGGTCCGTCGACTGCAGGTGCACCGGCGAAGCCAGGTCCACGAACACCGCCGCCGAGATCATCCGGGCGAGCAGCGTCGCCTGGGCCGCGGTGAACCGGCCGTCACCCTGCAGGATCCGCACGTAGGCGTCGTCGACCTGCTGGATGCGCTCGAGCCCCAGGCGGTGGTGCGGTTCGGTGGGATCGCCGAACACCAGCTCCCGCAGGTAGGTCCGGCCGTTCTCGCGCTGCCGCCGGTTGCACTCGACGACCGGTCCGACGAGCGCCATCACCGCGTCGATCGGTGACGATGCCGTGGCCGCAGCGGCGAGCCCGCGCTCGATCGCCTGGGCGTAGTGGGTGTTCTGCACGAGCAGCAGCAGCTCGGCCTTGGTGCGGGCGTACAGGAACAGGGTGCCCGTGCCGATGTCTGCCGCGTCGGCGATCTGCTGCGTCGTGACCTCGTCGACGCCGTACTGCCCGAACAGCTCGTCGGCGGCTGCGGTGATGCGGGCGAGCTTGTCGCGCTTGTTCCGCTCGCGGCGGCCGAGTGGTGCGGCGTCAGTGGTGGTCATCAGGAGTTCACCATACCGTGAAACACTCACTTGCGAGTACGGTCAGAAATGAGTACGCTCAGAAAAACGACGGATGGAGTGGTCATGCAGGCCTTCGGGATCGATCGGTACAAGGGCGACGTGACGCTGCGCAACGTGGCAGAGCCCGTCGTCGGCGCGCAGGACGTGCTGGTGCGGGTGCACGCAGCGGGGCTGAACCAGCTCGACGCCAAGCTGGCGCAGGGGGAGTTCACGGCCCTGCTGCACTACGACATGCCCCTGGTGCTCGGGCACGACCTGGCCGGTGTGGTCGAGGCCGTCGGTTCCGGGGTCACTCGCTTCGCCGTGGGGGACGAGGTCTTCGGCCGCGCGTCGGACTTCCACATCGGCACCTTCGCCGAGCGGATCGCGGTGCCCGAGGCCGACCTGGCGATCAAGCCGTCCTCGCTCTCGATGGTCGAAGCCGCATCGCTGCCGCTCGTCGCGCTGACGGCCTGGCAGGCACTGGTCGAGCGCGCGCACGTCGGTCCGGGCAGCCGGGTCCTGGTGCACGGCGGCTCGGGTGGGTTCGGCTCGATCGCGATCCAGCTCGCCCGGCACCTCGGCGCCCACGTCGCCACCACGGCGAGCGGGCACAACGCCGACTGGGTGCGCGAACTCGGCGCCGACCAGGTGATCGACCATCGGACCCAGGACTTCGAGAGCCTGCTGTCCGACCAGGACCTGGTGATCGACGGCATCGGCGGCGAGAATCTGGCGAAGTCCCTGCGCGTGCTGCGCCCAGGCGGCCGAGCGATCGGCATCGCCGGTCCGCCGGACCCGGCGTTCGCGCGCCGCATCGGGCTGAACCCGGTGGTGCGCTTGGTCGTCGGTGCGCTCAGCGCGAAGGTGCGGCGACAGGCAAAGCGCCTGGGCGTCGAGTACTCGTTCCTGTTCATGCGCGCGGACGGGCGTCAGCTGCAGGAGATCGCGGCGCTCGTCGACGGCGGGTTCCTGCGTCCCGTGGTCGGGCGCGTGTTCCCGTTCGCCGAGACGCCCGCGGCGCTGCAGGCGTTGGAGCACGGCGGCATCCGCGGCAAGGCCGTGCTCGAGATGCCCGTGTGACGTCCCGCTCGTCCGACCCGCTCCACCTCCACCTCCACCACGAAGAAGGAACAGTCATGGCATCACTCACCCGAGCCGTCGTGCTCGTCACGGGCGCCAACGGCGGGATCGGCTCGGCCTTCGTGGCCGAGGCGCTCGCCCGTGGCGCAGCCAAGGTCTACGCCACCGCCCGCAACCCGCGCACGTGGGACGACGACCGCATCGTCCCCCTGGCGCTCGACATCACCGATCCGGCGTCCGTCGCCGCCGCCGTGCAGGCCGCGTCCGACGTCACGGTGCTGATCAACAACGCGGGCACCCTGCCACCGACGGCGAGCTTCCTCGAGCTGTCCGCCGACGACCTGCGGGCGACGATGGAGACCAACTTCTTCGCACCCGTCCTGCTCGCGACGGCCTTCGCGCCGGTCCTCACCGCACACCCGACCTCGGTGCTGATCGACATGCACTCCGTCGCCAGCTGGTACGCGTTCGGCGGTGCCTACAGCGCGTCGAAGGCGGCGCTCTGGTCCGCGACGAACTCGCTCCGGCTCGAACTCAGCCCGAAGGGCACGCAGGTGGTCGGCGTCCACGTCGGCTACGTCGACACCGCGATGGCTGCCCACGCCGACGGCGACAAGATGCTGCCCGCAGATCTGGTGCGCCAGGTGTTCGACACCGTCCAGGCAGGTGGCCTCGAGGTCATCGCCGACGACCTCACCGCGTCGGTCAAGGCAGCGCTGAGCGGCCCTGTCGACGCCCTCTACCCCGAACTCCACGCCTGAAGAGCACCGACCATGCAGACCGAACTCCCGCCGATCACGTCGTACGCCGACGCGCCCAACAAGTCCGTCACGACCGGCGGCACCACGTTCGCGTACCGTGAGCTCGGCCCCGTCGGCGGCGTCCCCGTCGTCTTCTTCGTGCACCTCGCCGCCACCCTCGACAACTGGGACCCGCGGATCATCGACGCGGTCGCCGCGCACCGACACGTGATCACGTTCGACAACGTGGGCGTCGGTGGGTCGTCGGGCACCGTGCCGCCCACCATCGAACAGGCCGCCGACGACGCGTACCGCTTCGTCCGTGCGCTCGGCCACGAGCTCATCGACGTGTTCTCGCTGTCGATGGGTGGCATGATCGCGCAGGACCTGGTCCTGGCGCACCCGGGCCTGGTCCGTCGACTCGTCCTCGCTGCGACCGGACCGCGCGGGGGCAAGGACATGGACACGGTGCTCCGGACCACCTACACGGACGTCCTCCGTGGCGCGCTCACCCGATCCGACCCGAAGGAGTTCCTGTTCTTCGTCCGCGACGCGGTCGGCAAGCGCGCGGGCACGGAGTTCATCGCGCGCCTGCAGGAACGCACCGTGGACCGCGACGCCCCGATCCGGCTGCGGGCGCTGCACACGCAGCTGCGCGCCGTCCAGCGCTTCGGCCGCGCCGCCCCGAGCGACCTGTCGGCGCTCACCATGCCGACCCTGGTCGTGAACGGCGCCCACGACCGCATGGTGCCGTCGGTACTGTCCGAGGACCTGCACCGGCGCATCCCCGGGTCGGAGCTGCTCCTGTACCCGGACGCCGGGCACGGTGCGGTGTTCCAGCACCACGAGGACTTCGCGCCTCGGCTCGTGGCGTTCCTCGGCGACTGACGCGCGACCGACGCTGACCGACCGCGGTCAGTCCTGCGTGGAGTCGTCCTCGGCCGGCGGCAGCACCAGCACCCGGTTCACCACGTCGTTCGCGACGTCGGCGATGCGTGCTTCGTGCGCTCGGGCGTACGAGCGCAGCAGGGTGAAGGCGGTGTCGGGGTCGACCCCGTGCGTGTGCGCCAGGAACCCCTTCGCCTGCTCGATCGACACCCGGCTGTCCAGCGCCGTCTGCAGCTGCTCCTGCACGAGCAGGGCGTGCTCGGCCGTACGCTGCTGCAGGATGCTGATCGTCGCGACGTCGGTGAGGGCGCGTGCGGCCACCGCGTCCTCGGCGTTCAACGCTCCCTCGTCCTCGCGGAACAGGTTCATCGACCCGAGCGTGGTGTCGCGCAGGCGCAGCGGGACGGAGTGCACCGAGGCGTACCCGAGCTCGGCGGACAGGGCGGCGAACCGGGGCCACCGGTGCTGCATCTCGTCGCGGTCCGACACGGACACGGTCTGGCCGGTGACGAAGGCCTCGACGCACGGCCCCTCGCCGGCGTCGAGCTGCATCAGCCCGATGAACGCGCTGCGCTCGCTGGTGGAGGCGATCACCTCGAGCTCGTGGTCCGTGTTGGCGAGCAGGATCCCCGCCCCCGCGGCGTCGAAGAGCTCGGCGGCGTTGTCGACCAGGGACTGCAGGAGATCGACGGCGTCGTAGTCCGAGACGAGGGTGTCGGTCAGCGTGACGAACGTGTCCACGAGCTGCTGTTCTCGGGTCCGTGCCATGGCGGTGTCCTTCCTAGGTGTCCGACGGGTCGTGGTCGGTGAAGTCGACCCGTCGAGCGATCACGTCGGCAGCCAGGTCGAGGACCGTGCGGCCTGCGGTGTGTGCGAATGCTCGCAGCAGCAGCAGCGCATCCGCTGGACCCGCTCCGGTCTGCGCGGCGATCATCCCGGTGGCCTGGTGCACCTCGCGGCGCGAGTACCGGCCCGCGTCCTTCTCGCTGCGCGACCCGTCGTGCTCGGCACGGAGTAACGCCCGGTGCAGGACGTTCCGCGCCACGACGCCGGTCATCGCCGTCGCGTCGCGCACGGCAGCTGCGGTGAGTGCACCCGCGTGCTCGTTGTACAGGTCCACCGCGCCGACGTCGATGGGGCCGACGGTCATCGGGAACGCGAAGACCGCCCCGAGCCGGGTCTCGCGCATCGCGCCGAGCGCCAGGGGCCACCGATCCGAGGTCGCGGACTGCACGTCCGGCTCCATCACCGGGTCGTTGGTGCGGAGCGCTTCCCAGCACGGCCCCTCGCCGAGGTCGAGCTGGATCTCGTCCAGTCGTGCGGCAGCGTCATCGCTCGCACACACCGTCTCGGAACCGAGGGGATCGCCGAGCGTCGAGATCGCGACGCCGTTCACCGGCAGGGCGGACAGCATCGGACCGCAGAGGTCTCCGTGGGTGCCGACGCGGTACAGCGCCGCCATCGAGGCCACGAACCCCTGGCCGGTCACGTGCGGCACCGGTGGTCGGGCATGCAGCACCGGCGACCACGAAGTCGGCTGATCATGACACGCCCCTCCGACGGAGCAACTGCTCGGCGACGACGGTACACGACAGGCGGTGCACCAGAGGACCGCTGTCGGGTTCAGCGGTCCCCTGGCACACGAGCACCGGGGTCACCACCCCTGGACCTGTGCTCTGCCACGCGAGGCCGATCCGGATGCGCCGTTGCACCCGTGACCCCGCGGCTGGGGTCCATCCGACGCCACGGGCAGCGCACGGTGATGACGGGACTGACGTCGTCATGGCAGCACGACCGCTCGGAGCACGGATGGACGGGATCCAGTGCCCGGGGTCTGGGGGCCACCTGGCCAGCACAGTAGCGGGGAACTGAGGATTCCGCCAGCATCCGGCGACCAGACGGCGGACTGGAGGCTCTCCTCCGGTCCGGTGGGGAGCCTCCAGTGGCGCCATCTGGTCCGGCTCAGCCGCCGAGGACGGCCTTCGCGACGGCGACGGCGACCGCGATGGCCGCCAGGCCGATCCCGGCCACGACGGTCCGCGTCGACGACTTCTCGCCACGGATGCGGGCGACGATCGGGCCGATCAACCCCAACCGCACGATGAGGTACACGAGCACCGCGACCTGGGGCACGAGGCCCGGCAGGCCGGTCACCCACGCCAGACCGAACACGACCGCCGGGACGACCCCGGACGTCAGCACCGGCAGTGAGTCCCGCAACTCGGCGCGGATGACCGACCACGTCAGCGGTTCGTCGCTGCGTGCTCGTCGTCCCATCGACTCGGCGAACGTGTGCGCGAGGAAGGTCGTGACGGAGGTGGCCAGCACGTAGCGGAAGCTGGCCCCTCGCTCGGCATCGACACTCGTCAACGACGCGACCGTCGCCAGCGCCACGATGTTGCCGTAGACGTAGGCCGTGATCCGGCTCGAGGCGTCCTCGCGCGAGATCATCCGAGTGGCCCGGGACGTAGCGTCACGCATGCCGGAACCGTAGGCGACCAGCGCGAGGGCTTGCGCTCAGGACGGCGCGTCGAGCCTTCTGACCTGTTCAGGCGTTGTGCGCCCCGGTCAGAACTCCTCGACGTACTGCTCGGGAGGCCCGAGCTCGGGCTCCGGACGGAGCTCGAGGGATGCACCGGCGCGTTCTTGTTCGAGCACTGTCACCACGTTCTCCCCGACGTGCAGGAACGGGGCGGGACAGTACAGGGTCTGCTGCGGTCCGATCGCCCAGTAGCGACCGAGCAGGAAGTCGTTCACCCACACGTACCCCTTGGTGGACCCAGGGAGCGCGAGGTGGGTGTCTGCCGGGGTGTCGACGGTGAACCTGCCGACCCGCAGGCCGGCCGCGCGATCGTCGAGGCAGTCGGATCCGCCCGTCGGGAACGCCGGTGCCGACCACGCTGCCAGGTTCACGGGGGCGGTCGTCCACCCCTGCACCGCGCGTCGGTCGACCAGGACCGGACCGAGCAGGCCCTTGTGCTGCCCGAGCAGGTGCCCGTAGTTGACGCGTCCCAGACTCTCTACGACCAGGGTCACGGTGACCCGTCGGCCGTGCCCCACCACGTCGAACTCGACGCGGGGTCCACGGGCGGAGCCATGGAGGACCCCGTCCACGAACAGAGTCACGGCGTCCCGCACGTCGGTGAGGACGATCTTGTGGGGGCCGTGCGGGAGGATCGGGGTCGCCTCCGTCAGGAGCAGGCCGCCGTCCAGTCCCAGCGCGTCGAAGCTGACGGGGCGTACGGCGCGGACCGGGCTCCCGGCGCGACGTCGCACGGCGGGGAGCAGGTCCTCGACCCGCCGGAGCTCGACTCGCAGGAAGGGGAGCCGTTCGGGCGGCGCGGACCGGATCGGTTCCGTTGCGCCGAACACGCGCCGGAACGCGTGGAACTTCTCGGTGAGCGTGCCGTCCTCGGCGATGGGGGCGTCTGAGTCGTAACTGGTGACGGTGGGCTGCAGGACGCCGCCCGCCTCGTTGGCGCCGGCCCACAGTCCGAAGTTCGTGCCGCCGTGTGCCATGTACAGGCTGACGTTGCCGCCGTCCGCCACGATCTCCTCGAGCGCGGCCGCGGCGTTGTCGGCGTCTCGGACGTGGTGCCGCTCGCCCCAGTGGTCGAACCACCCGTTCCAGAACTCGGCGACCATGAACGGTTCCCCGGGTCGGCGGGTCGCCTGCAGGCGACGCGCTGCGGCCGGCTTCGACCCCATGGTGATTGCTGTCAGCACACCGGGGACCGTGCCGCCGTCGAGCATCAGGTCGGTCGGGCCGTCCGCGGTGAACAGCAGTTCGTCGATGCCTCGCTCGACCAGCGCGCGGTGCATCCACGCCAGGTACTCCGCGTCGTCGCCGAACGAGCCGAACTCGTTCTCCACCTGCACGGCAACGACGGGGCCGCCGGCGCTGCGTTGCTGAGCCGCGATCCTGGGGATGAGCACGTCGAACCAGAGCGCGACCGGGCCGAGGAACGCCGGATCCGAGCTCCGGAGTGCGATGTCGCGCCCGGTGAGCCACGTTGGCAGCCCGCCGTTCGACCACTCCGCGCAGATGAAGGGCCCCGGGCGGACGACGACGTCCAGCCCCTCGTCTCCGGCGGCGCCGATGAAGTGTTCGACGTCACGCCAGCCGGTGAAGTCCGCGGGCTCGTCGGCGCGGGGCTGGTGGAAGTTCCACGGCACGTAGGTGTCGACCGTGTTCAGTCCCATGTCGACGATCCGGCGCAGTCGGTCCCGCCACAGATCGGGGTGGACACGGAAGTAGTGCAACGACCCGGAGAACACCTGGTGCGGCTGCCCGTTGCGATGGAAGCGTCCGTCGCGCCACTGCAACGTGGGCGTCCGGACCGCGACGTCGCGTGAGGTCGCCAAGAACTCGATCATGGAAGCACCATATGTTATCGATGCCAATCACAACAAGGATCCCGCACCCCGGCGCCGATCGATCTCGCAGATTGGCAACGATGCTGCCGGATGCCAGAGTGATCGCGTGATGAAGTCGACGGGGGGCGCGGACCGGGCCCGTGCAGTCAACATGGCCGATGTGGCGCGCGTCGCGGGGGTGTCGGCGCAGACGGTGTCGCGAGCGCTCCGGGGTGCGCCGAACGTCAGCCCCGACGCGCAGCACCGGGTCGAGGCCGCGGTCGAGCAGCTCGGATACCGGTTGAACAACGCAGCGCGGGCGCTGTCGTCGGGGCGCAGCCGCACGCTCGGGCTGGTCCTGCTGCAGAGCGGCGGCTACTACTCCCGCTCCGCGGTCACCGCCGGCGTGGAGTCCGCTGCGGAATCGGTCGGGCTCGCAGTGAACATCGTCACGATCGCCGCGCTCGACACCGGGTTGCTGGAGCGAGCACTGATGCGGCTGTCCGACCAGGGGGCCGAGGGGATCGTCATCGCCGTCCCCCTGCTGTCGGTGACTCGGAAGATGGCCGAGATCACCAGCGCGATCCCCACGGTCGCCATCGACGGATCGCAGTCGGACGACATCGTCGTGCTGGGGATCGACCAGCGGGCCGCCGGGCGGCTGGCCACGGAACACCTGCTGGGACTCGGTCACGGACAGGTCTGGCACCTCAGTGGTCCGGAGGCGTGGATCGAGGCCCGACAGCGCCGGGAGGGCTGGCAGGACGCGCTCCGCGATGCCGGCGTCGACGCACCCCCACCACTCGAGGGTGACTGGAGCCCCGAGTCCGGTCGGCGACTCGGCCAGGTGCTGTCGCTCATCGCCGACGTCACGGCGGTGTTCGTCGGCAGCGACGAGATGGCGTTCGGGCTGATGCGGGCGATGGCCGAAGCCGGTCGCCGGGTGCCGGACGACGTCTCGATCGTCAGCGTCGACGACATCCCGCTGGCGCCCTTCGCGACGCCGCCGCTGACGACCGTGCGGCAGGACTTCTTCGCCGTCGGCGCGGATGCCGTCCGGACGCTCGTCGGCGGGGATGCCCGCCCGGGCGATCCCTCGGCGCCGCAGCTGGTCGTGCGTGCCTCCACCGCGCCGCGTCCGGCTCGCTGAGGTCCCGCGCCACGAGATCCGTTTGTTGCGATCTCGTGAACACTCTTGTGCCCTGTTGTTATCGATGCCAAAGTAACTCCACCGGTCGCGATCAACGTGGATCTCGCCGGCTTCCGAGCCGGTGCCGCCCCGCCTGACCCGTCCGGCCTCGCTCACTTCGACACCCGCGCGGGCACTCCGCGGAAGGACCGGACACATGAAGAAGACGATCGCCACCATCGGCGCCGCCGTGATCACGCTCAGCCTGTTGGCGGGCTGTTCTGCCACGAGCAGCGGATCCTCATCCGGGGGGAAGACCACCCTCCACATGGCCGCCCTCGAAGGCGGGTACGGCAAGGACATGTACACGAAGGTGATCGCTGCGTACGAGAAGGCGAACCCGAACGTGACGATCGACCTCACGATCTCGAAGAGCATCGAGGACGAGATCACCCCGCAGATGAAGGCCGGCAACTACCCCGACCTGGTCGTCCTCGGCCAGGGACGTCAGCAGGGCCTGACCGAGAGCCTGGTCAAGGACAAGGCGCTCGAGGACCTGACACCGGTGCTCGACGAGAAGATCCCAGGGGAGTCGACCACGGTCGGCAAGAAGCTCACCGCGGGCATCGTCGGCAACCTCGCGACGAACCCGTACGGCGGGGACAAGACGTACCTGATGCCCATGTACTACGCACCGACCGGGCTGTTCTACAACTCGGCGCTGCTCGCGGAGAAGGGCTGGAAGGTCCCGACCACGTGGGACGAGATGTGGAAGCTCGGCGACCAGGCCAAGGCGCAGGGCATCTCGCTGTTCACCTACCCGACCTCGGGCTACCTCGACAGCTACTTCTACTCCTTGCTCGCGGACATCGGCGGCAAGAGCTTCTTCAACGACGTGATGTCCTACAAGAAGAACGTGTGGGAGACAGCAGAGGCCAAGCGTGCCCTGACGATCACCGCCAAGCTGCTCACCTACGCCGCGCCCACCACCGTCGGCTACGCCAACCAGCAGGACTTCACCAAGAACCAGCAGTCGATCCTCGACGACAAGACGCTGTTCATGCCGAACGGCACCTGGATCGTCGGCGAGATGGCGAACGCGCCGCGGTCGGCCGGCTTCACCTGGGGCCTGACGCCGCTGCCCACCGAAGACGCCGGCTCGTCGCGCTACATCACCACGTCGGTCGAGTCGGTGTGGGTGCCGAAGGCCGCCAAGAACAAGGACGCGGCAGAGCGGTTCATGGCGTACCTGTACTCCGACCAGGCGGCGAAGATCTTCGCCGCGTCGAACGCGATCCAGCCGATCAGCGGCATCGCGAAGGACCTGACCGGGGAGAACGCCGCGTTCTACAAGGTCTACGACCAGAGCGGTGTCAAGCCCGTCGTCGGTGGCTTCGCCAGCACGACGCCGGTCGCCGGTGTGGACATCAAGAGCACGCTCTTCGACACCGCGAACAGCATCATCAGCGGCGACAAGACCGTGGCGCAGTGGCAGAGCGACCTGAACACCGCCAGCAACAAGCTCCTGCAGGCCAAGGGCTGACCAGCCGGCCGCCCGCGGGTGGTGGCAGCGATTCGGGCGCTGCCACCACCCGCCTCCCACCCGAAGTCACCACGTCACCGGAAGGCACACCGTGACCACCACCTCTGCGCAACCGCCCAGCGCCACCGCGGCCGCCCCGCTGCTGGAGTCGACTCCGCCGCGTGCGCCCGGCGGGGGAACACGACCACTGCGTTCCCTGCCCAGGAACCGCGGCGGCTCGGGGTTCGTCATCGCATGCCTCGCCCCGGCCGTCGTCCTGTTCGCCGTCTTCATGATCTGGCCGACGATCACGGTGTTCCGGATGTCGCTGTTCCAGTGGAGCGGGTTCTCTCCCACACCCACGTTCGTCGGCCTGTCGAACTTCGTGCAGTTGTTCCAGGACAGCCAGTTCATCCGGGCGTTCCAGAACACGATCACGCTGCTCGTCGTCGTCACCATCGTCACGATGGGGCTCTCGCTGTTCATGGCCGCGATCATGACGCGGCAGGACCTGCGGGGACGGAACCTGTTCCGCTTCGTCCTCTACATCCCGAACATCCTGTCCGTCGTCGTCATCGCCGCGATCTTCTCGGCGGTCTACGACCAGCAGAACGGGCTGCTGAACGGCACCCTGCGCCTCTTCTCCCTCGACGGGCTGCAGCAGGTGTGGTTGGGCGACCAGCGCATCGTGCTGTACTCGGTCGGCATCGCCATGGTCTGGCAGTCCCTGGGCTACTACATGGTGATGTACATGTCGAGCATGTCGAGCGTGCCCGCCGAGCTGTACGAGGCGTCCTCGCTCGACGGAGCGGGTCACGGACGGCAGTTCTTCGAGATCACGCTGCCGCTCATCTGGCAGAACCTGCGGACCACGTTGACGTTCTTCATCATGAGCGCCGTCAACCTGAGCTTCGTCCTCGTCCAGGCCATGACGGGTGGTGGCCCGGACGGGTCGAGCCAGGTGCTGCTGTCGTACATGTACCAGCAGGCGTTCACGAACTCGTCCTACGGCTACGGCATGGCGATCGGTGTCGTCATCTTCGCCTTCTCCTTCCTGCTCTCGCTGCTCGTCAGCCGCGCCACCAAGCGCGAGCCCCTCCAGTTCTGAGGACCCCATGACCGCATCAGTCACCGCGCGTCCACGCCCCCGGGTCCGGCTCCGGCCCGGCCGACCGCTCACGTACGTCCTGGTCATCGCGGGCGTCCTCGCGATCGCCGTCCCCGTCGCCTGGATCGCCATGGCGTCGTTCAAGACCAAGAGCGAGTTCTACGGCAGCCCGTGGACGCTGCCGAAGGGCTTCGCCTGGCAGAACTACGTGGCGGCCTTCGTCGACGCCCAGATCGGTCAGGACTTCGTCCTCAGCGTGCTCGTCACGTTGCTCGGACTGGTGTTCGTCCTCGCCGTGTCCGTCCCGGCGGCGTACGTCATCGCGCGCTACCAGTTCGTGGGGAAGCGTCTGATCGAGATGCTGCTGATGGCCGGGCTCTTCGTGAACGTCAACTACATCGTCGTCCCGATCTTCCTGATGCTCGT
Source organism: Microbacterium sp. M1A1_1b (assembly GCF_053345565.1). Taxonomy (NCBI): domain Bacteria; kingdom Bacillati; phylum Actinomycetota; class Actinomycetes; order Micrococcales; family Microbacteriaceae; genus Microbacterium; species Microbacterium sp. M1A1_1b. Next base: position 387,217 of record NZ_JBKFAJ010000003.1, read on the forward strand.
CGGGTGGGACCGGGGCCTGCAGGGGATCATCGGGACCGGGCTCTTCATCGACGATCCTGCGGTGCTCTCCCTGGTCTACGCAGCGACGAGCATCCCCTTCACGATCTACCTGCTCACCGCGTACTTCCGGACGATCCCCGTCGAGTACGAGGAAGCGGCAGCGCTGGACGGCGATTCGCGGTTCGCCGTGATGACCCGGGTGATGCTCCCGATGGCACGACCGGCGATCACGACGGTCATCCTGTTCAACTTCTTGGCCTACTGGAACGACTTCATCATCGCGCTCACCCTGCTCCCCGGTCACCAGACGGTGCAGGTCGGCCTGCTCAACCTGATGACCGCGCAGAAGGCGGCCGCCGACTACGGCCGGCTCTACGCCGGCATGGTGATCGTGATCGTGCCCGTGCTGATCGTGTACGCCCTGGTGCAGCGACGACTCATCGAGGGCATGGCATCCGGCGGGGTGAAGGGATGACCGCCGAGCGCAGGACCGCCGCCCAGGAGCGAAGCGTCGCTGTCCTCGTCGTCCTGGTCCGCATCGTCCTGGTCGCCGCGGCCGTCGTCACCGTGGTCGTCGCACGCACCGTCGTCGGGTGGGGCAGCGTCGCCCTGATGCTCGCCGCCCTCGGGCTGCTGATCGCGGTCCTCGCGAGCTACAACCGGCGGTTCCGGTGAGCGCCCCGCTGACCGGGGTCGACCTGGACCGGGCGGTCGCCGTCCGGCCGAGCCCCCGCCAGCTGGCGTGGCAGCAGCTCGACTTCACCGGGTTCATCCACTTCGGGATGAACACCATGACGGATCGTGAGTGGGGACTCGGGCACGAGGACCCAGCGTTGTTCGACCCGCAGCACGTCGACACCGACCAGTGGATCGCCGCACTGTCGAGCGCCGGCATGACCGGCGTGATCCTGACCGCGAAGCACCACGACGGCTTCTGTCTGTGGCCGACCGCCACGACGACGCACTCCGTGGCCTCCTCACCGTGGCGTGGGGGCCAGGGAGACCTGGTCCGTGAAGTCGCCGAATCCGCCCGACGCGCCGGGCTCCGCTTCGGCATCTACCTGTCGCCGTGGGACCGGACCGACCCGTCCTACGGCCAGGGCAGGGCCTACGACGACCTGTACCTCGCGCAGCTCCGCGAACTGCTGACCGGCTACGGCGACGTCTTCGCCGTGTGGCTCGACGGTGCGAACGGTGAAGGACCGAACGGCAGGCGACAGACCTACGACTGGGAGCGGTGGTTCGCGCTGGTGCGTGAACTGCAGCCCGGCGCCGTGATCAGCATCTGCGGTCCGGACGTGCGGTGGTGCGGCAACGAGGCCGGTCACACACGCGCCGACGAGTGGAGTGTCGTCCCGGCAGGGCTCCGCGACGCCGAGCGCACGTCCGAACGCTCCCAGCAGGCGGACGACGGCACGTTCGCATCCCTCGTCCGCAGCGACGACCAGGACCTCGGCAGTCGTGCGGCCATCAGCGGGCACGAGGACGACCTGGCCTGGTACCCCGCCGAGGTCAACACGTCCGTCCGACCCGGGTGGTTCCACCACCCTGCCGAGGACCGACTGGTGCGCGACGCCGACGAGCTCTTCGCGATCCACCAGCAGGCAGTCGGCGGCAACGCCGGCTTCCTGCTGAACGTGCCGCCGACCAGGGACGGCCTGGTCGCGGCGCCCGACGTCGCGGCCCTGGCCGAACTCGGACGCCGGATCGCCGACCAGGCCACACGGGTCCGGACCGGCCGACTGCGGATCTCGAGCGGCGTCGTGGGACCGGCAGCGAGCCTTCCGACCGGACGCGACACCACGTCGGCGACCGACGCTCGCGGCGACGCGGACCACCCGCGGACGGACATCGACGGAGCTCGACTGCACCCGGGGTGCCCGACGGACGTGTGGGCGGCCGACCCGTCGGACGACGCCCCGACCATCACCCTGACGCTGCCGCACGCCACCTGGATCGACGGACTCGTCCTGCGCGAGGACATCGCGAGCGGACAACGCATCGAGCACGTCGTCGTCAGCGGGTGCCGCAACGGCGCCGTGGTCGATTCCCGACTCGCCGAGTTCGGGGTCGTCGGCAACCGCCGCATCGTCCGCTTCGATCCGGCGCTCGTCGACACCGTGGTCGTCCGCATCGACCGGTGCCGCGCCGCTCCGCGGCTGTCCGGGGTCGCCGTCCTCGAAGAGCGGAGGACCGCGTCGTGAGACGTCGCGTGATCGTCGCGATCGCCGCCGGCGTCGTCCTCGCGACCGGGATCGGTGTCGGTGCCGCATGGACGTCGAACCGGCCCGTTGCCGTGATCGCCGGAGCACCCGTCACTCGCGACCAGCTCGCCGAGTACCGGACGCTCGCCACCGACGGTGCGTTCCGAGCAACGACCGACGCAGCACTGCTGGACCGGATCGCCGAGGACCGAGCGCTGTTCCGCCTGGCGCGACAGGCGCACCTGACCGACGGGTACACCTCGCTCGACCAGGTGCTCGCCCAGCGCGGCGCGGTGAACCGGTCGGCGGCGACGCGTGCCGCTCAGGGGAAGGTCGTGTACGGCGCCGCTGGCTACGACGACGCGTCGTTCTACGGCCGTGTCGTGGCCCAACTGCGGTCCGCGACGACCCGGGCACTCGCCTCCGGCGCACATCCAGAGCTCGTCGTCACCGACGCGCAGGTCGTTGCTGCCTTCCGCGCCGATCCGTCGGCGTGGTCGGCAGCTGCGACGACGTACCACTGCACGACGGTGACCGTTCCCGGCACCGTCGACGGGACCCCCGGCGACCAGGTGCTCACCACCATCGCGAAGCACCCGTCGACCGCCACCTCCGCCGCCGAAGGCATCGCGGGAGCGACGGTCGCCACCGTCGACCTGCACGCCGGCGACCTGCCTGCGAGCGGGCTCGACCCGGACGCACAGGCGTCCCTGCCGACCCTGGCGGTCGGCGCCACCCTGCCCCCGCAGACCCACCAGGGCGGGTGGGTCCTCTACCGGCTCGACGCCACGAGCGTCGACCGGACGGCTGCGCTCGCCGCCTACCGCGGCCAGATCGAGCAGCAGCTGCTCGACCGCCGGTTCGCCCGGCTGCTCGACACCACCGCTGCCGCACTGCGATCCCACGACTCCTGACGACCCACCACCCATCTCCTGCCCTGCACCTCCTTCGAAGGGACGACCATGCCCATCCGCACGGACCGACCACCGGCCCGATCCCTCGCGACGCTGCTCCTGGGAGCAGCGGTCGCCATCGCCACGATCACCGGCCCCGCGCTGGTGGTCACCGAGACCGCACACGCGGCGACACCGAGTGCAGCCACCACCTGGGCCGGCAACGCCGCCAACATCCTGGGAGGCACGGACTACTACGTTGACGCCACCGCCGGTTCCGACAGCGCGGCCGGCACCTCGCCCGCCACCGCGTGGAAGTCCCTGACCAAGGTCAGTGCGACCACCTTCGCGCCCGGAGACCGCATCCTGCTGAAAGCCGGTGACACCTGGAACGACCAGCAGCTCTGGCCCAAGGGCTCCGGCGCTGCGGGACGTCCGATCACCATCGACGCGTACGGCACCTCGACCAAGCGGCCGTACATCGCCACCAACGGCAAGGTCCAGTCCCCCCTGAACGCCGACGGGACCAAGAACCCGGACACCGTCGGGCTGACCGGAGCCGTGAACCTGCGGAACCAGCAGTACTGGACCATCACCGACCTGGAGCTGTCGAACGACGACGACTTCTCCACCGACATCGTCGGCGGCGCAGTCGTGCGGGACGGCGTGTCGGTGACGATCAACGCGGACAAGTTCCCCGCCGGCACTGCTGCAGCGGACACCGTCATGCACGGGATCACCATCACGAACCTCGACGTGCACGACATCGACGTCACGAACTCGTGGAACAAGATCTACAGCGCCGGTGTCGACTTCCAGATCTTCGGATCGCAGCAGTACGGCGCGTACGCCGAGAACGGCTACCACTTCCAGGACGTATCGATCCAGCAGAACCGCTTCACCCACGTCGAACTCAACGCCATCCAGTTCGGCTTCAACTGGTTCGGCGACGCGCAGGGTGAGACCGACAGCACCGGCAAGTTCCACGAGGGATGGGAACAGCTCTGGATCCGCGACCGCGGCCTGTACAACCTGGACGTCACGATCTCGCACAACTACGCCGAGGACATCGGCCAGGGCGTCTACCAGTTCGCGGGGACGAAGAACCTGACGGCCGAGTACAACGAGGGCAACGGCTGGCTGAAGCGGTACAACGGCGTCTCCGCCGGCATCTACCTGTGGGCGGGAGCCGACTCGGTGATGCGCTACAACGAGATCTACGGTGGACCGCCGAACCAGTACGACGCGACGCCGCTCGACCTGGAGTTCACCAACTTCAACGTCACTTACGAGTACAACTACACGCACGACAACCAGGGTGGCTGGATGTCCTACATGGGCAACAGCGGCAACTCGGTCGCGCGGTACAACCTCAGCGTGAACGACAACGGCGTGACCTGGAAGAACATGCTGTCGACGAACTACTCGCCGACGTACGTCGCGAACAACGTCTTCGTCTACGACGGGTCCAAGCTCGCGTCATTCCACGACGCCGTCCTGAAGGACCGGGTCTACTTCCTGAACAACGTGTTCTACAACACGTCCACCACGACCCCGACGACGTGGGCCACGCAGCCCGGAGCGCTGGACAAGGGCGTCTTCTCGAACAACGACTACTACGAGGCCAGCGGGAAGCACGCCTCCGACCAACCGACCGGGTACAACGCGATCACCGCTGACCCGCAGTTCGTCGACGATCCGTCGACCTACGCCAAGGGTGCCGGCGTCGACGCGATCCTCGACTCCGCAGCGCGGTTCGCCGTGCAGCCCTCGTCGCCTCTCGTCGACGCGGGCCGGTACAACGCCCACCTCGGGACGACGGACTTCCTGGGCAAGCCGAACTACCGCGGGACCGCACCGGACATCGGCATCGCCGAGGTCCAGCAGGGCGCGACCGTCACCGACCCGGTCGACACGAACCCGATCGAGGACGAGGGCATCGACACCCGCACCGACCTGGCGCTGGACAAGCCCGTCACCGCCAGCTCGCAGCACGCCGGGGCGAACCTCGCCGCGTCGAACCTGACCGACGGAGACGACACCACGCGCTGGGCGGCAGACGACGCCCCCACCTACCCGTTGACGATCGACGTCGACTTCGGTGCACCCACGACCCTGAACGAGGTCGACCTGTCGGAGTACACCGACGCCGGCACGAACGCACGCATCGCCGCGTTCGACTTGCAGCAGTGGAACCCGACGACCTCGACGTGGACCACCTTCACCAGCGGGAACGGTGTCGGGGCGAAGAAGGTCGTCTCGGGCTTCGGCACCGTCACCACCAGCAAGCTCCGCCTGTCCGTCGACGGACTGCTGCCCGGTGAGACCTACGGCCCGACGCTCTCGGAGATCCGGGTGTTCGGCCCCACCGCGGTGACCGACCCCACGGTCACCCCGGCGAAGCGCACCTACGACCGGGGCGCCGCAGCCAGCGGTACCCCGGCCGGGACCGCCGCATTCCAGGTCACGCTGGACGGGGACACCCTGCAGACGGTGAACTACGTCACCCCGGCGGGTGCGATCGTGCAACCGCTCGGACCGACCGACGCCACCAGCTCGACGGCGAACGGGGTCACGACCTACACGATCACTCCGGCGTTCCTGGCGGACAAGCCGCTCGGCGACTCCGGGTTCCGGTTCTCGTTCGCGTCCGGCAAGGTCGTCACCACGACCCTGACGATCGTCGACGCGTCTGCCCTGCGGACCTCGGTGACCCAGGCGAGTGCGGTCCGTGCCAGCCAGAGCGGCGCGTACACGGCCCTGCAGTCCGCCCTGACCACCGCGAAGAACCTCATGCAGGAGCTGACGTCCGGCACCGGCTCGGTGTCGCAGGCCGACCTCGCATCGGCGGCTACTGCGCTGTCCGCGACCATCCCCGCGGCACAGGCAGCAGCAGGAGGCGCGGGAACCGGGGGGACCGGGACCGCCGGTGGGACTGGGACCGCCGGTGGGACCGGTGGCAGCGGCACGACTGGTGGGGCCGGGACCACCGGCGGCACCGGGACGACAAGCGGCGTCGGCACGACCGTCGCCACGCCGGTGGTTGCCAGCCTGAGCTACCCGGCGCCGTCGGGATCGCTCGCCTTCACCGGCGCCGACATCACCGGTGCCAGCACCGCGGCGATCGGGCTGCTGTTCGCCGGCTTCGGGCTCTTCCTGTGGCGGCGACGACGTCGCGCAGCAGCGACCGGGCGCTGACCCCACCCGGCGGGGCGGCACTCCTGAACGTGGAGTGTCGCCCCGCCGCGCCCAGACCACGGGCGATCGCCGTACAGACCCGCCGCGACCCCATCACCGACCACCACTCGAACGACAGGACGTGCCTTGTCCCTGATCACCCACGCGATCGTCCGCGACATCCGGTTCCCCACCTCGCGGGACCACGACGGATCCGATGCGATGAACCCCGAACCGGACTACTCCGCCGCGTTCCTGGAGCTCCGGACCGACTCGGACGACGGCCTGTCGGGAACGGCCTTCGTGTTCACGATCGGCCGTGGCAACGACGTCCAGACGACCGCGGTCCACTCGGTCGCGCAGCTGCTGATCGGGCGGGATGCTGAGGCGTTGCTGGCGGACATGGGTGGCACGTGGCGGAGCATGGTGCACGACTCGCAGCTGCGCTGGCTGGGCCCGGAGAAGGGCGTGATG